>JAJXTU010000101.1 GCA_021783475.1 bacterium
GGTGCAAGAGCAGCAGCCAATATCTTGGTAGCCTCATAGGCAAATATGCCATATGCTCCTGGTTCTCCGTACTTTGCCTTATAGGCAGCTAAGAAATCTTTAGCATTTGTATCTTTTTCAATGTTTAATCCAATATTTGTTATTATATCTCCATTGGCTGCGTCCCCTGCAATCTTTAAGAACTGAGGGTCGTAAAGACCATCAGGCCCTACCAATGGCATTTTCATACCCAAATCCCTCATCTGTTTTGTTATAAGAGCGCCCTCAGGATAATATCCACCAAAATAAATTATATCTGGCTTAAGAGTTTTAAATTTTGTCAGGATAGCAGAAAAATCTTTTTCTCCTTGAGCTACTCCTTCAAAATCTAATACTTTCCCGCCTAATTTTTCAAAACTATTTTTAAACTCGGTAGCCACTCCTTGACCGTATGCGGACTTGTCTTGGAGAACTGCTACATTTTTATATCCCTTTTTGAACAAAAATTCTGCAGCGAAACTCCCCTGAACGTTATCAGTAGGAGCAACTCTAAAAATATTCTTTAGTCCTTGCTGCGTTAATTCTGGATTGGTAGAAACAGTTAACATTGGTATGTTTGCTTGTGCATAAATCTTAGATGCAGGTATTGAACATCCAGAATCTACATGTCCTATTACTGCTATGATACTTGGATCGCTGACGATCTTTTGTGCCACGGATACAGCTTGTTTTGGATCTGCTGCATCATCAAATACTACTGCCTCTAACTTCTTGCCTTTAATCCCTCCTTTTGCGTTAATTTCGTCAATAGCCAAAAGCGTAGAATTCTTCCAATCCTCACCATATTTTGCTTGTGCTCCAGTCATTGGTCCTACTACTGCAATCTTGATTGTAGAACTTGCCGCCTTCTGCTGAGTTCCAGAACACCCAGCCAATAACAAACCCACCCCAAATAAGAATACTGCTAAAAACAGAAACTTTTTGTACTTCAAAAACAAATTAACACCCCCTAAGATAATATTTGCAACAACTTATATTTTATTACATTTTCGCTTTGATTAACAATACATAAAAAACCCTTATACTACAGCTTTATACCCAATGCAGTTTTAATAATATTTGGGTTTTCCTTAAGCCTTCTTCTAACATAAGATATCCATTGCTCACCGTATGGAACATAAATTCTTAATCTGTTTTTCTTAGAAAGTATAAACTCTCTTAATTCGTCCCCAATCCCAAGTAGCATTTGAAATTCATATTCAGCAGGATTCAAATTGTATTTTTCGATTAATTTCATAGCATGAAATACCAATTTTTCATCATGGGTTGCAATGCCAACATAAGCCTTTTTCTTAAATAATTTTTCAAGACAATATACGTAATTTTCATTAACTAATTCATGACTTTTATAAGCAAGTTTATATGGCTCTATGTATATACCCTTACAAAGTCTAATATTGAATGGCTTATCAGAAAGATATTCTATATCATCGGCTGTCCTTCTTAGATAAGCCTGCAAAACTGTTCCAACATGGCCAGGAAATTCTTCTCTTAAAAGCTTGTACATCTTCAAAGTATCAGTTGTAAAGGATGAATCTTCCATGTCAATTCTTACAAAATTATCCAAATCACTTGCTTTCTGAACAATCTTTCTTATATTTTCGTAACAAAGTGCTTTGTTTATAGCTAATCCCATCTGAGTAGGTTTTAGAGAGAGATTCGCATCTAAGGACTCTTTTTTAATTGCTTCAAGCACTCTTATACATTCATTTCTAAAAAATATAGTCTGATCTTCATTTGTTACTGACTCGCCTAAAACATCTATGGTAGCCATAATGCCCTTGGAATTTAAATCACTAACCACTCTTATTGCGTCTGATAGGAGGGGACCAGAAACATATTTTTTTGAGAATATTTCAATAATCTGCTCAGGAACATAATCAATTGTATTTGAAGTCAAAAAATTAAATATGCTATTTAACATTATTTTTCCTCCATAAATGGATATTGAATATGCTCTGGAGGGTTAAATGTTTCTTTGACAGACCTTGCACTAGTCCATCTAATAAGATTTAGCAAGCTACCTGCCTTGTCGTTTGTACCGCTTGCCCTTGCTCCTCCAAATGGCTGTTGTCCAACTACAGCACCTGTAGGCTTATCGTTGATATAGAAGTTTCCAGCACTTGACTCAAGAATTTCAGTTGCAGAGTTTATAGCGCTTCTATCTTGAGCAAATATTGCCCCTGTTAGACCATAGATGCTTGTCTTGTCACAGAGATGTAGGGTCTCTTCAAACTTTTCATCATCATAAAGGTAGAATGTTACCACAGGCCCAAAAATCTCTTCCTCCATAGTTTTAAAGTGAGGATCTTCAGTGACGACAACTGTAGGCTCTATAAAATACCCAACGCTGTCATCGCATTTTCCACCAAAAAATATTTTGGCTTCGTTTTGATTTTTGACAAAATCAACGTATGATTTTATTTTGTCATACGACTCCCTATCGATAACTGCATTCACAAAATTAGTAAAATCCTCAGGAGAACCCATTTTTATCTTGCTTAACTCATTCAATAATTCGTCCTTAATACTATTAAACATTGACTTTGGAAGGTATACCCTTGAAACTGCAGAGCACTTTTGACCTTGATATTCAAAAGAACCCCTAACTATTGCAGTAATTAGGCTACTGGTATTAGCAGAACTATGAGCAAATATGAAATCTTTGCCTCCTGTTTCTCCAACTATCCTCGGATATGTAATATAATTTGACATATTATTTGCAATAAATTTCCACATGTAGTTAAAGGTGTCATAACTTCCTGTAAAATGCAAGCCCGAGAAGCTCTTAGACGAAAATATAAGATCGCCCATAGTAGATCCTTTTCCAGGGACAAAATTTATTACCCCATCTGGAAGTCCCGCCTCTTGCAAAATCTTCATAAACATATATGAAGGATAAATTGCACTAGACGCAGGTTTCCAGATAGAAACATTCCCCATTATAGCTGGCGCAGTTGGCAAATTTCCAGAAATGGAGACAAAATTAAATGGCGGCACAGCAAAAACGAATCCCTCCAAGGGTCTATATTGCATTCTGTTCCAAAAACCCTTAGGAGAAATGGGCTGATCTTCATAGATCTTTTGTGCAAAACTTGCATTAAATCTCAAAAAATCAATGAGCTCACACACACAATCTATCTCTGCCTGGAATGCATTCTTACTGATTGAAAGCATAGTTATGGCATTCATAATAAATCTATACTTAGTGCTTAGAAGCTCTGCTGCTCTTAAGAAAATTGCTGCTCTTTCTTGAAAGTCAACCTTTGACCAAGTCTTTTTGGCATCCATAACAGAGTCAATTGCTAACTTTACCTCTTCTTTTCCTGCCTGATAATAGTGCCCCAACAAAACATTGTGTTGGTGAGGGCATCTAATTTCCATTTTACTCTCAGTTTTAATCTCTTTGCCACCAATAATTAATGGAATCTCTACTTTTTTTGAAACAATATCTTCCAACGCTATTTTTAGCTCTCTTCTTTCTTTACTTCCTACTCTATACTCATAGATTGGTTCGTTCACAGGTTCTGGAACTCTTGCTGCGCAGTTTCTCAAATTAAGCCTCCTTTAAACTAGTAGATAAATCTAATTAATATTATAAAGTATTGCTAAAAAATAAGCCCGAGTTGAATTTTTCAAACGCTCTGCTATATTCTTTTTTAAGATCTTCATATATAAGATGTGTGTATATTTGAGTGGTAGAAATAGATTCATGTCCAAGCAAATCCTGTATTATCTTAATGCTAGCTCCGCCTGAGAGAAGATGCGTAGCAAGAGAGTGTCTAAAAATATGAGGATGTAAGTCTAAGTTTAAGAAACTTCCAATTTTTTTGCACATCTTCCACACATACTGTCTTGAAAGAGGTTTCCCTTTTGAGTTAACAAAAATGTTCTCACACTTTGGATTAAGACTTTTTCTATAATTCAAATAAGAGCTAAACAACCCTGAAATTTCATAATGAAAGGGAATAATTCTCTCTTTAGAACCCTTTCCAAAAACTCTTATATCCATTCTTTCGATATTAATATTTTCAATCTTCAAGTTTAAAAGCTCTGAAACTCTTAGCCCAGTAAAATATAGCATCTTAAAAATAAATAAATCCCTAACAGAAAACAGGTCTGAACTGGATATAAAATCAAAAATTTTGGATATATTGCTTTTTGATAGAAAAGTTGGAAGTCTTTTTTCTCTCTTAGGCAAAATAATTTCAGGAATTTTACCCTTATAAAGACCTTCTTGAAAAGAAAATATAAAAAATTGCTTTATAGCAACCAGCTTTCTCTCCACAGAAGTTCCTTTATAGTTATCAGAAAACAATTGATTTGAATATTGGAGCAACAAGTTTTCAATGTCATTGTTAGTGTGAATTTTATTTAAAAAAAATTTAAAAAAGAATTCCACATCACTTTTATAAGAGCTTACGGTATTATCAGAGTAACCCCTTATAAGAAAAAGATAGCTTACAAAGGCACTTAAAGCTTCATTGCCTTCTTGTAAGATAAAGGACTGCAAGCACTGTTTTGGCGTCTCTAATCTTCCCCTCTAAGACCATCTTTTCAAGGTCTTTTATATTAAATTTAATGACGTTAATTATCTCATCATCATCAGGATTGACTCCTACATATTCAAGATCTTCACAAACTACAATATGCATGTATTCGTCTGTAAACCCTGGGGTTGTATACATAGAAAAAATCCTCTTTACTTTATTAGCTTTATATCCTGTTTCCTCAATAAGCTCTCTCACAGCGCCGACCTCGGGAGATTCTCCAGGTTCCAATTTCCCAGCAGGTATCTCTATCAGCTTTTTACCAGGCGCATGTCTAAATTGTTCAACCAATAATATTTCATCACTATTCAGCAATGCAATCATTCCTACTGCATTAGAAAATTCTACTACTTCCATCCATGTTCTGTGATGTTTTGACCCTTTTTTTATCTTAACCCAATCTCTTCTTACTTTGATAATTTTTCCATTATAGATATATTCTACATACGTCTTATCCTCTTTCATAGCACTTTCACTCTCCTTAAATTTTTGACCAAAGCGAATATTCTAATCAGTGTCCCTACAAGTCATTGCGTTTTTATGTGCACTAAAACCTTCTGCTTCTGCAATTAAAGAGGCGCTCAACAGCCTTTTCAGAGAATTTTTATTCTTAATTTTCGAAAAATTTACTCTCTTCAAAAAGTCATAGACGTTTATTCCAGAAAAATATCGCGCGCTACCAGACGTGGGCAAAACATGACTTGGACCAAGAATGTAATCTCCAAATGGCTCACACGTCAAGCTCGGAA
>JAJXTU010000102.1:0-1325 GCA_021783475.1 bacterium
TTTAAAACCCTCTACTATAACAAGGATTCAAAACAGTTCTATTACTACTCAAAACATAAGAACAGGATATAGCGATACTCAGTCAGATATAGTTGGCAATTCAGACGTGAACAATCCAGGCAATCTAAGATCCGTTTACGGGGGATTCAATAGCTATAGAGATATAAATTGTGGTATATATGCTTCATATTACAATATTATTCGTAAACCAGGTTATTATAACGGCGGTAACGAATCAATCAGAAATATTATTTTTACTTGGGCGCCGCCTCAAGAAAATAATTCTTCTCGATATCTAAATGATGTAATTATGTATTGTAACAGATCTGGTCTTCATATAAATGAAGATACAAATTTTTCAAGCTTATCATTGGAACAGCAAGAAATAGTATTAAGCGCTATATTTAATGAAGAAGGAAACAGAGATTGGCTAAATGCAACCAAAACTCTCTCGAATCAACAAAGAATCGCTTTAATCAATGACTCTATTTTGCAACACTCCACATCAAATTATATTGCTTCTAATTCAACCGAATCGGTACATCCCGTAGTTAACCCCACATCCAATTCTACAACTGAGACAAGAAAAACTAAACAGTCTCCTCCTGGAGTAGGTGGTATTTTAGGTAAAGCTATTGGCATACTCGGAAGCATTTTCTAAATATTTAAGTCGATATCAAGATAAATATTATATTATTTATTATTTTTTTAATTTAGATTAGCAAATATAATTGGATGGTGATAAATTGGACTCTAATGTAATAGTCGCACTTGACCTGGATGACCTTGATGAAATTAATAAGAAAATTAAAGAGCTTTCTACTCTTACGAGATGGTATAAAGTAGGCTATCAGATGCTAACCTCTCTTGGTGTGAAGGAATCAGTAAGGATTGTAAAGTCTTACGACTGCAAAGTTTTTTTAGATATGAAATTGTATGACATTCCAAATACTGTCGCTAAAGCGGTCAAGAATCTTTCAGCTCTGGATATTGACATGCTGACCATTCATGTTAGCGGCGGATCCAATATGATAAGAGAAGCTCTGAATAGTGTAAATCCTAAGGGTAATACAAAACTTTTGGGCGTCACTCTTTTAACAAGTTTCTCCAAAGAAGAGGCCAAAAAAATTTATAATTTAGATGATACTATAGATATAGTGAAAAAATTTGTAGAAATTGGTTATAAATCTGGGTTGAGAGGATTTGTTTGTAGCCCTCTTGAATTAAAAGTATTGATAAAAGAATTTCCAGATTGCTTTTTTGTCGTTCCCGGCATCAGGGCATGACGTTGATCATGACGTCCTTCGCAAGCAGTTTCATGGTGA
>JAJXTU010000102.1:1335-5334 GCA_021783475.1 bacterium
CAGATTGCTTTTTTGTCGTTCCAGGCATAAGGCCATCCTGGAGCCTTAAAGATGATCAGGAAAGAATTTCTACGCCATACGATGCAAAATTGAATGGTGCGACATACATTGTGGTAGGAAGACCTATATTGAAACCAAACAATAACTATTCTTCATCTGATGCGTTAAAATCTATTATTGAGGAGTTTGATAAATGAAAGATAACAATGAAATTTTAGAATTTCTTAAAAAACATAATGCAATTGTATACGGTCATTTTCTATATACATCTGGCAAACATGGTGAAGTGTATATCAATAAAGATGCTCTATATATAAAGCCAAAAGTAATTTCAGAGCTTTGTCTGGAGATTTCAAGGTTAATAAATGATGTGGATTTTGAAGTTATTTGCGCTCCGACGATTGGTGGTGTAATAATGTCTCAGTGGATTGCATATCACAGCTCGAATTTGAAAAATTCTGAAATATTTTCTGTTTTTTCTGAAGAAGTGGGCGGAAAAAGAGTCCTAAAGCGTGGCTATGATAGGGTTGTAGAGAACAAAAAAGTTATAGTTGTTGACGACATACTCACTACAGGGTCTTCTATAAAAAAGGTTATTGATACAGTTAGAGATTGCAACGGAATAGTTCAGGGTAGCGCTTGTCTGGTCAATAGAGGTAATGTAAGCTCAGATGCTATTTGCTCTCCATTTTTGAAAAATCTTCTTAGCATTGATTTTCAGTCTTTTAACCCTGAAGACTGTCCTTTGTGCAAAAGTCATATTCCTATAAATACAGAGTTAGGAAAAGGTAAGAAAATAAAGAATTTATGATCTCTGATGAGAAATGGCGATTTAAATTTATATCAAATATATTTAACGCCGATGTTTTTTTTGTAAATATCTTAGAAAAGAATAAATATAGTGTTGAACCGATATTGTCTAATAAAGAAAATACAACAATATCAAAAAAATTTTTAGATTTTATAAAAAAAAACCAAAACAAAGACTATAAATTACCCTTTTTCTATAAAGAGAAAGGGCACATATATTTCGAAGAGTATTATTATTTAGATCATCATACATACATAATGTTTAAATGCAACGTTAAAAATATACCAAATTTTAAGCAATTTAATGACTTTAAAAATACTCTGATTCTTGGCTCCCTAAACGCCAATCCGTGTAAAGATCTCTTTTCAAGCACTATTTCAATTGAAGATGGAATTGTTATTTTAGATGAAAATTCGAATGAGCTCTACGTATCATCTAATGCGAGGCTTATTTATACCAAGGCTACTAACATTACTGAATTTTCTAAAAGTGATACATGGAAAGAATTTTTCTCAAAAAACAAATTTATGCATCCTACTATTTTTTCAAAAACTTTAAAAAATGAAAATTTTATGGCACAGCTATCTTTCTTCCCACTTTATAAAGAAAATATCTTGAAATATTTCATAGTGATTGTAAAAGACCTTTCGAAAAACTTACAGCTTGAAATAGAAAAAGAAAAACAGATAAATACTATGAAGGAAATTCATCATATGATTAAAAATAATCTCCAAATTATCAAAAGTATTGTCAATATAAAGTCAAGAAGATTGTCTGATAAGGAGCTAATAGAAGACATATCGATAAAGCTTGAATGTCTTGCAAGGGTTCACGAACAATTGATAAATGTCTCAGAAGAGGTCTCTCTTAGAGGATTATTAGAAAGCCTATTTAAGATTTTAGTTAATTCTGGAAAAGAAAGATTATTTATCTATGGGGATCTTGTAGGCGAATATCAGAAAATGTTGCTATTAATACTTGCGTTGATCGAATTGCTACAGAACTCTATAAAACATGCCTTTGTAACAGACGAAAGATCAAAGATATTTATTTCAATAATAAATAAAACTGACCTTGTTAGAATCACATATCTTGATTTTGGAGATTTTAAAGCCGAAGTATCTACTAAGGGATATGGCAGCGACCTTGTAAAAAGTCTCCTGGTAGACGGTTTGAATGCCTCTTATAAAAGAATGCCTACTATTAATGGCACATTATTTGAAATTATTTTGCAAAAATTGTTATATAGTCTTGCTTTAAAATATTACATAAGAGGTGAGCTATGGCAAGCGAGATGAGGCAATCTTCCAAAAATAAAAATCCAATCAAGGTTTTTATTGCAGATGACGAGTTTTTGATTAGATTGGATATGAAAGAAGAGCTAGATAAAGAAGGATTTAAGGTTATTGGTGAGGCAAAAGACGGTGCTGAGGCCCTCTGTGAAATAAAAAGATTGAAACCTGATGTTAGTATTATAGATATTATGATGCCTCATTTGGATGGCCTTAGATTGGCCGAGAGGTTAAAAAACGATGACCTTGGAGCCATTGTCTTTTTGACTGCTTATAACAATCAGGACTTTATAGAGAGGGCATCAAAAATTGGTGCTTTTTCGTATTTATTGAAACCCTATAGAATAGGCGAGCTAAAAAGCGCAATTCTTTTTGCTTATGAAAGATACAATGAGGCAAAAAAATTAAAAGAAATAAATAGCTCCCTTGAGGAATCTCTAAAAGCTAAAAACTCTCTTTATAGGGCTAAGCTATTTATAATTGAACAAACCAAATTAAGTGAGAATGAAGTTCATAAAAGAATGCAAGATTACTCTATGAATAATAGAATTTCTGTAGGAGAGCTATCTGAAATAATTTTAAAATCAAAAAATATCCCCAAGGAAATTAAAAATCCTTAAATAATTTTGGATAGGCTTCGTAACCTATTTCATACAAATCTGAACCAACCTCTTCCTGGTTAGGATAATATCTTAGATTTGAAAATTTATTTATTAGTTTTATGATAATTAAATTTGATATCCATATATAAGCAGAAGATAAGATAAAAACAAAGAAAATTCCAAAACCATTTACTATACTAGAAACTATTATCAGAGAAGATAAGCTTATTATAACTGGTACTATAAGGAAAAGAGGGTCATCAAATAAGAATTTCACTTCAATCTTATTTTGAACATAAATGTTTATAAACGATATTAGAAATGTTAGAGCGAGTACTAAATAGAATGGCTCTACTAAGCTGCCAGAAACAGTAAAAATCATAAATGTAAAAAGTGACGATATTAATATCAAAGGATCTATTTTCTTTGCGATAAAGATAGAGGATAACGAACTAGCTATGATGGATAATGAGAAATTTGAAAAGACAAACTGTATCCAGTTTGGATTGTTTTCTTGAAAAAAAATTATTGTAGAAAATATGAAGATCAAAGATCCAAAATAAATAAAGATTATATTATTTCCAGGTATTGCCATAGATCTTCCATCCTTTGTAAATCTGCCTATGCGCGGTCCTATAAGCTGGCTTACGGATAGACTCGACATTGACGAGTAGAGAGCTACCAAGAAAGTAAAAAGTAGCTGATCTGATTGATGAATGATGAAATGATTTAAAATTAGCGAAAACAAAAAAGAAAAAGCTGGATATACAAGTAAGATTTGACATATCAAGTATATAAAAATAATTTTTATTGAAGTCTTTTCGATAAACTGGGTTACGATTATTGAAAGTGCGAATAGAGAAAATATAAAATATATAAAGTTAATTTGTATGTTTAAAATATAAAAAACTACCATTGGCAGGAAGTTTAATGCGCTTAAAACAAGATAGATAGTGATCAACGTCAATACGTTTTTTGACCTTATAGAACCTACAGCCAAAATTTGAAATCCAATAAAGGCTATTAAAAAGGGTATATAGTTAAAATAATTCATGACAATATTCTATATCAATTTTATTTAAAAATAAAATTTTATATCTCTTAAATGATATCTCAATTTTTCGTCATAGAATACCTTGGCCACTTTATAATTTTTTCCTATTTTTAAAGAGAATTAATCTTATTAAACCTTATGTTTAACCATAAACCTAATTTATTTACACAACATAAATGTTTATATATAAATAGATATAAACATTTCCTATTTATAAAAAATTTTATTTACATCTAAGAT
>JAJXTU010000103.1 GCA_021783475.1 bacterium
ATCCCCATAGCCAATGACCAAACCTTTTGCCGCTAAGTCCTGCACCGCTTTGTATGCCCAAGAATTAGCTGGTACATCTGAGAATGGTCCTGCCATAGCTGGAAGTGCCATAAGTATGAAAAATGATATAGCTAAAAAAACAAAAACAAATTTTTTCAAATTTAGAGCCCCCTTCATAGAAAATTTTATGTCCCCTTCATATAAGCCTTTACAGATCTCGCACCTCTTTATAGAAAAATGCCTCCTCCTTTTTTGTAGACTGCATCAGATCTTTATAAAAGCTTTTTTAAACAAAAAATAAGTTAAATTTATAATAAATTAACCAAAATTTTTGTCAAATAACAATTTAATTATATAACTTATTAATAATTATCACCGCTAAAATATATTATTAGTTACACAATCACAGCTAATTTGATCGCACAATATAAGAAGTGTTAGAATCTAATATCCTAAACAATTAAACTTATACGGCTCAGGAGGAAATTATGAAGAGATTAATAGTTTCAATTTTTCTAATATTATTTATCTTAGTGCCAAAAAGTGCCTATGCAAACCAAGAGTTTTACGATCTAATAAGTAACACATACACAAGATACACAAATACAGAGTCTTCGATGATAGCCTACAAAGTTCTTGGCGAAAAAAATAAAAAGACTATTGTAATGTTAGAACCCTTTTCAAGCAGTATGAACAGTTGGGATGATTCATTGGTTATGGACCTGTTACAAAACTTCAGGCTTATTTTTATAGACTATCCAGGCATCGGACAGTCCAGGTTTCTCTCAAACAACGATCCAGATATAAGCGAATTGGCACAAGCCGTAAAAAATGTCTTAAAAAATGAGAAGATAAAGAGCGCAAATATTCTTGGATACTCGCTGGGGGGATTTGTGGCACAACAATTTGCAAGGACTTATCCTGATATGGTAGATTCCCTCATATTGATTAGCACCGATGCAGGTGGATCTAGCGCTATAAAGCCTCAAGACTATGTAGTAGATGCTCTTTTCAATCCATTGCCAGACTTAGAAAAGCAAGGTGAAAGAGTTATGAAGGTACTTTTTCCAAAAGATGAAGTTGACAATTACAAAATTAAAATGGCGCTCATATACCATAGATCTTCTCCAGACATTACTCCCAGAGTTTTTAACTACGAGAAACAAATTGTATCTGCATGGTATCTTGACAATACTAACCAAAAGGAATTAGAGGGCAAAAACTTTAAAACTCTTATACTCTCATCCGATCAAGACCTGGTAGTCCCTCCTGAAAATGCACTAATACTTCACAAGATCTTGCCAAATTCAAAATTAATAATATTCAAAGGCGCAGGCCACGCTCTTATCTATCAGATGCCATCAGAATTAGCTGCAGCTATTAAAAAATTTCTCCAGTGAACTTTTGTAAGTGAAGAATATAGCCTTCTTCATCGTCCTTTGTGTGTAGAATAAAAAATCCTCTACTTATTGCTGCCTCCTGAGCTACCTCTACTGGCAAAAGAACGTGATCTCTTACCTCTTCTTTTCTTGAATGAACGCTATTTATGTGCTCTTTTGAAGAGTTGTGAAGTATCAATATTTCGCCTTTTTTGTCCAACAGCTTTGAAGATTTTGTAAACACGTCATACAAATTCCCCAAATGTGGCAAAACGTTTATCATAAGGATAAGGTCAAAAATGCCCTCTACATCGAAGAAATTCTTTATATTAACCGTAAACCTTGCATCCTGTATCCTCTCAATAGCCCTTCCAACCATCTTTGCAGACACGTCAATTGCAGATAGTTGAGCGTCAGATTTTAACCTCTTTAGAATATAGCCAGTTTCTATTCCAGTAGCGCATCCAACTTCTAACACCCTTGTAAACGAATGCCAATTGACAAGATCAAGCCCACTCTCCAGAACGTTTATATCTCCTCTTGAAAATATATCGTCCCACTCGTCAGATAATCTATCGAAAAAATCTATGCTATCCATCCTGCCTCCCTAATTTAAAATACTAGAAATGGTCTGTCATCAATATTTTTAATCTTTGCCATAACCCCAAAGGTCTCACTAAAGTTTTCTTCAGTTATAATTTCTAACCCACCTGAGGCAAATATTTTCCCATCTTTCATCAAGATAAACTTGTCTATAAATCTAAGCGCAAGATTTATGTCGTGAATAGCCACTAGACTTGATATTTTCTTTTCCTGCACAATTTGCTTGACAATGTTCATCACTTCAATCTGACTCTTTATGTCCAGATTGTTTGTAGGCTCATCCAAAAGAATAAGCGAAGGCTCTTGAACCAATGCCCTTGCAACTATCACTTTTTGAAGCTCTCCGCCGCTTAATTCGTCCACAAATCTCATCGAAATTTCTTGGAGAGAAAGCATTCCTATAACCCCTTTTGTAATTTCGAGATCTTTATTTGATATCCCCCATTTAACGTATGGCCTTCTCCCCAATAGCACTGCATCAAAAACCGTAAGCCTGGTAGCCTGATTTCTCTGGGAGACGTAAGAAACCTTTTTTGCAATTTCAGAACCTAATTTTTCTACATCTTGTCCTTCTATCAATATTGTTCCAAATTTTGGCTTAAGAATTCTATTTATACACTTTATCAAAGTAGACTTGCCCGCTCCGTTGTTCCCAAGAATAGCTATAAGATCCCCCTTTTCTATGTAAAAATTTACGTCTTTCAATACGTCCACGCTATTATACGAAAACCTTACGTCCTTAGCCTGAATAAACATTACTTGATCTTTCCTTTTAAATATAGAATATATATAAAAAAAGGCGCTCCCAAAAACGATGTAATTGCCCCAATAGGCAAGATTACAGGTGACAAAATTGTCCTGCTAACTATATCAGCTATTATTAGTAAAATTGCGCCCATTAATGCGCTGGCTGGCAAAATAAATCTGTGATCAAAGTCTATCATTCTCTTCATTGCCTGAGGCGCTACCAATCCGACAAAACCTATTATTCCCAAGAAAGAAACTATCACTGCAGTTATAAGAGAAGAAACTATCATTGAAACGAATCTAATTCTATCAACATTAATGCCTAAACCCTTAGCACCCTCATCGCCTATTTGTATAGCATTATAGTTTAGACTGTTAAGTAAGAAATATACGAAAGAAAAAGCTACCACAATAGCCATCATCAAGATCTCATTCCAATAAGCGCGGCCCACGTCTCCGAATGTCCAAAACACCATGCTGGTCACTGCAACTTCATTTGAAAAGTACTGAAGCATTATGATCATGGCAGAAAAGAGTGCCCCAAGAGCAACTCCCGAAAGAACTATAGACTCAGGGCTAAAACCCTTGAACCTTGCAAGGAATATTATCGTCAAGGTAGATATGAGAGACCCTGCAAATGCACAAGCAGTAACGAAATAGGGGTTGCTAATAATAATATTCGTCCCAAGAGAGCCCTGTCCCAATAGTACTATCCCTACACAAGCTCCAAATGCTGCCCCCTGAGAAACGCCCAATGTAAAGGGTGATGCAAGCGGATTTCTTAAAACGTTTTGCATCACGCAGCCTGCTATTGCAAGGCCAAATCCTGCCACAAAAGATGAGGCTATCCTTGGAAAGCGCACATTAAACAAGACTGTGCCCTCCCTCGAATTTGGATTGAAAAATGAATTAATAATGTCTGAAAAACTTATGTTAAACGTGCCAATTTTTGTAGAAAATATTATAAAAAATAAAGATATAAAAAATAGCAATATTATAATGAATATCTTTTTTTTATAATAAAATCTGTATCTCTTTAAAATGTCTTTTTTGTCCATAAATCTAAAAAACTACTCTTGTAAATCCTGGGTAATTTTTCACAATTTCATTAAACATCGGCTTGCCCAAAAATTCTTTAAATATCTCGTCTGCTTTTTCATTGATATTTATGTCAGAAAATCTCTCAGGATAGATAACCTTTCCAGCAAAGTAAGTGTCTATCAGGGCTATCTCTATATTTGTAGTATAGTAGTTGAAAGGCAGCTGTCCATAAACTTTGTTATCTTTGAACGCCTTTAATTCATCGTAAAAAGCTCGGTTTTTTTTGTAGTCTTCTTTTACCAGGGATAGCCCTCCTTCATCAAGAAATATAATGTCAGGATTTAACTTTATCAGATATTCCTTGTCCAGCATCAGACTGACCGAACTCTTTATTTCATCTGCAACATTTTTTGCGTTAATTAGAGTAAAAGGGAGATATCCTGCCTGAGTGCTCTCAATTCCATGAACGCCAGCCATACCAAGTGCTCCCACGTAAACGCTTGGTTTTTTATCAGGTGAAATATTCCTCGTTCTATTGTTTAAATCTTCCTCTATGCCTTTTATATAGCTAATTAGCTGATTTGCCCTATCAGAACTTCCTGAAACCTCACCTATAACTCTTAAAGAATTAAATATGTCTCTCATATCAAAGCTGGCGAATTGGCCATAGCTAAGCGATATTACAGGTATATTTGTCTTTGACTGAATTGCATCAGCCTGATCCTTCGTTAGATATGCAGCGAATATAACATCTGGCTTCAATGATATGATGCTTTCAAGATTGGGACTTGGGCGAGGACCACCCTGGCCTATTCCTGGCAAATCCTTTAACTGTGGATATGCAAGAATATATGGCCTTGAGACAGCATCCCATTCCTTTTCAGAATCCTCAACCCCTACTACTGAGTTTACAAGACCCATATAAGAAATAAGCCTGAGAGCGCCAGGTCCTATTGCTACAATTCTTTTTACTGGCCTCTCTTTTAAGACGATCTTCCTTCCAAGCACATCGGTTACAGTTAAACTATGATTATCTTTCTGAGCTAAATCATTACAACCAGGAATAAAAAATAATGCAGTTATTAAAAAAAATATCTTTAGAGATTTCATTACAAGATTGAATTTATGAGATTTGAGTCTTCAATATTAAGCTTTTCGCCTTTGAGATTCGCCTTTGAAATCTCGCTCTTGAAGGGCAAGAATCCATCTACTTTTATCTTCTTTTCAGCAAGTAGCTTCTCAAGTTCTAATTTGCTATCCTCACTAACCTTGTTCAATATTACTTTATATGGTTTGGTATGCCTTCCCTCTGAAATTAATCCTATAGTTTTCTCACAAAGCGAAACCGACTCAAATGATGGCTCTATCACAAACCAGACTAAGTCTATAGCCTCGTGTACACCTCTGCCAAAGTGCTCTATTCCAGCTTCAGTATCCACCAAAACATATTGATTGTCTTTAGCTTCTAATTTCTTCAAAAATTCTCTCGTTACTGCACCCATTGGACATGCACAGCCCTCCATACC
>JAJXTU010000026.1 GCA_021783475.1 bacterium
GTTATCGGCGTGCCAGTCGGAACTCTATTCTTAATCTCTACTGCACCGCCTAAAACTCCTAGCTTTGCGTCCACGCCGCTTTTTACAACCTTGATAGAGTCAACATTTATTGGCGGTATAGTGCTCCAGTCCACATAAAATCCGCCGTAGACTCCTGTAGCATTAATATCTCTTCCATTCTCGAATACTTTTAATCTGTTACTTCCAAAACCTCTAATTTTAACTACATCGCCCGTGTCTCCCAGAAGAGATTTTTCCGAGATCTCCACCCCCGCCATGTCCTTAAGATAATCGGTAATAGAAAAGCTCATAGCGGGGTTTACCTTGAATACGTTTACCACATCCACATTTTTTTCTTTCTCCTTGTTCCCGTAAACTACAATCTCCTGAAACTGAGAAGATTCATCACAAAATCCCATTTCTGCAAAGCCTGAATAAAAAAACATAAAAAACAAAAAAACAAACACAATAAACAAATATCCTCTACCTCCCTTAAAAAAATAAGCCATGAAGACAAGAAGCCTTCATGGCTTTAATGCTAAGTTTATAAATTTTAAAAGCGCCCTAATTCATTTAGGACATTTTCTAATGAAATTTTAATCTTATTTTAATATATCAAAAAAATCTCTAATGTCAAGACGAATGTGCCTTATTTCTACTTCGATTTCAATATTCTAAAAAATAAAAACAGACTGAAAATCACGCCTATAAAAACCGCAGACATTTGCAAATAAAAAGCATTGGGGCTAATAGCTTGATAATTTTGACTATCTTTATTTGAATTTTGGTTAATTGTAGAATTTTGAATTTGGCTTGTTTGATTAATATGTTGATTATTTGAGTCTACTGAAACCTCTCCTTGAGCACTATTTGAGCTCTCGCTACTCATAGCGCCGCTTTCTGGCATAACCTTAGGTCTATTTGGATCGTCTGGACTCCACATAAGAGCATGAGATACGCCCGAAAATACAAACAAGAAAATTAGAGCAAAAAAAAGATATTTCATAGTTTCACTATCTCTACCGTCATGCTATAGTTTGCTGGCATATTTGGATTTTTTGGCAGTGGAAACCAGGGAGTAACGAAATATCTTAGACGATTATCATATACATATTCGTCTTGATATCCATTCGTAAGAGCGCTGCCATTAAAGAAGCCCCATACTCCGTGCCAGTTCTCAACCAGCATACCTCTTGTAAGAGCATACCCGAGTAAGTTATCGCTGCCATATCCCACAGAGAAGTATGGATAGTTTGAGGTACTTGCAGGGTTGCCGTTCGCTACATTGCTATAGTAGTGATAGTTATCAAGTACTCCTGTCTGAATAGTATTGTCATTATTCCCCGTTTGTGTCCCAAAGGTAAGAATCTGTCCGTCAAAAGAATAGGTTTGATTGTCAGAAACGTTCGTCCCATCATTGGCGTAGTCAGCCTTAGCAGGGGGTTTATTAGCATTAGATTTTACATTTAAGAATATATTCCTTGCCACAAGTCCAAGTAGAAATCTAGAATCATTTGTCCCAGAAAAAGATGTGAAGCTCCCGTCAGGATTAACGAGCCTTTCAGGATATGTAAGGCTATAATTAAGATAGTTTGTGCCACCGTCTCCAATTATAATGTCTCCTGCTGCTGCTACAGTAAGCCTTCCAGACACGTAGTATTGCCAGGGATTATTGGGATTAGGGTTGGCAGGAGCCTGTCCAGTAACCAGATCTGCCATATCTTCACTTGAGCCATGGCCGTGCCCTGAAAGTTTCAGAGCATTATAAAGATCGCTTGTAGAATTGTAATCGCCTTGTGGCAAAATGCTTGTTTGCATTTCTTGAACGTGACCATTTATGTATATTAGATTAAAGTCTGTATGATCTGTTACTACATAAGGATTACAATTGTCACTATTTATAGTAGCAGGACAAGATGCAAAAGGAGCATCATTTGTATATTGCCAATTGCCTCCAATATATTTTTGAACATAGAATATCTTCGTGGATAGCTCAGTATCAGTAGCAGTAGAATTACTTGACCTGGGTATGTCTATAAGCCATATCCTATACTTCGAACCTGAATTTGACGAAAGAGTGATTCTATAAGTTGATGCATATTTTGGCATTCCATTAACTTGGAAGTTCATCCTCATCGAGGAGAATTCAAATTGACTTACAGAGTAATTGTTGTTTATTGCACTAGGATTTATATATAATGAATAATAATTGCCGCCTACAATAGAGCTAAACCCACTATCAAATGCGACAAAACTGTTGTTACTCCCCGTTAATGTGTTGTTTCCCTTCGCTTCATTTGGTAAAAGATTAACTCCTCTACCTAAAACATTTTGGGTAAAAGAATATTTTGGGTAATTTGTTTGAACGCCAGAGCTCCCTTGATAGGCAATCTTCTGCCAATCTGAAGAACTACCCGGTTGACTTCCATACCAAACAATTGAGCCACCCACTCTCAAATCGGGAAGCGCAGGAGCGGTGGGCACGAATCTATTTAGAGCATCAAACATCGGTCCCGTAGGAGGGTTCGCATTAGCGTTTGCGTTTTGCCAATATGCAATGCCTACGCTATCGTTTGTGTAATATGGTCCCACAACCCTGCTGAAGCCGCCTAGCCACCAGTTACCTCCAGATGTTCCACCAGAGTTATAATCCTTATTCGTAAGTAGCGCTGCGTTTGGAGGGGAGTTATTTATGTCAAAGTGCACGTTGTATTGCAATATATTTTTCCCACTGTTTAAATCCTTAGCTACAAAAGCAAGATCGTAGTGACAATCTGTCCAGTTAGTTGGATCAGGGTAAAATGTATAATCAGCGCTTGCTAGATCCACCTCTATATTGGGGTTTCCTGTACCCCTCGTATTGTATTGCTGACTGGCAGAAACTCCTAAGCTGCCTGGATCTGGAGGTGTTCCCTGGTTTGCTACGAATTGCTGCTTTATAGAGTTTATATATTTACTCGAAAAATCCTGTGCAGCATAAACTGACTGATCGTATAGAGCATTTTGCGCTGCAAATTTAATAGGGTTTATACCTAACGCCGCTATAGCCACCGAAATAGTTAAAATCAATGTCATAATTATTAAGACGATTATCAAGGCAGAACCATTTTTATTCATATCTAATTCCCCCTTACAAGAAAGATTGGAGTAACTTGGAATGTCCCTGTTTGACTCCCTCTTAGTGAGGGGTTAACCTTGGTGTCTGCTTCCAAAGTAACTGATATTTGAATGCTTTGCACGTTTTTACCCAGATTCACTGGATTGGTATTGTTTATAGAACAGGAAACAGAATTTGGAGGGTTCACTATAGAAGAGCAAGTCGAATTACTACAATAGTTATAGCAGGTAGGCACGATACTTATTACGTTTACGTTCTTCGGTGTCACTGTATTATCTATTGGGTTTCCCACCACAGTAGCCCAGTCTGATTGATAAAAGGTCACGATTCTGTGAAGACTCTTGGAACCATCGGGATTGTTTTCAAGTGTATATTCTATCTCTTTCCTTGGCGCAAGATCGCTTGCAGTACAGGAGATGTCATATACAGGATTGTTTGGGTCAGTACCAATTTGATATGAAGTATTATAATGGTTTGAGCTATTATAATAAACGCATGCAGTCTTAAATCTAATTATCCCGCCAGTAGTCTGTACAGGAACGAATGTAGTAGCATTTGCCATACTTTGGCCAACGTCCAGGTTTACCCCCCTACCAGCCAGTGCAAGATCTTTGGACATAAGAGTTTGCACTGTAGAGATAGCAGAACTCGTAATATTTCTGTTTTGGGATGAAATAAGAGTGTTGTTTGCATTGATAAGAAGAATTGTAACTCCTGCTGTGATTATCACAAGTATAGTCATTGTTACCATTAACTCCATAAGAGTGAAGCCAGATTTTTTTCTCATGGTGAAACTGCCTGAGGCTTGTCAATACGCTCAAATCCCTGGACCTGGCAAAGCGCCCCTCCAGGTTTGCCGCAATTCCAGCTAACGCTAATAGTTACAGCAGCATATTCATACTGTGTGCCAGAATTATTATCCGAAACAGTAGTGGTTCTTGTCCCACTGAGAGAGTGATTTATGTTTACTGTTTCAGCTAAACCATTTTGAGCCAGAAGAGCGTTCCATCCAACAGACACATCAGAGCTATTTTGAAGATTTGCCATAGTGGAAAGCTGAGCTAACCTTTGGTTCACCAGCCCTTGAGCGTTTGTTTGCTGAGCCGCTGCCTCTTGAGCCCTTATAGATCCAAACAAAGACATAGCAAGAGTCATAAGGCCAAAGGTGAGAAGAACAGCCGCCACCATCAGCTCTATTAGAGTAAAACCCCTTTTATTATTTTTTATTCTACAAAACATAATATACCCCTTAAATGTCGCCCATAATCATAAACATATATTATATTACAAAAATGAAAATTAATACTAAACCATAGGTTCATGCCATGAACCAGTAATAATAGGTGCACTTAAATAATTTGACAAAAGATTGGTTATATTACTGAAATTAGCGGGATTATACACTATTTCACTGCCAGCATTTACTTGCAAGTTTCCGCTCTCAACCAGCAAGGCACCGTTTATATTAGAATTAGAATTCATCTGTACAGTTGTTTCTCCTATTTGGGCAGAGCCTGAGGCATATACAAGACCATTTATAGTGTTGTTACTACTGATAGTCAGATTTCCTAAAGAAGAAGAACCAGCGCTATTCCCCACGTAAACCAATCCGCTCAAGCCATTCACATTAGAATTGATATTCAGGTTACCATCATAAATTATAATATTGCCATTAATGGTAGAATTGCTGTTAAAAGTTACAGAAGTATTGTTTCCAGTTGTGATGATGTTTTCTGAAATCGTATCAGAATTGCTATTTAAAATCAGATTCGAATTGCTGCCTGTCAAAATAATATTGCCGTCTATGCTAATCTGTGAATTCGAGCTATCAGTTACGCTGCCGTTTGCATATAAACTCTTGCTAACTATTAAGTCAGCGTTTGAATTTAAGTTAAGCGCATTTGACCACACATTTCCATTCACTGTAAGAGAACTGCCGTTATTGACTGAAAAGTTCGAAGAACTTATAACAAGGTCTCCGTTTATTGTAATGTTGCAATTATTGTTGTTAAGACTGCCATCCGTCAAGATATAATTTCCCGTCAATGTTTGACCGCAAGTAGGATTAGAAAGTGCAGTATAGCTTGTAGGCGCAGCAGGAATGCTCGGCGTCATACTGCTAACTACTTGATGAATAGCGTTTTTATAAGGCGTAAAGTCAGGAAGATGCTGTTGCGGACCGATAACAGATGAGTTTGAATCTTTCGATAAAGTCCCACTGAGAAGTGCGCCTGGTATATTCGGATTGTTTGTAGTAATAGTTGAGTTACTGTTCATATTTATATCCCCATTTGCGATAACTGCCCCCGGAATTACGTTTCCAAGGTAAACCGTTACAGATCTCTTTTGTGGTGCGCCTACAGAAGCAGTTATGATTTTTGTAATATAGCCTGAAGCAGTTGGGTTTATCACGTTTATATTTACGCTCAGCCCTTCTCGCGAAGTATACTGCGAGCTGCCATAAGGCAGGTTTTGGGCTGTTGCATAAGCTACTCCCTCTTCACATGCAGCTAGAGCCTGAACAGAACCCGTTTGAGCAGAAGAAGTTTTAAATAAAGATATATTCAAAGCTGCCCACACCCCAATTACTATTACGAAAAACACCATAGCCCCGATAGCAATTGGCAAAGCAAATCCACTCTTGTCAGAAGATCTTTTACTGAACATTTCTGAGCTTCACCTCCTTTATATCAGGTTACTAATTTTAATGATATACCAAAAAAGCTAAGTAATCAATGTATTCGACAAACAAGTATTTCCAAACAATGATCATGTTAGATTATAACCATAATATAACTTTGCGATTCTGTAGGAAAATTTCTTAAATAATAATAAATTATCAGAAGTTAGAAATTCTTTTGTATATTAAGTTTAAAAATTAATTGTATATTTCATGCCATGAACCCATAACTATAGATGCATTAGTCGTAATATATTGGGACAATAGATTATCTGCAGAAATAAGATTGTTTTGATTATAGATAATGCTGTCATTTCCATCCAACGTAATCTGATCATTGCTGTTATTGTAATTATTTGCCCATAGCGCACCGTTTATCGTATCATGGCCATTAGAAGTATATTGCCCATCGGTATACACAAAGCCATTTATCGTACATCCGCCATCCAAGATAAGATTTCCGTTGTTGTTATCGCCGTTTGCATTAACTGACCCATTGCTGTTCACAGTGCCAGAACCCACATAAAGAAAGGCCACATTTAAAGTGCTCTGACCATTAAGCGTCAAATCACCATCTAAGAGATAGATATTGCCATTAACAGTAGAAGAACTATCCACCAAAAAAGTCGCTCCATTGCCATAAAGTAAAATATTGCCGCTTATATTGGATGCGCTATTTAAAGTAATATTTCCCGTCGCTAAAATTATGTTTCCAGACACATTAATTGGATCAGAGCTTTGATTTGGTATCAAACTGCCTTGAGTTAAATATAGGTTTCCACTACTAACATTGACTGAGGATCCACCAGTATTAAGAGTTATAGAATTATTTGACCAGTAGCTACCGTTATTTACCGATATTGAGCCATTAAGGTTTATTTGACTGCTTGTAATGAGATTTCCATTGCTAACCGAAATAGTTGTTGGTGCATTAGTGTTTATATTTGTTGCAGGAATCCAAAGATTTCCATTGGATACGGAGATAGTAGAGGAGTTGTTTATATTAATGTTCCCGTTTAAAATGAGATTCCCAGTAACATTTATAGAGCAACTTAGATTATTAACGATATAATTTCCTGTATAACTCCCTCCACATGTTGGGTTGGTTAAATTGGTATATCCAGTCGGAAGGGTTGGAGTACTGGGTATTTGATTAGATTTTACAATATTCGATACCGCACTGGTTACTGCGGTGCTATATGGGCTAAAGCTTGTTATCTGTTGTGCTGGTCCGTTTATAGTTGCGCCAGCATGATTTGTAATCGAGCCAGTATACAGTGCACCCGGAATGCCAGAGTTGCCAGCATCCAATAGATTTTGTTTGCCATTAATTCTTATGTCACCATTAGAGATTACCGGACCTGGAATTACGTTGCCAGAACCCTGAACCAGCACTCTGACGCTTCTATGTACAGGACTGCTTACAGTAGCCGTGACAGTCTTGGGAGACGTCGCCGCAACTACTATGGCCACGCTAAGTCCTTCCTTTGAAGTATAAGAACCTCCCGTATAGGCAGGATTGGAATCCAATTGATTTATAGCATAAGATATCCCCTCTTCGCAGGCAGACAAAGCGCGAATAGACGAGGTCTGTGCTGAGGAGGTCTTGAATAAAGAAAGGTTTAGGACTGCCCATACTCCAATCACTATTACGAAAAACACCATCGCTCCGATAGCAATCGGTAAAGCGAATCCGCTCTTATCAGAAAGTCTTTTATTGAACATTTCTGAGCTTCACTTCCTTTGTAAAAGTATAAGGATTATTACTCGATTTTAGTTTCGCAGTTATAACAATTTGAACCACGTTATAGTTTCCAGAAGGATCCACCTGATTTGGGACAAAGTTAGCGCTTGAGTTTACCGAGCCTAATACAGGGGAGAACGCAGTAAATACCACATTTGGAGGGTTGAGGACTGAACAGCTTGTGTTATTCACACATCTTGAAAGATTTCCATTTTGCAATTGGTATTTCACTACACTATATGCGCCCGTACCATCAGGATTTCCTGAAGTAGGCACGTCCAAATTAAAAGATATATAGCCAGAGCTGCCCTGAGCACAGACCACGTTTGCGTTTATAGTAGTGCCAGAGCTTATTTGCAAGTTTATATATCCAGCCTCTCTAATCTCTCTTGACATACTATAAAGAATATTTGGAACGCTAATAGATATGTTGTCTATCTCCTGATTTTTAACGAACGACTTGCCGCCGCTTGAAAGAGCATATATGACAGCAATAGCTATCATCGATGCTATTACTATAACCACTAAGAGCTCAGTAAGAGTAAAACCACCCTTTTTCCTCATTGGCAGGCCTCGGATTGTAAATTGATATTTTGGAATCTCGCCGGAGATGCCGTATCGCTAACAGTAACGTTTAACAAATCACAGCTTGAATTTGGATCTTTTGAGCGCACAGCACTCAATTTAAAGCATATACTTCCGTTGTTAACACAATCATTTGAATTTTGGATATTTACAGAACTTCCTAAACTAAGGGCTCTCAGGCTCTCCATTTGAGAGTCAGCAAGCATATTGGCCTGGTTTAAAATATAATTGTTTGCAGATGCTTTTAGAGACGATGACAGACCCCAGGCCAGGGCAATGAGGGCAAAAAGCAGAAAAACAGAAGCAATCAAAAGCTCTATTAAAGTTACCCCTCTTTTATTCACTTTTTTCTCCCTTAAGTTTTGGATTACTTTTTAATGATATACCAAAAAAGCTAAACAATCAATTGTTTCAGCACGTAAGGTGAAAGAGTGCCACTGGCACCATTCCATCATTTACAAGCTTATTGAGATTATCGGCAGCTTTCTTTGTATCATATACCAAAACTTCTTTTTTCGCTTCTTTAAAATATCTGATCAGATCATCTTCAACCCTTACCATGCCATATGCGCCTGTCCCACATATTATATGTGTAACATTTTCTATCTTATTTAATATCTTTTCGATATCAGCAAGAGAAAAGACATGCCCCTCTTTCCTCCACCACGGATAAACGAGTACTTCATCCTTTGTAAAAATCAGATCTTTTGTATACTCTGTTCCATTTATCTTTATAGATCCAAATTTATAATAATCTATCACAACAATCACCTCTTTTTTTATAGCAATTCTATATTAGATAATAATCTACTACATATTCTCTTAAACTTACAATTCACTCTTAAGTATGTCACTTTTTACAAAAAAATAAAAATATTATATAGTATTGACATTATGAATAACAAACTTCAATTTGATTACTATATAGGCATCGATATAGGCGGCACGAGAACAAGAGTTGCCCGTTTTTCAGATAATTTTAAATTAGAAAAGAAGTCGGTCATAGAAACTCCCCTTTATGAAAAGAATCCCAAAGAATTGTTGGAAGAAATTTCCAATAAAATACAAGATTTAAAAAAATCTAACTTAAAGTTTGCAATTGGCATATCAGCTCCTGGTCCATGCGACACAAAGATGGGTATAGTAAAAAATCCACCAAATTTACCCGGTTGGGGTGAGGTAAGAGTTAGCGAATTCTTTAAAGATAAATTTGACACCCATGTATGCCTGGAGAACGACGCAAATGCAGCAGCCCTTGCGGAATATAAAATTGGTTCAGGAAAAGGTTATAAAAACATAGTTTATTTTACGCTCTCCACAGGAATAGGCGGAGGGATAATAATAAATGGTAAGATTTATAGAGGTTTCGAGGATAGCGCAGGAGAATTTGGACACCAGATAGTCCTTCTAAATGGTCCAAAGTGCAGATGTGGGAGCAAAGGTTGTCTGGAGGCAGTTTCTTCAGGCTATGCCATCTCAAGAGATGCTCTTTCGAAAACTTTGGTTAGAAAATCTGGCATTCTTTACGAAATTTACAAAAAAAATGGCACGATAAAGGCACAAGATGTGTTCTTGGCGTCCAGCCAGGGCGATGACATTTCCTGGAAAATCCTAAATAAAGCCATTACATATATGGGCATTGGAATCAGTAACGTCATCACAGTGTTCTCCCCTGAATGTGTAGTTCTAGGCGGAGGCCTTACAAATCAAGAATATATTATAGATGAAATTAGAAATTTTGTGACAACCCACGTAAAAATGGCTCCAATTAATAAGATAAAGATAGTAAAGAGCTCCCTTGGAGACGGTTCATCTCTTTACGGCAGCATACTAAATATAATAGAATTACAATAAACTATTACATATAAGCTTCAATAAAGAATAATATATTATTTCACGCCATTTTACTCTTTAAGCTTTTACTTAATGTATAATGTAGTCTTGTAAAAAATATTTTTGCTATTAATCGGAGGTTTAAAAATGAATAAGCTCTCAAATGCAGATAGCGAATTTCTCGGTTTACATAAAGATGACATTGTTGACTGGCATCCATGGTCAAAGGAATGCTTTGAAAAGGCTAAAAATGAGGATAAGCCAATCCTCCTTATTTCCTGTGCCCTTTGGTGCGAAGAGTGCCACCAGATAGCAAACGAGTTATTTCTTGACCCAAACGTTGCAGAATTTCTAAATAAAAATTTCGTATCTGTGCTTGTAGATAGAGATGAACATCCGGAGGTCGACAGACGCTATCAAGAAGGTATATCGGTCATTATGAAAGATTCTGGATGGCCGCTGATAGTATTCCTCACTCCCGAAGGAAGAGCTTTCTACGGTTTTGTTTACAGAAAAACAAATGAGGAAGTTGAATTCAAAGATATACTCGACAGGGTGTTAGGAATGTTTAGAGAAGCAAGAGAAAAGATAGAAGAGCTTTCAAAAAATAACGAAGAATTGATCCAAAAGCACTTTTATACCGAACCAATGGGAATTGATAATAACATAATACACTTTTCTGTAATGGAAGTGCTTGAAAATTGGGATGATGTTTCGGGCAGCATAGCTCTAGACCAGAAATTTTATTTCCCATCTCTCTTTGAAACAATGGTAAATCAATATGTCTACGAAGCTCAAAATGATACAAAGGAAGAGATTAAAAAGGCTATTTTGCTTGTTCTCAGAAGTATGGCAAAAGGCGGAATTCACGACAAAGAAGAGGGCGGCTTCTACAGGTGCTCGGCCGATGATATGTGGAAGTGCACAAGAGAAGAAAAGACTACTGCCGATAACGCCGAGCTATTGAGGTTGTATTCCAAAGCCTTTAGAACCTTCGTGAACGCAGACTTAAAGGATACAATAAATCAATTTAAAAAATATTTTTCAACTATTGAATCTGAAGCAGGCGGATTCTACGCTTCCACTTCTAAGATAAATGGCAAAAAATTGGTAGACAGAACTATATATACCGATGTAAACTCTCTTGTAATAGAGGCATTTTGTGAAAGCTATCTAGCCACATCTGACAAATATTTCTTGGACAGCGCAATAAAAACTGCAGATATGTTGCTCTCTGCCAGACTTGAAAGCTCACAACTCCTAAGGTCAAAGAACAAACCGGGTATATTGCCTGATTATGCATACTTTGGCTACAGCCTGCTGAAATTATTCGACATAACTAAAGAAGAAAAATACCTTAACTCAGCAAAAAAAGTTGTAGACATGGCGCTAAATAAATTCTGGAATAGAGGAAAAAGTGGATTTTTCGAGGTTGAAAGCGAAACTGGCTTATACGATCAGATAGAATATCTCTTAGATACTCCCACATCAGCACCAGGGCCCTATATCTTTATGAGCATGATGGAGCTTTTGAGAAACTTCCCTGAGGAAATAAAATACGAGTATTTCCTTGAAGAGTATGCGAAAAAAATAATGGGCTCAGTAGATAAAAACCCGATTCACAGCGGCTCTGCATTGAGAGCTCTTGATGCCCTTATAAATCATCCAATAGAAAGAGATGAAGTTATAGACGTTAAGAATCAGATATTTAACTAACTTTTTTTCTATTTCTAATAAAATATAGCGCGACCCCGATTACGAGGCCAATGAACAGCGATATGAGAAATGTCTCCAATTTTCTCTCCTAAAATATAATGTGGAAATTTAGTCTATACATTATACACTATCTTACCTCATATCAAAGCCTATATTCTAAGCTTTCTAAACTCGTCGGGGTCTTTTGCCTTGAAAAATGCGCTTCCCATCACAGCCAAATCAACGCCAATTTCTTTTAGCTTCTCTCCCCAGAACATATCCACCCCACCATCAACCCAAATCTCAAAACTTCTATTCGGGTACAGTCCTATCAGCCTCTTTATCTTTTCGAATACTGGTTCGATAAAGGCCTGTCCTCCGAATCCAGGCTCCACACTCATAAAGAGAACGTGGTGCACGAATGGCAATATCTCTAGTATAGAACTCTCGTGAACTCCAGGTCCTATGCTAACCCCGGGCAAGAAGCCCAGCTCTTTGAGCATTGCACAGAATCTGACTGGAGAAACGGTAGCCTCTTGATGAAATGTGACCTCTTGTGCTGTTTTCGGGATTAGACTTACAAATTTTTCTGGCTCCTTTACCATCAGGTGCACAGACGCAGGAAGTTTCGAACACTTAGCCAAAAAGGCAGCGAACTGTGGTCCAAAAGATATATTGGGCACATAGTGACCATCCATAACGTCCACATGCCAAGCATCCGCATATGGTTCTAATTTCTTTATATTATCTTCAAAATTTAAAAAGTCTGCTGACAATATAGAACCAGATATCAACATAGATAGCCTCCAAAATTTATAAAAATTTTTCCAATTCCATAATCTGCTCTACCCTTCTAAGATGTCTTCCGCCTTGAAATTCGGTATTTAAGAATATATCTATAAGCTCTTTCGCAGTATCGAAATCGGTAAATCTGCCACCAAGAGCTATCATATTTGCGTTATTGTGCTCTCTTGAGAGCCTTACAAGCTCTGGTGCATATACCAGAGCACATCTAATGCCATTTATCTTATTTGCGACAATTGAAGCACCTATTCCAGAACCGCAAAATACTATCCCCCTCTCACATCTTCCAATAGACACCGCACTTGCAGCCTTAGCTATGATTGGCGGGTAGTCCACACTCTCATCGCTAAAACAACCAAAATCAATCACCTCATGTCCGATAGATTCCAAATAGCTTTTAACCTTATTTTTCAGATCAAAGGCTCCGTGATCTGTGGCAATTGAAATCTTCATTTTAATCTCCTTAAAGAAAATTTTTATACTTAAATAATATCAAATTATCCCTTCATAAAGAACAGCAATTTTTTATTTTTACCCTTCTTTCGTTATTTCCAGAAATTCCTCCATATCGGCCTTGCTGCCCATAAAGATAGGCGTTCTCTGGTGAAGATACTCTGGCTTCACATCTAAAATGCTGGTAGTGCCATTGCTGGCAATGCCGCCCGATTGCTCCACCAAAAATCCTAATGGATTGGCTTCATATAGCAGCCTTATCTTGCCATTTTTATTTGTGCTATCCGCTGGATATGCGAATATTCCGCCCTTCAAAAGAGTTCTGTGAACGTCTGCTACCATGGTAGCCACATATCTTTGCGTATATCCCTTTTCTTTTACAATGTCCACATAGTTCCTTAAGCCGTCTGACCATCTTTTGTAATTTGACTCATTGAAGGCATATATCTTGCCTCTGGCTGGTATCTTTATTTCAGGATGAGAAAGAATATATGAGCCCACACCAGGATCCAGAGTAAAACCGTTTACGCCGTTCCCTGTGGAATATACCATCATAGTTGATGAGCCGTAAATTACGTAGCCCGCAGCCACCTGTTTTCTGCCTTCCTGGAGAAATGAAGTGTCATCGTCAGATATTCTCTTGTAAATTGAGAATATCGTGCCCACGCTTATATTCACGTCTACATTGGATGACCCGTCTAATGGATCAAGACTGATAACATACTTTCCATCCTTCCCATTCTCAGGGAAATAGGCCTTTTCCATCTCTTCTGATACCACAGCAAAGAAGTCACCAGTTGAGGCAAGATGTTCCACCAGCCAGTTATTTGCTAGCTCATCTAATTTTTGGACCTCTTCACCCTGAACGTTTATCCTGCCTACTTTGCCAAGAACATCTACAATTCCAGCTCTTCTAATATGAGATGATATTATCTTGGTCGCATTTTCGATTGAGATAAGTATACGCGATAGAGCCCCTGACGCCTTAGAATATCTCTTTTCTTCCTCAAGTATAAATCTGCTCAGATCTATTCCCTTTTCTATTTTCATAATCCTAACCCTCTTCCAGCATTATTTTTATGTTTTACAAGTTAAAACCCTACATTATTTTAGGAAGCACGTCAATTCCAGGCAACTTTTCACCTTCGAGAAATTTCAAAGCTGCTCCGCCACCAGTGGAGACGTGGGAAAAGTAATTTACCATATTCGTCAACCTCAAAACGTCTGCTGTGTCACCGCCACCACAAACGCTCGTTGCATCGCTTAGCGCCACCGCTAATGCAAGGGTTCTCGAACCCCACGAGAACTCAGGGATCTCAAAAACTCCCATTGGACCATTCCACAAGATGGTCTTTGCCTTCATTATCTCCTCTTTGAAAATTTCCAGAGTTTTAGGCCCAATGTCCACTCCATACCAATCTGCAGGTATTCTTGAAGCATCGACAAGCCTACAATCGCTGCCGCTAATTATATCCCTTGTCAACATTACATCTACTGGCAAAATTATCTTCTTTCCCATCTCTCCAGCTTTATAAAGTATTTGACGCGCCACGTCATCAATCGATTCTTCTACAAAAGATTTGCCCACATCGTAGCCATTTGCTCTCAAAAAGGCAAACGCCATTCCTCCGCCAATACAAATAGCGTCTACCTTCTCGAGCATATTATTGATAAGCTTTATCTTATCTGAAACCTTTTTGCCCCCTAAAATTAGTAGGAATGGTCTTTCTGGACTTTTTAGAATCTTACTCAAAGCAGTAACCTCCTTTTCAAGTAAAAATCCCGCAAAAGAAGGCAAGAGTTTTGGCACAGATGCTATAGAAGCGTGCTCCCTGTGGCAAGCCCCAAAAGCCTCCTGGACAAATATATCCGATAGTGAGGCCAAATACCTAGCATATTGCATATCGTTTTTCGTCTCGCCCGAACAAAATCTAAGGTTTTCAATAAGTAAAATCTCACCTTCTTTTAAATCATTTGAAACGAAATTTTCTAACTCTCCCCCCGTACACTCAGCGATAAAGTTTATATTAATATTCAGCATTCCAGAGAGCTTTTTCCTTACTCCCTTTAATGAAAAATTGGACTCTTTATTCTTTGGTCTCCCAAAGTGAGAGGCCAGAATCACCTTCGCCTTTGCAGCGCACAGATATGCTAATGTTGGCGCTACTGCCCTCAGCCTCATATCTCCAGTCAGGTTACCATCTGAGTCAGCAGGGTCGTTTAGATCTGCTCTCACAAAAACTCTTTTTCCCTGAAGTCCGTATATCGGATAATCAAGCAAAGATGCCCTGTCAAACCCTGTCACATGGATCACATCCTCCCGATATATACTTTGTCAGGTCGACAATTCTGCTGGCATAGCCAAATTCGTTATCATACCAGGAAAATATCTTGTAAATATCTTGAATTTTTGATATCAAAAGTCCGTCTACAATAGAAGAATATCTGCTGCCTATAATATCGCTTGAAACCAAGGGCTCTTCTGAATAATGCAAAATGCCTCTCATTGAGCCTTCGGAATAACTTTTGAAGGCTTCTTTTATGTCTGAGATCTCAGGACTATTTCTAAGATTCACAGATAGATCTATTATGGAAGCCGTCGGAACAGGCACTCTCAGGGATATGCCGTCAAGCTTACCTTCAAGCTCTGGAAATATTTTTCCAATAGCCCTTGCAGCCCCTGTAGAAGTGGGAACCATATTTATAGCAGCAGCCCTTGCCCTTCTTGGATCTTTTTTGTGCGTGCCGTCCAACAGCCTTTGATCGGACGTGTACGCGTGAACGGTAGTCATTGTCCCCTTTATGATTCCAAACTCATCGTTTAAAACTTTACAAACAGGCGCCAGGCAATTGGTCGTGCAAGACGCTGCCGAAATGACCTCGTGAGAAGGGGATATATCTTTATGATTTACTCCGTATACCACCATAACTTCTGCATCTTTGCTTGGAGCACTAATAAGTACTTTTTTACATCCTGCAATTACGTGCTTGTACGCATCATCTCTTTTAGTAAATTTACCTGTCGACTCTACTACCGCCTCAATCCCCAGATCTCTCCAGGGGAGTCTGGTAATGTCAGCTCTTTCTTCAAAAATGAGAATTCTCCTGTTGTTTATATACAGAGACTCGCTATCATAAGTTACTTCCTTGTCAAAAGATCTATATACAGAGTCATGCTTTAATAAATTAGCTAACATAGCGGTATTTTTCGAACTGTTTATCGCCACTACGTCAATGTCTCTCTCATCGCTTGCAATTCTGGTAACCAAACGTCCAATTCTTCCAAAACCGTTAATTGCTATTCTCATCTGGTATCCCTCCATCAACTTCTGATTCTAAGGCTCCAAAGTCACTCTTAGTTGAGGCTGATATCTCATAAATCTCGTTTGCCTTTCGCCTCGTCTCTAAAAGCCTCAGCGCTTCTTTTGCTATGTCCTCAGCTGTAAGCTGATATTGTTTTAAGAGATCTGCAGGCTTGCCTGACTGGCCAAACTGATCCCTTATGCCCATCCTTGACATGGCTACAGGAAATTCTTCACAAATGCACTCAGCGACAGCACTCCCCAGGCCGCCTATTATGCTGTGCTCCTCAACGCTCAATGCAGCTCTTGTTTTTATCAAAGACTCCACAAGAGTTTCTCTGTCAAATGGTTTAATGGTATTAAAATTTATTACCTCTGCTTCCACGCCTAAGCCAGAAAGCTTCTCAGCAGCGCCAAGCGCCTCATAAACCATTATTCCACAAGCAGCTATGGTAATATCTTTTCCCTCTCGAAGAGTAACAGCCTTTCCAATCTCAAAGGGCTTGCCTGGAGGAGTGACTACTGGAGTAGCCATCCTGCTAAGCCTTAGATATACAGGACCCTCGAAGTTTGCAGCTGCAAAAGTAGCCTCGTATGCCTCGTGGGCATCAGCTGGAACAATAATAGTCATATTTGGAACAGACCTTATTATTGATATGTCATCTATTGACTGATGAGTAGCTCCGTCCTCGCCTACCGTAATCCCTGCATGACTTGCAGCAATCTTTACATTAAGATTCGTATATGCTATCGATTGAAAGATTTGATTTAGCACCCTTTGGGTAGCAAATATTGCAAAAGATGAACAAAAAACCACCATCCCACAGGCCGCCAATCCAGCGCTCACGCCTATCATATTTGCCTCTGCAATACCAACATCGAAAAATCTATCTGGAAATTCTTTTGCAAATTTTATTGTTTGAGTAGACTTGGCAAGATCAGCGTCCAGAACTACTACGTTGTTGTTTTGCCTGCCAAGCTCTACCAGCGCTCTTCCATATGCCTCTCTTGTAGCAATCTCCCTATCAGATATAATGGTCACACAGAACAGCTCCTTTCCTTTATTTTCTTCTTAATTACTGGAATCTACCTCAACCTCATCAGATTCCATAAATTCAACTCCTTCAAAACCTTTCAAAGCCTCTTCCAATTGATCGGGCTTTGGAGCCTTTCCGTGCCAATCCACGTTATTTTCCATAAAGCACACACCCTTGCCCTTTACTGTATTGGCAATAATCGCAGTGGGCTTGGATGTATACGATATGGCCTCAAGAGCGGGTATTAGCTCAAGAAAGTCATGACCATCTACCTCTATTACAGTCCACCCGAAAGCCTTCCACTTCGCCCCCAGAGGCGAGATCCCCATAATGTCCTCTGTGCAGCCGTCAATTTGCAAGCCATTTCTATCGATAATAGCCACAATGTTTGTAAGTTTGTAATGAGAGGCCGACATAGCGGCCTCCCACACCTGACCTTCCTGACACTCTCCGTCTCCAAGAAGCACAAACACCCTATAGCCGCTCTCCAGAATTTTTGCAGAAAGAGCCATCCCTACGCCCACGCTCAGGCCCTGTCCCAGAGATCCTGTCGACATCTCGACTCCTGGCACCTTTTTCATATCAGGATGCCCTTGAAGGGGGGATCCAATCTTTCTTAGATCGTCAAGCCATTCGTATGGAATAAAACCAGTCTCGGCAAGGGTAGCGTACAAGGCTGGGGCGGCATGGCCTTTTGATAGGATGAATCTATCCCTCTCGGGGTCCTTGGGATGCTTTGGGCTGATTCTCAATATCCTGAAGTATAGAGATGTCAAGATATCTACACAGGAAAGTGAGCCTCCAGGATGTCCGGATTGAGCTTTGGCTATCATCTTTACTATATTCTTTCTGATAATCAAAGCTTTTTTCTCAAGCTCATCATATTCTGGCTTATACACGATCCTGCTAAACGGCATCTTTGAACACCACCTCACCATCTTTGTCTTTAAATGCCCTGATCTGTTTTATTCTGGCAGCGAACAAAACCAGCATAGTCCTATAAGGCACTACCTCTTTTTCTTTAATTTTGGATAAAACGTCCTGGCGTATGGAAAATATAGATCCCATGTCTTTTAACTGATCCTGAATCAAGTCGCTGTATACCCCGAAAACGTTCATCTTTCTGCCCGCATACCATTCAGTAAAACACTGCCAATTATCAAAATTACATGATTTCAGATATCTTTTTATCCATGGGTCGTCAACTGGCTCTTTCCAATCAACTCCAATTGCGGAAGAACTATTTTTTGAAACCTTTAACTTGATTATTATGTCTGCGAGTGCACACTGAGGCTCTACAAAATTTCTGATATCTCTTTGTCTGAGTCTAATCTCCTTCGCTACCTGTTCTACAGAATATCCCCTCTCTGCCGTATCTCTTTTTACTTTCCAGTTAAATTTCAATTCAAGGTCGGTGTCATAGAAAACCTTCATATCATAAAGCTCTGCCAGAGATTTGAAGAAAAATGGATGCAAACCCTCGCATATTATGTAAGGCATTGGAACCACCCATTCAGGGTCGCCAAAACTGCCAGTAGAGTGATCGTATACAGGCTTTAAGACCTTTTTACCCTGCTTTAGCAAAAATAGATGCTCGATTGCAAGGCCCAGATTATTTGCCCTTGGATGAAGAGGAGTAATCCCCACAGCCTTTCTCTCTACCCTATCCAGAGAATGATAGTCGTCAAAAGAAACGGTTCTTACCTTGTCTCTTCCCAGAAGAGCAGCGATATCCCTCACAAAGGTGCTCTTTCCAGCACCGCTATCTCCAGCTATTCCAATAAAGACAGGATCCACGCTCACCTTAAGCACCTCCCCATTTTGTCAGTGCCACCTCAAGAGCCTTGCTGCTTTTGGCACCTTCTTTTAGAGATTTGCCTCTTACCACGCAATCTATCGCATCTCTTACAGCCCTTGCACCTATCTTGGTTCCTTCAGGATGTCCGTGAACCCCGCCGCCATACTGAAACACGGCATTCTTCCCAAATATCCTAAATAGATCTGCCGTATGTCCTGGGTGAAGGCCTCCCGATGCCACAGAGAAAACGCTCTTCATATCACCCCAATTTTGATGTGGCAGATATGTCCTTACATTCACCTCTTCACTAGACCCAAGGGCTTCGTGACAAACCAGTACGTCGTCTCTATCCCCCTCCATCTTGCCTACCACAGTACCAATATGAAGCTGATCTACACCTGCAAATCTTAATAGTTTTGATAAAACCAGCATATGAATTCCATGTCTCTTATTTCTTGCAAAACTTGCGAACATAGCTCGGTGGGCGTGTAGTATCAATCCAGAATTTGCATCCCTGAGGCTTTGAACTCCTGCAAAACCTGTGGTTACCACATCTACCATCGCATACTTTCCGCCCTCTTTCTTCACAAGAGCAGTCCTTCTCAGCATCTCCTCAGTAGGAGCTGTAACATTTGGCAAATAAGCCTTCTTCTCGCCCGTCTCCTCTTCAGCACGCCTAACCGCATCAAGAGAATACCTTACCCTCTCGTCAAAGTTAGAAAAGTCTTGATGGGTCAGGTTCTCATCGTCTTTTACTAGATCCAAACCGCCAACGAGTGATTCATACACTACATTCGCCTGTTCCTTGGGATCTAAGCCAAGCTTTGGCTTGACAATTGTACCTACTAATGGCCTATCCATTACACCTAATACGCCTCTTACGCCATCTACTCCAAAGGCAGGTCCCTTTAAGTCATCTAAAAATTTTTGGGTTAGAAAAATGTCTAATAGTCTCAGATTCTCTACCGCCCTCATTCCAAATACATTCCCTGCAACGCTGCTCAAGAATTGCGGGATATTTCCAGCCTCGAAGAGAACCTCTGGATAGGCTATCCTTGCTACATTGCCCTCTATCGAATATACCCTTGCCCTTAGATCTTCCCAGATGCTCTGTTTCATAGTGGCAAGATCTGTCCAGGTGCCTATAGATGACTCAGATGCCACGGCTCCTGCCGCCTCTTTTATATCCGTTCCCGCAGCAGGCTCCACATAAAAAGCCGCCAACACATCGCTTTTCTTAGGGGTATAGCTTAAATCCAAAAAATTCGTATATTTTATATTCATTATTTCACCTCATTATTTTTATTTATCTAACTATTTTGATTCCTGAAGCCCTTTCCAATCACTAAGAAATTTCTCAATGCCAATGTCGGTCAACGGATGCCTGAACATTGCCTCCAGAACCTTTGTGGGGACAGTAGCTATATGAGAGCCTGCTTTTGCAGACTCTATCACGTGAATAGGATGCCTTATACTTGCTGCAATAATCCTGGTAGTTATTCCATAAATCTTGAATATATGAGCTAAATCTCTTACCACTTCCAAGCCGTTTTGGGATATATCGTCTAACCTGCCCACAAAAGGACTCACGAAGGTAGCTCCAGCCTTAGCCGCAAGGAGTCCCTGACTGGTAGAAAATACAAGTGTAACGTTCGTCTTAATGCCCTCTTTTGACAAAACGCTCACGGCCTTCAGGCCCTCTTCTGTCATTGGGATCTTTACAGCAGTATTTAGTTTCCAGGATGAATACTCCCTTGCCTCTTTTATCATCTGATCTGACTGGGTTCCTATAACCTCCACGCTGACAGGTTCCTTAACCAGTGAGCAGATCTCTCTTATGGCTCCCTTGATGTCCTTGCAGCCAGCCTTTGCAAGAAGTGATGGGTTTGTGGTTACGCCGTCTACCACACCAGTGGGAACCAACCTTCTAATTTCGTCAATTTTCGCAGTATCTAAAAAAATTTGCATTACCCTTTCACCTCCAATAACTTTTTAGGAGTGAAATCCAGGCTAACAATGTCATATAGTCTGAGATTAAACTCGCAGAATAAAAACGCCCCAAAACTAAAGAAAACAAAATTAATCTCGTCTGTCATTGTCAACCTCCTTTTATAAGTATGTCTGACAATAATATAATTAATTGTCAGACTTGTCAAGCATTTCTGACATAATAAAATATTAGCTTAAATAAGTAACTTTTAAATATTGTCAGACAATTTATAAATGTATTTCACCTTCATAGAGATCATAAATAGCCAAAATTAAGTCAATAAAATAAAATATTGTAGATGTTTGGAGTGCCTCCAATTTTGCTATATATTTTTGCCAAGATAAAATCAACTAATATATTAAGCATTTTCCTATTTGACATCTTTTCATCCTTGGGTTTAAATCAATTTATGGACGACATACATCAAATACACGATAAGTTCTTTAAACAGATAACCTCAAATATTGAGAATGCAAAGAGCTTTGTAGAGTTCAGCTTGCCAAAAGATATTTTAGAACACATTGACCTTAATACTATAAAGCCTATAAACACAGAAAAGATTTCAAAGAAGTATAAAAGGTTTAATTTAGACATAGCCTTTAGATTTCAGACAAAGACCAGTTCAGTCCAGGTGTATTATCTACTGGAGCACAAATCAGAGACAGGGAGCTTTAGTAATATCCAGATACTCTCATATATGCTTGCAATATGGGAAGAGGATATAAAGAACAAAAGACCATTAGAGCCAATTATCCCAGTAGTTTTCTATCATGGAAAAACGAATTGGGATAAACCGATAGATTTCTCAGATCTATTTGAAGAAAAGCATATCTATAAAGATTATTTGCCTGCTTTTAAGTATATCCTGATAGATACAAATAAGATTGCAGAAGAGAAATTTCGCCTTAGCATAAATAATATATATCTTTTGACTGCACTATTGTTGTTTAAATACGCTTATTTCGATAAAGACGTAGAGAAGTATTCTAAGATATTATATATCGTAAAAGATTTAGATTTAGACGAGTTTTTGATATACTTTATTTATGTTGCAAATGTAAAAGATTTAGATGAAGAGGAAATGAAAGCTATATTAGACTCTACTGTAGGAGGTGATAAGATGGCACCTGTAATTGAGAAGTGGATAGAAAAGGGAAGAGAAGAAGGAAGAGTTAAGGGAAGAGAAGAAG
>JAJXTU010000104.1 GCA_021783475.1 bacterium
ATGAAATAACAAAAGCAATAACAGAAAAGCTTGGTGTAGATCTAAGTCACAAATATCTTAGGTTAGGAGACATAAGAAAGATACTAGGATCTACAAAAAAGTCCTGAACATACAACAACTTTATGTAAAACTAAAAAGCCCATAAAACCTTGATACAAAGGCATTTATGAGCTTTTTTTATTTAATTTGCTGCAAAAGTCAGGAAAATTTATAATTGCCAGTAATAATTCGCCAAATTATTTTATATCTATTAAAATTTAATACTTCATATAAATAATAGCAGTTTATTTGACCTTAATAATTATAAATACTATAATTTAGTAATGAAATATGGTTTTTAAATTTGCTTCAAAATAAAGGAGGACTGCATGGGATACGATTCAAAACCACGCGTTTTAATTTTAGGAGGCAATTTTGCAGGGCTTCAAATAGCCAGGCATGTTAGAGAGCTTGTTGGTGAAAAGGCTGAAATCACTGTTATAGATAGAAGATCCTATTTACTTTTTGTACCGAATATTCCTATGGAAATTTTTGAAGATCGCGATCCAACACCGAATCTTCAGCTACCATTATCACCTGTTCTATCTAAAGACAATACAAGATTTATTCAGGCAGAAGTAAAAGAAATTGATCCAAATAAAAAAGTGGTAACTTTTTTGCCATTTGAGAGGCCAGGCTCAACAATTGACAAAATTTCTTATGATTTTCTTGTTGTGGCACTTGGTAACCGATTGGCCTTTGAAAACATAGAGGGCTATAAGGATTATGGACATACCTTAACAGATCTTTACCAGGCGGATAAATTTAGACGATATCTTGAATATGATTATAAAGGAGGACCTGTTGCAGTAGGATCTGCAAGATTTCATCAGGGCGAGAGAGGAAGACTTGATTTTATCCCCATTGCTCTAGCAGCATGCGAGGGACCTCCTGTTGAAGCATCTTTGTCACTTGCATATTGGCTTGAAAAGAATCACAAAGGCACGGCAAAGAATATAACTATTTTTACTCCTGCAAAAATGATTGCAGAAGATGCAGGCGAAGCAATTGTAAGCCAGTTATTGAATATTGCTGGCTCAATGGGCTTTAACTACAAAAATAATTTGGAAGATATAAAACGCATTACGAAAGATGGAATTGAATTTGCAAATGGCGAGAGCATTGAAGCTGAGTTAAAGGTTATTTTCCCCGACTGGGTGCCGCATGATTTCTTAAAAGGCTTGCCGATCTGTGATGAAAAGGGTTTTGTTATTCACAATGTAGAAATGAGAAATCCAGATTTTCCTGAAATATTTACTGCTGGCGATGCGGCTGCGGGAACAGTTCCAAAGCTTGGATCTATTGGACATCTTCAGTCTTATATAGTAGCAAGACAGATCGCAAAAGATCTTAAAAGTTTGAGCTCTGAAGAAGCTGATACTGAGCTATATAATCCTCAAGTAATTTGTTATGGAGATATGGGAGGCGGCAAAGCTTTTTATATACACTCCAATACCTATTATGGCGGGAAGACATCAATACTTAAAATGGGAAAAAGTTACTATGATATGAAACTTGCTTTTAAGCATCAATACTTTGCAATGGGTGGGAAAATACCTCACTGGCAATGGACGATGGGAACTTTGCTTGGCGATAAAGTATCATTTTAATATAATATTGAACTAATACTCCTTAGTAAATTTTGCCCTTCATCCTTATAGATGAGGGGCATCTTTTTTATTTATAATGATAACTTTATCTTAAACTGTAGTATAAAAATGTTGTAATGCTAATTTGAGTAACTGGCTCGTTTGTATGGCAAAGTATAGAGTATGTTACTTAAGACTTTAGGTTAGTAGATATTTAATCTCGTTAAAAATAAATTCTAAAAAATTACTTTAAGAAACATCCAAATAGAATAAAGAAGATCTTAAAAATTTAGCGCAGCTGAATCAAGACTTATGTTTATTCCGGTCTGAATCTTAAATATAGTGAACATGATAAAAATATTTGTTTGATTGTATGAAGTGCGTGTTAAAATATATTATAGTTTCTCCGAGTTTGCATTTCTAAAGCTTAAATGCTATGAGTGCAAACCGATACGGTAGTTTTGGAAACGATACTGCCCCCTATTTGGAAAGGAGGAAATTATATGAGGTTTGTTTATTCTGATTACTGTGTTTTTTTTCTCACCTTCCTCATCATCTTTTTCTACCCTTAGAAAAGTTTTACTTTTTTTGATTTAAAAATTTAAACATTAAGGGAGATGGGGTTTTCATGAAAAAGAACGATTATGTTGACAAAAGTTATAAGCTTTATATTGATGGTAAATGGGTGGATGCCGTTGATGGGAAAACTTTTGAAGTATTTTGTCCGGCAGATGGAGAAAAAATTTCTATCTGTGCCGACGCTGGAAAAGAGGATGTCGACCTTGCAGTAAAAGCAGCGCATAAAGCTTTTTGCTCATGGAAAAATGTTAGCGCACAAGAAAGAGCTTCTATGCTTCTAAAAATCGCCGATTTAATTGACAAAAATGCTGATAGACTTGCAATGGCAGAAACAATTGACAATGGCAAACCAATAAGGGAAACATCTGCTATAGATGTACCACTTAGCTCAGATCATTTTCGCTATTTTGCAAGCGCAATCAGGACTGAAGAAGGAAAAGCTGTAATGATAGATAAAAACACCATGAGTATTATTTTGAATGAACCTTTGGGAGTTGTTGGCCAGATTACTCCATGGAATTTTCCATTGTTAATGGCAGCATGGAAATTAGCACCTGCCCTTGCTGCCGGAGATTGTGTTGTGTTCAAACCTTCGTCACTAACTTCAATAAGCACTTTAGAGCTGGCTAAATTACTCGATCAGGTTTTACCTCCCGGTGTCGTAAACGTATTATCCGGCAAAGGTTCATATACTGGAAATTGTATATTAGAGCATCAAGGATTTAACAAGCTAGCTTTTACCGGCTCTACAGAAGTGGGCTATTCTATAGCCGAAGCAGCAGCAAAAAAATTGATTCCTTCTACATTGGAACTTGGAGGGAAATCAGCAAATATATTTTTTGATGATTGTTCATGGGATAAAGCTATTGAAGGCTTGCTTATTGGAATCTTATTCAATCAAGGTCAGGTTTGCTGTGCTGGTTCACGAGTATTTGTTCAGGAAAAAATATATGATAAATTCCTTGCTGAGGCAATAAAATCATTCGAAAAAGTTAAGGTAGGTATACCGTGGGAAAAAGATACTCAGATGGGAACATTAATCAGCTCAGTCCAATTAGAAAAGGTTTTGGCATATATTAATATTGGTCATAAAGAAGGTGCAAAAATAGCATGTGGTGGGCAAAGAATTACTGATAATGGACTAGATAAAGGCTTCTTCATCAAACCAACAATCCTTGCAGATGTTAGCAATAAGGCACGAGTAGCGCAAGAAGAAATTTTCGGACCCGTAGCGTGTTTTATAAAATTTAAAAACGAAGAAGAAGTCATTCAAATGGCTAATGATAGCGAATATGGATTGGGGGGAGCTGTTTGGACGAAAGATATTAATAGAGCCTTAAGGGTTGCCAGAGCTGTTGAAACCGGACGTATGTGGATTAACAATTACAACAATCTCCCAGCACATGCCCCATTTGGAGGATACAAAAAATCAGGAATAGGGAGAGAGACTCACAAAATGATGCTTGAACATTATACGCAAAAGAAAAACATATTTATAAGCCTTTCAGATGACAAAGTTGGACTATATTAACATTTAAAATCTCGAGGTAATAGAATGTATACTAAAGATACACCTGTAGAGGACGTATTATGTTCTCCGGGCGCAGCAACTTTTTTTGTTGAAAGAGGAATCTCCCCATTTTCATGTTCTGGTGCTTTTCCTGGCACACTTGGTAGCTTCTTAGAACAAAAACAAATCAAAGACATTGATGCTTTTATTCAAGAATTGAATTCAGCTTTATCAGATACACAAAAGGCTGAAAGCATCTAAATATTTTTGGGGCGCTACCCTGAAATGTAGTGCCCCAAATTTAAAATCTGAAATAATTGGAGGTTGATGTGAATCAAAAAGAAGATTATATTTACTTTAACTTCAAATTCCCCATTATAAACAAAATCCCAGCTAAATTTGTTCTGAAAGATCGCATTGATCAAACAGAATATCTTTGTAATGGAGAATTACAATCTTGGACAAAAGACAAAATAACCGTTCTTTCTCCAATTTTTTGTTGTAAAAATGAAGATTCAATACCTGAACAGATAATACTTGGAAGCTATCCATCATTAGATGAAGAAGAAGCACTAAAAATTCTTGATAGCTCAATAAATGCATATAATAACGGAAATGGAACCTGGCCTTCAATGAAGGTTGAAGACAGAATAAAATGTGTTGAAAAATTTGTATATTTAATGCAAGACAATAAAGATGAAATCGTAAATCTTTTAATGTGGGAGATTGCAAAATCACATATAGATTCAGAAAAAGAATTCGACAGAACTGTTAAATACATAATTGATACCATTGATGCGCTAAAAACTCTTGATAGAAACTCATCAAAGTTTTTAATAGAAGAATCAATAATTGCACAAATAAGAAGGTCTCCGCTTGGTATAGTGCTCTGTATGGGCCCATTCAACTATCCTCTGAATGAAACTTTTACAACTCTTATACCAGCTTTAATCATGGGAAATGTAGTTATTTTTAAACCACCAAAACATGGCATTCTTTTATATAGACCTTTGCTAAAAGCATTTAAAGAAGCCTTTCCACCTGGTGTTATAAATACTCTTTATGGAAGAGGAAGGACAGTTGCATCAACTTTGATGGCAACAGGGAAGATAAATTGTCTCGCCTTTATCGGCACAAGTAAAGCTGCCGACTCGCTCCAAAAAACACATCCAATGCCTCACAGGCTAAGAATGATACTTGGACTTGAAGCAAAGAATCCTGCAATTGTTTTGTCTCACGCAGACATTACCCTCGCCGTAAAAGAATGCTTGCTCGGAGCACTTTCTTTTAATGGACAAAGATGCACAGCGCTTAAAATACTATTTGTTCATTCTGAAATTGTAAATGTTTTTCTCAAAAAATTATCCGATGAGATTGAAAAATTAAAAATTAATTCTCCATTTGAAGATGATGTATTTATAACCCAAATGCCCGCA
>JAJXTU010000027.1:0-19752 GCA_021783475.1 bacterium
TATAAAGGTCGTCGCAGGAGATACTAAGGTAGTCCCTAAGGGACAAGGCGACGGCGTATATCTTAGCGTAGCAGGAGTGGGTCAGAAAAAAACAGAGTTAAATATCAATTCCAGAAACATCAGAGAAGATGACGTTCTTATAATCACTGGAACCATTGCCGATCACGGCTGTGCAATTTTACTTGCTAGAGAGGACTTTCCACTAAAGTCGAATATAGAAAGTGATTGCGCCTGCCTTGATAAGCTTATTTTGCCAGCAGTAGAAAGATTTCAAAACGATATACACGCAATGAGAGACCCCACAAGAGGCGGCCTCTCTACGGTTCTAAATGAATTCGCCTCATCCTCAAAAATATGCATTGAGATAGACGAGGCAAACGTTCCAATAAAAGATGAAATATTTGGACTCCTTGATCCCTTGGGGCTCGATCCCTTTACTATGACCTGTGAAGGAAAGATGCTCATCGCATGCGCCCCTAAGATTGCAGAGGATTTATTAGACATGCTAAGAGCCCATCCCCTTGGGAAAGATGCCAAGATAATCGGTCGTGCCAGCTCCCAGGTGCCAGGAAGAGTCATTCTAAACACAAAGATAGGCGGCAAAAGATTTTTAGATATGCCAATAGGTGAAAACCTACCAAGAATATGCTAAAATCTGCCGCTAAAATCACTTCCTTCAATTTGGGATATATAATATTCAAATAAGTGCTGCTTCGATCCCTTTGAAGTCTTTACCACTCCCAGGGTTTTCTTTGCAATGCTCAATAGGTCGTCAATGCTCTCAGCTACCAGCACTCCTGCCGATCTGAAGGCCTCCATCTTGCTCTGGACGCTGCCCATCTTTCCATAAACAATTGCTCCCGCATGGCCCATTCTCTTGCCCTCAGGAGCGCTTGCGCCAGAAATAAAGGCGACCACAGGCTTCGTCATCTCCCTGATAAAATCGCAGGCGTCTTCTTCGTCAGTGCCACCAATCTCTCCAACTAAGAATACCATCTCTGTCTGAGTATCCCTTTCGAAAAGCATAAGCACATCTTTAAATGTAGTGCCTATTATAGGGTCTCCGCCTATCCCAACTACTGTAGATTGGCCAATTCCATTGGAGGTAAGCATATGTGAAATTTCATAAGTAAGAGTTCCAGACCTTGAAATGATCCCTACAGAACCTGGCATAAACGCATTCGCAGGCATAATCCCAGCCTTACAAACGCCAGGTGCTATTATCCCAGGACAATTTGGACCTATCAGTCTTACATCTTTTTTTGTTTTTAGAAAGCTATATACATCTGCCATATCGTGCAGGCTTACACCTTCTGTGATACATATTATCAGCTTTATTTTTGCAAATATAGCCTCAAATATAGCATCCTGACAGGCAAATGGCGGCACAAATATCACGCTAACGTTTGCTCCCGTCTCGTTGACTGCCTCTTCGACTGAATTATATATTGGCACTTTATCTAAGAATAATGTCCCTCCCTTTTTCGGAGTAACCCCAGCTACTACCTTGCTTGGATAATTTAACATCTGTTCTGTGTGAAAAGAACCCTCTCTCCCCGTGATGCCCTGCACAAGAATCTTACTTCTTTTATCTAAAAGAATGCTCAATTTTACACCTCCAATAACCTTTTATTATTTAGCCAAATCTACTATCTTTTTTGCGCCATCTCTTAGAGATGTTACAATCTCATATTTTCCATGAAGAAGTTCTAGCCCCTCGTCAGCCTTGGTTCCAGAAAGCCTGACTACTACTGGCAGGTTCAATTTATGCTCTTCTTCGAATTCCAGCAGACCCTTTGCGACCTCATCAGCTCGCGTAATTCCACCAAATACGTTTATCAGAATACCCTTTAATTTCTTTTGTTCTACTAAAAACTTTAGCGCGCTTCTCACCCTTTCAGATTTTGCACCGCCGCCAATGTCCAAGAAATTGGCACACTTTCCACCCGCTCTGGTTACAGAGTCGATGGTAGCGAGCACCAATCCTGCTCCATTTCCTAAAATTCCTATATCTCCGTCCAATGGTACATATGAAAAGCCCAATTTCTTCGCCTCTATCTCGGACTTTTCGAGGAAGGCCTCAAATTCAGGATGCTTATACATTGCATTGTCGTCAAATTCTACTTTGGCATCCGCACAAACCACTTCTTTATTCTTTGTAATGACGAGCGGATTTATTTCAAGCATTACAAGGTCTTTTTCGACAAAGATTTTGTATGCTTCTTTTACAAATTTATTTAATAAGCTATATAACTCAAAATCCTTTATTAGATTCCTTAGCATAAAGTCCTTTATGCCTATAATCGGGTCAACCTTAACCTTAGTAATGGCATCAGGTTTTGTTTCGGCAAGCTGCTCTATGTCAACCCCGCCGTCTTCGCAAAAAACGAGCATAAATCTCCTGGAAGGCCTATAAAAAATTACGCTGAAATACAGCTCTCTTTCTATATCTATAAGCTCTTCTACGAGAACCTTTTCTACTTTTTCTCCCTTGATCTCCATAGAAAAGAGCTTTTCAAAGCTGCTCTTCAGATCATTTGAGTCCTTTACTTTTAGGACTCCCCCAGCCTTTCCTCTGCCTCCAACCTTCACCTGTGCCTTTAGCACACATGGCAGACTTAGCTTTGGAATCATTTGGTTCATATTTTCTTTGTCAACAAGTACGCCTTTTGGAACGTTTACAAATTGACCCAATATACTTTTAGCCTGATATTCAAAAAGTCTCATAAATTCACCCCTTAAAATACAAATTCTATAGAGCCTTGCGACTCCAAGATCTCCTTGCCCAACTTTTTGCCTACATTGAAAGCACTTTTGTTCAGCTCTGTGGTAGCCTTTGGCACCCTATGCAATATAGCTTTTAACAATATTTCTTCGCCGACCAAAGGATATATCACTGAAATAGTTCCAAGAGCGGCTATATTTGATGCCAACTCTTTGCCAATCTTGTCTCTAACTGTCTTTGAAATAGGAGCGCTAAAATATATGATATTTTCATCCTTTTCTGGAATTTCCACGTAAGTAGAATCAAACAGCACTACCGATCCCTTTTTTACATCGGCCTTATACTTATCGAATGCCTTCTGAGACATAGCAAGCAAAAAGTCAGCTAAATAAACCTTTGGGTAATCTATCTCGGTATCAGAAACAATGCAGTCTGCCTTACTCGCTCCCCCTCTTGATTCAGGCCCATACGATTGGCTCTGCAAGACCCTGTGCCCATCGTAGAGGGCGGCCTCAGCATATATGATAGCTGCAAGTATCAGACCCTGACCCCCAGTTCCAGCAAATCTTAATTCCTTTGTCACTGGGCACCTCCTCTAAATTTCATTATTCGCTCTCTAACCACTTCGTTTAGCTCAACGTCTTCTTTTTCTTTTATCAGCTCGCCTATCACAATCTTTCCTTGCAATTCATCGCTTCCCATATTCTGGGCTACTTTAAATGGCACAGATATATCTTTCATATATTGAAGCATTGACGCAGGATCAGGGAATTTGTTCCTTCTCCCATAGTTAACTGGACACTGTGTAAAGGTTTCTACAAAGGAAAAGCCGTGATGCTTTATGGCGTTCGCATAAAGCTCTGTCATAAGAGAGGCATGATATGCAGTAGCTCTGGCTACATAAGTCGCTCCCGCACCAATAGCGAGATTACAAAAATCAAATGCCCTTGCAAAGTTCCCGTATGGCGTAGTGGTAGACAGCCTGGACTGAGGAGTAGTAGGTGAGCTCTGTCCGCCCGTCATACCGTAAATCTGATTATTTAAAACAATTGCAGTTATATCTATATTTCTTCGACAGGCGTGTATAAAGTGGTTTCCGCCAATAGCCAGGGCATCTCCATCGCCCATTATCACGATAACCTTCACATCATCTCTCAGGAGCCTTAGCCCCGTTGCGAATGCCAGAGCCCTTCCGTGAGTGGTGTGAACGGTACTAAAGTCAAGATATCCTACCGCTCTTGATGCACAACCAATGCCAGAGAGTATGACTGTCTTATCTTTATCAATCTTCACCCTATCAAAAGCCCTAAGCAGCGCACCAAGGGCAATGCCGTGTCCGCAGCCCGGGCACCACATATGAGGCAACCTATCCATTCTTAGATATTTGTTGGTAAGCTCTCCAATCACTTTGAGATCACCTCACTTACAGTATTGTGTATAGCATCAGGGGTGATAAGCTCTCCTTTTATGCCTTGAAGCAATGTAATTTGGCAGCTATCACCGACCGATCTCTCTACCTCGTGCACCATCTGGCCCATGCTCATCTCTGCCACAACTATATTTTTGACCTTCTTTGACAATTCTCTAACTCTCTTCGATGGAAATGGCCATACTGTAATGGGTCTAAAAAAACCGACCTTAACGTTATTTTTTCTGAGTTCTCTCACAGCGCGCAGACTCGATCTGGCAACAGAACCATAAGAAATGACTATCACGTCCGCATCTTCCGTGTATCTTTCGTCATAAGAAGCCATCTCGTCTTCAACTGCATCTATCTTATTGTGCAATCTTCTAATCAAGTCTCCTGTTTTCTCAGGATCTTCCACAGGAAAGCCCATTTCATCGTGGACCAAACCTGTAACGTTAAACCTATAGCCCGTTCCAAGAGGGGGCAATTTTGCTCCCTTATCTCTATCGACCTTATAAGGACGAAAACCCTCTTTTTCCTCTGAAAATGGGCCTCTATCTGGGACTTCAAGAATATTCTCGACATTGTCAATGTCTATGCCCTCTCTCATATGCGCCACAACTTCATCAAGGAGCAGCACTACCACCGATGAGATTTTCTCAGACCAATAAAATGCCCTTATGGCCTCAGTAAAGCACTCTTCAACGGAAAATGGAGCAAAGGAGACCATTGGGTGATCGCCATGCGTCCCCCACCTTACTTGCATATAATCAGATTGAGATGGCGCAGTAGCTATACCCGTGCTTGGTCCCATCCTCTGGACGTCTACAATTACTATTGGCACCTCAGCCATAATCGCGTAGCCAATATTTTCCTGCATTAGAGAAAATCCAGGTCCGCTAGTGGCGCTCATAGATCTAAACCCCGCAAGGGATGCCCCAATACAGGCAGCTATGGAAGATATCTCATCCTCCATCTGAATAAATGCTCCGCCGACCTTTGGCAAATCCCTTGAACACATCTCAGCTATCTCTGTAGATGGAGTAATAGGATATCCCGCAAAAAATTTTAAACCTGCATTAAATGCACCGTAAACAACTGCCTCGTTTCCCTGAACAAGTTTTGCGCTCATTTTTTTTCACCTTTTTCAACGAGTTCTATAGCAAAATCTGGGCATCTCATCTCACACTGATAACACTTTATACATTTTTCGGGATCAGTTACTCTGCACTTTCTCTGCTCATCAAATTCTAGAATGTTAGCTGGACAAAATTCTATACATATACCGCACCCCTTGCAAAAAGCCCTGTTTACCACAGGTTCTAGATGAGAACTTTGTGACATAACTTCCCCTTTCAAACAAAATAATATTTTGTATTCTTATAAATAAATTATATATTAGATTATATTACTAAAAATAATATTGCGATATCGATATATCTTATGCTATCGATAAAAAAACTTTTGTTTCTATTATATTATATTAAGTGATTTAGACTATTTACATCTCAAACGAAATGTCGCCATGTTTTTTTATGTAATTTACAATTCCGCCTTCATCTATTATCGATTGGATTCTGATATCAAGAGGCGGAAATTTTAGCTGGTAGCTATCCCTTTTCTCTCTTAAAACGCCCTTTTCGAGATCTATAGTGATGTCATCCCCATCAAAAATCTTTTCTGTGTCCACTATAATCACAGGCAAGCCTATATTTATAGCATTCCTGAAGAATATCCTGGCAAAAGATTTGGCTACCACTGCCTTTACGCCGCTCATTTTTAGCACTATTGGCGCGTGCTCTCTTGATGAACCAATGCCGAAATTGCTGCCGCCTACCAGTATTACGCCGCCTTTTGCCTTCTCGTGAAAGTTTTCTACTACGTCTTCAAGGGCATGTTCAGATAGCTTTTCTAAATCTGATCTAAGATGAAAATATCTTCCTGGAATTATATGGTCGGTAGATATATTGTCTGAAACTTTTATGACTCTCCCTGAAATGGCCAATTTTCAATCCTCCTAAAATAAATTTGTTCTCGGCAACTATATTTCAAACTCTCTTGGATCGGTAATATATCCTGTAATCGCAGAAGCCGCCGCTGTAAGAGGCGAAGAAAGATATATATATGAATCAGGATTGCCCATCCTGCCATGGAAATTTCTATTTGAAGTGGCCAGAGCTACTTCGTTGTCTCCCAGGATTCCCTCATGAACGCCCACACAAGGTCCACATCCAGGCGCCATTACGCTCGCTCCAGAATTTACCAGAATTTCAATAATGCCTTCTTTGAGAGCATCCAGGTAAACCTTCTTCGATGCGGGAACCACTATCAGCCTTACGCCCTTTGCTACGCTCTTTCCCTTCAATATCTTCGCAGCCATCCTCAGATCCTCAAGTCTGCCATTCGTGCAAGAGCCCAGAAAGACCTGATTAAGCTTTATATCTTTCAGATTCTTTGCTTTCCTTGCAGTGTGCACGTAATGGGGGACGCTGACCATTGGCTCAATCTCATCAAGTTTGAATTCCAGTCTATCGACGTATTCTGCATCCAGATCAGGCTTTAATTCTTTAAAGTCTTCAAATCGGTTGTTCTTCTCCAGAAATTCTCTTGTAATCTCATCAGATGGGAATATCCCGACCTTTGCGCCGCACTCAATCGCCATATTGGATACGGTCAATCTATCATAGATAGGAATATTTTCTATGTCCCCTCCGAATTCCAGTGCTTGATAGCTGGCGCCGTTTGAACCAAAGTGCTTTACGACGGATATAATAATATCTTTTCCTGTAATATATGGAGCCATCTTCCCGGTAAGCTTTATGAATATGCTTTCAGGAACTCTAAACCAATTCTTTCCAAGGCCCATAGAAACAGCTATATCGGTAGAACCCATGCCTGTAGCAAATGCGCCAAGAGCACCGCCTGTACAGGTGTGGGAGTCTGCTCCCACAACTATGTCGCAAGGCCTTACCAGAGACTCTATAGCGATCTGATGACATACGCCCTGACCCACATCGTACAGTTTACAGCCCAGCTTAGACGACATGCTTCTCAGATAAACGTGGTCGTTTGACAGCTCTTTTCGTGGAGAGGGAGCAGCATGATCTAAAAATATAGCAGTATTTTCAGGGAATGCCAGGCAATCTTTTTCAAGTTTTTCGAATTGTCTAAAAGACAGGGGACCCGTGCCATCCTGAACGTAAACGAGATCGACAGGTACAATTATCATCATTCCAGGACTTACATCACTTTCAGTCTTCATCTCAAAGATCTTCTGAACCATTGTTTTGGCCAAAGCTCTCACGCCCTTTCGTTTTCTATTAACCAAATTATAAAATATATTTGCATATATTACTAATAAAATTATTTAAATAATCAGAGTATAATTTTAGTAAACTTTGTTTAGAAAGGAATTACAATGTCTAAAGCCAAAATGCTATCAGATCTATTAAAGGCAAAAGAAATTCTGGTAATGCCAGGCGCGTACGATTGTCTATCTGCAAAGATGGTGGAGCTTGCAGAATTTAAGGCTGTTCAGATGTCGGGATATGGATTCAGCGCCAGTCTACTGGGAAAGCCCGACATAGGACTTTTAGGCTTCGATGAAGTTTTGCGTCATACTCATAACATCTGCAATGCAGTAAATATACCCGTGATGGCTGACGGAGACACTGGCTATGGAAACTCGCTAAACGTCATCCGAACAGTTCAAGAATTTGAACAGGCAGGCGCAGCAGGGATAAACCTTGAAGATCAGGTATGGCCCAAGAGGTGCGGTCATATGGATGGCAAAGAGGTAATATCTGCTGAGGAAATGGCGAAAAAGATAGAGGCAGCAGTCTGGGCGAAAAAAGATAAGAATTTCGTGATAAACGCAAGAACTGATTCAAGGCAAAAATACGGGCCGCAAGAAGCTATTAGAAGAGCTAAGCTATATTGGGAGGCAGGCGCAGATCTGATATTCCTGGAGGCTCCAGAGTCCTTAGAAGAGCTAAAGATGTATGCAAACGAGCTCGTCCCAAAGGGTATAAGAATAAGCGCGAACATGCTCGACGGCGGCAAGACTCCTCTACTTAGCTTCAAGGAGCTCGAAGATCTGGGATTTTCAAGAGTAAGTGTTCCTGTAATGACCATATACACCGTAGCAAAGGCACTATATGACAATCTGAATCAGCTGTATAAAGACGGCACAAATAAAAATCTTCAGGACAAGATCTTTCCATTTCAAGAGTTTAATAAATTGATAGAACTCCCTGAAATTCGAGATTTGGAAAAGAAATTCTTGCCAGAAAAATAAATAATAATAAAGTTGACCGCTAAATAAACGCTCATAATAAAACTTGCGCTAAGTTTAGCGGCCAACAAGATTTTGATTCTTATATCTCGTCCACTATCTCGTTTAGAGTCGCGCTCGGACGCATTAGTCTTTTCACAATATCCTTATCTGGCCTGTAATAGCCTTTTATGTCAGTCTTTTGACCCTGAACGCTCAAAAGTTCTTCAATGATTTTGTCTTCATTTTCATCAAACTTATTTTTTATCTTCTCAAATTCTCCTTTTATATTAATATCATCCTGCTGACTTGAAAGGCGATCAACCCAATACCTCATAAAATAATAGTGTTCACCCCTAGTATCTAACTCTCCCACCTTGTTCGATGGATATTTTCTATTAGCAAGTATGTCAAATATTGCGCCCTCGCAAGCAACACCTAAGACAAGAGCTTTTTTATAACCATACTTGTCACCTATAAATTTTAGACTTTGGGAAAGAGCTATAAATTCTGCAATGGAATCCCAAATAAAGTGATTTTGCTCCACAAGTTGCTCCACAAGCACAGGTGCAGTACCACCAGCTCCAGTCTCAAAAATATATCCTCCCGACAGAAGAAGAACTATAGAAAATACCTTTGCGCTCGTACCGACTTCTAATATTGGAAAGAGATCGGATAGATAATCTCTCAATATATTGCCAGTAATTGCGATCATATCATTTCCCTTACGAATATTCTCTACTGTAGCCTCCATAGCGTTCTCAGGAGACATTATCTTTATATCAAGGCCAGTAAGATCGTAGTCTTTTAGATATTCTCTGACCTTCTTGATCTCCTCTCTGTCACGTGGCCTATTTTCATCCAGCCAGAATATTGCAGGAAGATTATTTTTCTTTACCTCTTCTACTGCAATCTGAACCCAATTTCTGACGGCAATATCTTTTACCTGACATCCTCTCCAGATGTCGCCCTTTTCAACTGAGTGCTGCATAAGAATTTGACCGCTTTCAATGTCAACTACTCTAAAAATTCCATCATCTGACGCTATAAAAGTCTTGTCGTGGGAACCGTATTCTTCAGCCTTCATAGCCATTAACCCGATATCTATGACAGTTCCCATTTTCGCCCTGTCAAAAGCGCCGTTTTTCTTGCAGTCTTCAACTATTTTGGCATACATAGTAGCGTATGACCTGTCAGGAATGACTATCTTTACGTCGTGAGGCAAGCCATCCGGTCCCCAGGCCTTTCCGCCGTCTCTGATTATGGCAGGAATTGACGCGTCTATAAGTACAAGGTTTGGCATATGAAGGTTTGTAACTCCCTTGTTTGGATCGACCATATACAAACCTGGATTCTTTTCATAAACGGCTTCTATGTCCTTTTTTATCTCAGCTTTCTTATCGTCAGACAATTTTTCCAACTTTGCGAATAGATCGCTTAGGCCGCTGTTTGGATTAGCTCCTATCTCATTGAGAGCAACTTGATGCTTTGCGAAGACATCCTTAAAATATGCTTTGATAGCATAGCCAAATAATACTGGATCGGACACCTTCATCATAGTGGCCTTGAGGTGCAATGACCACAAAATGTCTTTTTTCTTAGCATCTTCTATCTGATTCTCATAGAAATCAGACAGGGCCTTTACGCTCATAAATGAGCCGTCAAATATCTCTCCTTTTAAAAGCTCCAGATCTCTAAGGACTGTAACGCTGCCCTTCTTATCTACGAACTCTATCCTTACCCTGGCAGCATTTGACAGAGTAATAGACTTCTCGTTTCCATAAAAGTCTCCCCCAGTCATATGTGAAACGTGCGTCTTAGATGAGCTATCGTATTCTTTTAAAGGAAGCCCCATCAACTGCGGAAACTTCCTGGCAGTTTCTTTGATAGACTTTGGAACTGCGCGAATATTGTTCCCCTGCCTTAATACAGGATTCACAGCGCTGCCCAATATCCTGGAATATCTCTCTCTTATCTGCTCATCCTGATCTGATTTTGGTTCATCTGGATAATCAGGCAGATTGTATCCTTTTGCCTGTAATTCCTTTATAGCGATCTTCAGCTGTGGAAGAGAAGCGCTTATATTCGGCAGCTTTATAAGAATGGTATCTGGCTGATTTACAAGTTCACCAAGAATAGATAGATCGTCTGAAACCCTTTGATCTTCGTTTATAAAGTCAGAAAAATTGGCCAATATCCTTGACGAAAGAGAGACATCCTTTATATCTATCTCGATATCTGACACTTCAAGAAATTTCTTTACAATCGGAAGTAAGGAAAATGTGGCAAGATACGGCGCTTCATCAGTAATAGTCCAAATTAACTTCACTCTATCTTTCATAGCAAACTTCCCTTCATATTTATTTTTCTATGAAAATATTATAAACTTATTTGGCGATTGGAATAGATTGAATTTTGGTTTATTTTTTAAATAGAGACGACTCGTTTCTCATAAAAAACCCTTTTTCAAACAGCCTAAAGTCAAAAATAAAAATCAGTTTAAAAGTATCAATATTTGATAAATCCATAACAAATTCTTTTAATAAATCAGCCCCATTTCTAAATGAATCATAGAAAACACCTTGTGAGGTTTTATAAAAAAAGCTGGGAGAATATATAACAAGCCATAGTTCGTCAATATGATTTGAAGAATTAAAAGAGGCATATTTTTCTATTTTATTTATAATAATTTCTCTAACAGCACATGAAGCTTCTTGCATATTAATTGACTTCAAACCATCGTTTGATGATAGTGAGTTTTGTCTTTCTTTGCTAGTATTGTAAGTGGTTAGCTCAATACCAATTCGTTTCCCTTCAATATTTACAACAAAGTCAGGTCTTTCAGATTTTTCAATTTCGCTGATTTGAAAACTATACCCTTCTCTAATGTTATCTAAAAAATTATCTAAAACAAGCCTTTCTTCCTCTTTTTGTTTTTCAGAACTTGACATTCCTTTATTTATAAAAATCTTTTTAGATCTTTTTCTCCATTCACTTAAGTCATATAAATACATACATTTATTAATTCCTAATAAATTTTCTTTAAGGTTTAAATTTTTAATTAATTCAACTAACAATTCTTCATCAATGCTTCCATCATCTTTAAGACGAAATATTTTTCGAAATTCTCTTACATCTGAATCATCTAATTTGTCATCTACTTTTCCTATTAAATTCTTAAGCAATAATTGATAACTTTTTAACTTATTTATAAAATTACTTATTTTATTTGTTTTTAATGTATGATTAAAAGCTACAATATTATCTGGATTATCTGGAAACCAAAAGATTTTATCCTTAGTTTTAGAAAAATAGTTATATTCCCAAAAATATTTTTTAAAAGAGCTCCAATTATTTTGTGACAATACAGTTAAAATTCCCTGAAAAATAAACTTACTAAGTTCACTATTTGAATCATCTGTAAGGTCATATAATTTTTTTACTAGTTCATCGCGATAATCATCTTTACACCTTAACAATACAAAGTATAAAATATTCATTAAACAATATAGTTTTTGAGTATGTCTTAATAGTCGTTTAGTGTGTTTTGGATTTTCTAAAGCTTCAAGGCAATTTTTAATTTCACCATAAATTAACTTATCTACTTCTTTAATTTCTTTACCAAAAAATTTTTTAAAAAGTTTATTAACATCAGCCCTTTTAGAATCCGTTAGATCTTGTAGTGAATATAAAATAAATTTATGTGTTAAGTCAAATAATTCTTCTAAATCTTTGCTTGACCATTCCTTAAACTTAAAATTATAGTTTCGAATGATTTGAATAAGCTTACCTAAAACCGGGTCTAAAATCCACCCAGTATTGGTTCTTACATCATTGCTTTTTAAATTTAGGTTAAAAACACATGTTTGAGTAACAAAATTGAAAGAATCATCAAATAAATATTTTATTGTTTCAAAAAACTTATTTTTATCTTCCAAATGTAAAGCGTTTAAGTTTTCTATAAATTTTAATTTTTCACAAAAATAAATATAAGCTTCCTTCCCATCTTGATCATTTGAAATTGATTCCATTTCAATCTCCTTTCATCAATTTCTTTTCAACAAACTAATAATAAAAATCCATTTTTAGATATTTTACTTAAGCACATCTTTGGAATAGGTGAGCTTAACAATTTTACCTTCACATTTTTTGTTTTATGATATCTGGAACCATACAAGACGATTGTTCCATTGCTTTTTTCACTTTTTCATAAAATCGTTATGTCTTTGGAATACTTCCACTTAAAACTCCTTAATTTTTAATTTTTTAAAAACTTAACACTATTTAAAGTCTTTGTTAAATATCTCTCATCTCCATTATAATGTTACTCTTTCAATAATCTCAATTTCTTCCTTAGTCAAGCCATAAAGCCGATAAACCAATTCATCAATTTCTTTTTCCCATTCGCTCGTATTTGCCAGCGGATTTTGTTTTTTGGCGTTTAGAATGCCATCTGTTAGCTCCTCAATGTGTTTTATCAATGATCCGTTAGTTGAGGTGATTGGAGGAATAGGGATTTTTTCCATATTTTCCTTTGAGGCATAAGTATAATTATCTTCAGAAGAAAATAAAAAAGTTAAAAAATAACGTATTAAATTGGAATTAAAGAATGCACAAAAATATTTAGTTATGCATTCAGTAATCATAAATATAGAATTATTAAAAAAATAACCTGATGGCAAAATTGTAAAACTATATTCTGAATTTACTGGTGTCCACACCACCTTCTCTTTTTCAAACTCGAATAAATATGTGTCGTGAGGATTGTTATCTAATTCAAGCCAATGATGTTGCCCCTCAAAATCATTTTTTATGATTTTACCTGCTCTTGTATATCTACATTGTCCTCTGTTTTTTAAAGCATCTTCGTATTGTTTTAAATGAGAGGTTACACTTGGATATAAATTGGCTTCTTTATAATATCCATATTTTGCTACTATTACCCACAAACCCGCCCATTCATAGTAATATCTCTTTATATCCCTTCCTCGAAGAATTGGCTTTATAATCTTATTTGTTCTTTCTCTTTCTTCTTCAGTCTTGCAATTTCTAAGTATTTCGTCTCTTTTCTCTGTGGTGATAATAAAGGCCTCGTTTAGCCCTGTTTTAATACCATAAAAAATCTTTACATCCCATTCCTTTAATGGCTTTCCCATTCTTTCTATCTTTTCTTTTAACCTTTGTTCAGCACTACTTCCTATAAACCAGACATCTTTAGAAAGCTTATCAAGTATTACTCCCTTTTCACTTACAGCGCCCAGTATGTTTTCTTTATATTCTTTTTGAAGGACTGTAGCCATAAGCTCGTTTTCATTATCTTTCTTTTGAATAAGCAAGATATTTGTATCTACTGTAGCGCTTTCAAATATTCCAGGACCTAAGTCAACCAGAACTTTCGGATTGTGCCTTGAGAAAAATTCTCTTAATAACTCTCCATAGCCTGCTCTCATCCACTTGTTTGAGGTTATAAAGCAAAGATGCCCATTTTCTTTTAGTAGTTCTATGCCTTTTTCATAAAAAAGTGTATATATATCACCCATACTGTTAAATACTTTGTAGTTAAATTTCCTATACATTTTTGCAAGCAAGCCTGCATTTTTTTGCAGCTGTATATACGGCGGGTTACCTATTACAATGTCAAAACCATCTCTTACGCCAAACATCCATTCAGGATCGAACCAATCAGCGCTTGAACTTTGATCAAAGATATCAAAATTAGCTATTTTTTTAGAGTCTTCAAATGGAATATCTTTACTAAGCATTTCGGATAATCTTTCCCTAAGTTCTTTGTCCTTTTTCTGAAGACTCATTTTTGCTGTTCTTGTCTTTGCCTGAAAGAACTTGTGCTTAATCTGTTTTATCTTTTCCTCTATCTCTTCGATATCCTCTGTATACAGAAGATTTTGCGGCTTATCTATACCAATAAGCGAATTTGCCGCTATAAACTTTGTTTCAAGGTTAGGAAGGGCTTTTATGCCTGAATTTGGTCTATTTTTATCTACTTTTTGATCTATCACAAGTGATATGAAAAATCTTAGCTTCGATATCTGGATAGCAATGGGCTGAATATCCACTCCATATATGCAGTTTTCTATAAGATACAGCTTTCTTGCATAGTCAGGATCTGCAAAACTTTTGTCAAAGGAATCGTTTAACTCTTTTAACATCGCCTCTCGTTCAGATTTATCTGTACTGATAAATATCTCTTTAGATTCGTTAATGGTCTTGTTGTATATCAATTCGTACCAGTATTTATTATCAGGATCGAGCTTGCCCAAAATAAATGTAAGCCTGTGCAATATCCCCATAGGGAAAGCCCCAGAACCGCAGGCAGGATCTAATACTTTTAGATTAAATATTGAATCTATCAATAGTTTTGTGTCATCTTCATCAAATGGATTGCCTTCAGAAGAGTATGAAAGAAGGTTTCTAAGATTTTTAGTATTTTCATCAGATGAGTCTAAAACATTTAAAAAGTGATGAAAAAGGCTCTCTTCTACCATATAGTCCACTATCTCTCTTGGGGTATAGTAGCTTCCTGTAGCCTTTCTTGCCGTAGTAGAGGTCTCAGAATTATATGCTGCCAGAAGGTTTTCGAATACCTTGCCCAGAAGTTCAGGATCAAGAGCTATTTCCTGATCGAATGGGGTATTTTCGTCTATAGTAAAATTATAACTTTTTAATATGTCAAAAAGCCCTCTTACAGTTTTCTTATTGCCACCCTGGATATAATTTGAGATGTCTATTTTCACTTCTTCAGGTTGAAAGAAAAGGCGGTCAGGTATTTTTGCTTGCTTATCTTTATTCCTGGAAAATCCATCTAAATATATTACCTTTTTATCGTCATTTTCTTTGTCCAGACAATCAAATAAACCGCCATTTAAAAATGGAACAGTGCTAAATAGTTTTAGTATCTCTTCCTTACCTATAAGAAACTTGTCCAGATATCTGTATAGGGTCTTTATCCCATAGGTGGATACGTTCATCGGATAGCCCCTATCTTCAGCAAAGCCTCTTTGGGATTCATCGCTGTTTAGCGTTGCAAAGAATAGATTTTGTAAGATTGCGTTGTAATAGTTGTTTGAATTTTTGAAGTCTTTAACAATATTTTTTATCTTGTCCTCAGAAAAGAGATCCTCCGGGATAAGAGATTTCTCCTTTAGAAACCAGATAAATATAATCCTGGTTATTAGCCTTATTAGAGAGGTAGAATTTCTTATTTCTTTATCTTGTTTTGTGTTATCAGAAAACTTGAAGTCATCAGGAAAATAGATCTTGTCCATTGCGTTGAAATACCAGGTCTGAATCTCATCGTAAAATGCCTTTGTTACGGGCTCTACTGAAAATGCGCTCTTAATCTCTTCAACTGAACTAAAATTGCACTTTCCTATCTGATCTTTAAAGGTCTTGTTTGTAAGCTTTCCGTTCACGTAAAAGGTAAATCTTTTATAAGAGCTTAAAGCGCTTTTCGTTCCAACATATTCTTTGTATATTAAAGATAATCTAAAGCTGCCCTGTTCGTCATAAAAGGCAAAGATAGCGAGATCAAGGCTATGATCTTCTATAATTTGCTTGCCTAATTTATATTGTTCCTTTTTGCCAGACCTTTCGTTAAGTTCTTTGTTAACTTTTATTGAAAAGAGTCCAAGTCTATTCATATCCTCAAATTCTATGTTTCCAAGATACCGTAAATCTTGAAATTTATCATATCCTTCGTAGTAAAGCTCATCTACTTCAGGCTTAAATGAAGAATTTGCCTCCAGGAGACTTTTAAGCAAATTATTTGAAAAATTATTTATCAGTTCGTCTATATTTAATCTCATCGCCTATCCCCTATATTTTCTATAGCTATGATTACCTCTTTATTGAGTTTTTTCAATCTTTCCTTCTCTCTTTTTAGGTAGTCAGCGCCCAACTCTTTTTTCAGATTCGAAATCTCTTTTAATATCCTATCCTCTCTCATCTTTTCCATATTTACCAGCCTTCTTAGCGTGTATTCAGATAGCGATCCATAATCGCGAATATCTTCTATGAGAGTATTGATAAAGTCTCTTTGATCCGAGAGACTATCTTTCTTTTGAAAACTCCTTAAAAGGTTGTAAGCTTTAGTTTCAAGGCTTTGGGGGTTATTTTTAGGAGATTTATCGATTTTACCCTCGTAATCTCTCATATTTATATACTCATCCCAAAATCTATCGCTAAGCTCCAGGCTTTTTTCGTTCTCATTCGAATGAATGTAATCTATTACATCCTCCAATGATCTAACTTCTCCTGTCTCGTCTTCATAAATTTTGTGATTTATATAAATTTTACCCTTCTTTATGACCACAAAGAGCTCATCCTTTTCACCATATTTAGCAACCTTTACTCTATTTGGGAAGCTATTTAGTACTTCTACTATATCTGGGCGCTTTTTCTTTATATCCTCAAACTCTCTGAGAACTCTGGTATAAAAGCTCTCCTTTTCCATTTCATCAGGGTTTTGCTGTATTCTCTTATACAGATTGGATGCCTTAGGCTCTTCGTCCACATCGAATATTTTAGAATCCTCACCCAGAGCCTTGTGAATCATAAACATCTTGTTTGATGCGATATCCCTTGACCTTACCAGGTCAGAGCCCTTTTGTGTCGGAAAGAAATTGGCAATATATAGCTCTTCAAAAACCTTTTTGGATATTCTATTGATTCTTCCTACCCTCTGGATTACCCTTACAGGATTCCAGGGTATATCATAGTTGACCACTATCCCCGCCCTATTCAGGTTAAATCCCTCAGACACCATATCGGTTGTGAGAAGTATGTCGTAGTCATCTTTTGGTTCGCTATACGATGCGTCAAAATTCTGCCTTATCTCTCTTAATTTGCTCGCACTCAAAATACCCTCGACCACAAGAACTCTGTTATTAAAACTTTTATTCAGAATATTTTTAAGATACTTTACGGTATCAAGATACTCTGTAAATATTACAGCCTTTCTTTTTGGCTCTTTAGCGTTCGAAGGCTTATTTAAAACTTCCTTTAATTTGCTTATTAATGTCTTTATTTTCGGATCGTCAGCTACCATATTTAGTTCAGCTAACTCTTTCAAGATATCGCCAAAGAGTTCTAAATCATATTTAATATCCTGAATAAACTTATCTTTAAGCTTAAAATCCTTCAGAATATATATCTTGTCGTTTGCCGAGTGTTCCTCTTTTTCCAGATTCTTAGCATATTTATTTAAATATTCTTCTATTTCATCGACGTCTTTATTGTAGATTTTTTCAAGTAGGTCCCTATCTAAGATATACTTTCCAGTCTTATCTATGAACTTTAGCACTTCTTCTGTAATCTTTTTAAAGTTTCTTATACTCTGTTCAAAGGCGCCAAAGGAGCTCTCAAACCTTTTTACCAATAGTCTTCTCATAAAATCATATAGGTTTATCTGTTGAAAATATTGAAAGCTCTCTTCTTTGGTAAATCCCTTTTCAAGATCTTCTATTAAGATTCCTTTTTCATATAGAAATGGCTTATATATTGCCCCCTTAAATCTGCCATTATCTTCTGGCAAGGCAAAATAATCTTCTATAACCTCATCATAGAAATCAGATTGCTCTGGCGTGAGCTCGAAAAACCACTCAACTGGATCCTTTATGGTTGAGAGTTCGCCTATCTCCTTGCTGTAATTTGGATTTTCAGCGAGATCCAGTCTATTTCTACGAATAATTATAGGCTCTATTACGTCTTTGATCTGTCTAGCTATTGAATGAGCAAGAAAGTCTACTCTTTTAAGGTCTATCCTATCCGTTCCAAACAAAAATTTGTTATAAAAAATCGCCTTATTTCTTTTATTTTTATCAGAAGAGGCAAGGTATTTCTTTATATAAGAGAGCCTGTCAAACTGGCTTGAAAATAAATCGAATTGAAATTCAAGATTATCGGTCAAAGTAATGCTTGATTTTTTCGGCATAATAAATAGCTTCAGAAGTGAGAATATATCTGAAGGCTGATTGTTAAAAGGCGTCGCGGTCAAAAGAATTACCTTCTTGCCCATACATATATTTTTTAGAAGCTCATAATCTTTGGTATTTTGGTTTCTAAATCTGTGCGCCTCATCGATCACAACCACCTCTATATCCTTTGCTACCGAAACAGCGTCCAGAACAGTCTTTAAATCTCCAGAAGAATATGGCTGCCATCCTAATTTCGCCAGACCAAACTCTTCTAAATATCTCCACCATCCAAAACTCTTCTTTCTGTCGCCTATAATGCCAGGAGGAGCTATCACTATGCCCCGCTGCCTTAGCTCATATCCGAGCGCGCATGCAATAATAGTCTTCCCCAGACCCACCACATCAGCTATCAAGACTCCATTGCTTTGGTCTATGATCCCCAGAGCTTGCTTGATAGCGTCAAGCTGATACGAATATGGTTTATAGCCGTTTTCTTCAAATATCTCTGTCAACCTCTGGCTGATATCCTTCCCCTTGAAGACGTCCAGATAGCTTTTTAGAACCAATGCATAGGCCTCAAAAGGCGTAACCTTCCTTATTAGCGTTTCCTTCTCAAGGGTATTTATTAATCTATTCTTAGATTCGTCTTTCTCTGTAACCAGCACTGAATCTCCCCAGAATTTATCAAAATAATCTTCTGCCTCGTCAAATCCATAATCAGAAATCTCCACATTAAATTCTCTTTGCTTAGATAACCCAGAGCTAGTCAGATTACTGCTTCCTGTAATGAAAAGTCTGGATCTGCCAACTTCATTTTTTAGTTTGAAAAGATAAAGCTTTGCATGATTTGGCTCAAGAGTCTTTCTTATATTTAGCCTATTCGATTTTATTAAATCGACAAAAAATTTTGACTGTCTATAAAATTCTTCCGTGTCAAAAAGCTCTGTGTTAATAGACTTCTTAAGAGAATATAAATATTTATCAGAAATTTCTCTTTGTGACAGATTATCTCTATTTTGAGCGTATTCGATTAAGCCGAAGTTCGAAGTATCTACATTGAGCCCTACAAGTACATTTAAGATTGCATCCTGATTCTCTTTCATGCTTTCATATAGTTCTTTCAAACCAGAAAAATAAAAAAATCCAACAAGAAATTTTAGTTCAGCGCTATTTTTTACTAACGTTGATATTCTACTCTTCAGGGATTTCTCACCTGAGTTTGTAATAAAGTTACTCATACCCACACACCTTGTTTTTCATTCTTAACCCCTAAAAATTTGAATTTAATACAATATAATATAACATTGTTTTGAAAAAGTCTAAAAATGATTAAAAGAGTAACATACAGAATTTTCTATAAAAATGATTGTAAATAAAAAAATTTAAAGAGCATTGTCCTCTATAGAATATAGGT
>JAJXTU010000027.1:19762-21952 GCA_021783475.1 bacterium
AAACAAAAACTTTGGTTGATTATTCACACATTCTTAGATACTATATGGAAATCAAATCATGATTGTTTCTTCTAAAACTAAAAGAGTTAGTAATTTTGCAGTATCTGGAATTAAAGACTTGCCCAATTGGTATAAAAAAATTCTTTACCTTGGCGTTAAATTGTATTTAAAGTTGCCGCTAAACCTAACAAAATATCCAGTGCCAGAACTAAATATTCTATAGTTTTATCCACAACCAACACGCACTGTTGAATATGACAGTTGTTCTGTTATAAATATCCTTCATGCCACATGCTATTTAGTTACAAATATGGCGTCTGTACGATGCTAAAAGTAGTAAGCTTAATAAATTAAATTTAATTATAGCTTTGCACTCATCCCAGAATTTGGACATGGAGGAAGGCCAAAAGCTGTATCAATCCCTGGGTTATTTCTAAGATCACTTAATAATTTATTAGCATCAAATTCTTGATTTTCAATAGCAACAGATTCAGGTCTTGGATTTTTTGAAGGTCGTGCTCTATATGCTGTTACGGTAGTACGCCCCAACGAAATTGCCTTTAGGCATAATCTTAGAAGAACAGACCTTAGATTTACCGATTTACCGATTACTGTTACATACACGTTATTAGGATCTGCCCTTCTATCTTTTTTATCTATTTTCATTTCAATTTTATTTCTACAGAGCTTTCAGGCATAAAAAGTTTCTCCATAATATTGGCAATTCTTGTCATACAATTAGACGCTGAAATATTTATATGGATAAAAAGAAAGTCGTCATCTAATTCTTTTACCTTGTCCCAAAATTTACCATCGAATGTTTTATATCGTCTTGACAAGGTACCTTTAGAATCTATTAAATCCTTTAGAGCACTCCATTTTAAAATAGTTTTATCACGTTTAAAAAGTTCGATTTGATTATCTAAAATAAATTCGAAATCATTTTTACGTTTATCTCTTATGTAATTTAAAAACTTAATGAATATATCTTGCCAAGAATCAACCTTAATTACATCATCAAAAATACGAAGTTCAATTGGTTTGTTTCCCTCTGCCATACCACCAACATCGGTATCTAAAGGAGAAAATGATGTATTTTCAATTTTTTGAGCATTCCAATTTTCTTTGTTTTTATATTGTTCTGGCAATGGGAAGGTTTCAAGAAACCAATCAATCATATTTGATTGGTGTTCCTTTATACCTTGCTCATTCCAAGTGCTTCTTTTAATAACATCAAGCCTATAATTAAGATTTGATGTTTTCAGTTTATTTTCCTTTTCATTGAATGATTTGTTTCCAATCTCGCTATTAAATTCTGTAAGAATAATATTACCAATGTTGTGCAGATAATTTTTGTGGATTTCATAAAAATTATCTCCCAATTCTTTCTTCCAACTGTCATCTAATTTTTGAGGCATTATGTGCTCAATTGTAATTTTCGGATCTCGAAAATTAACTGCTACCTTTGAATTATGTTCTTCAATCTTTCCTAAAATAAATTTTGAATACTGTTTTAAGTTCTCATAAAAATTAATAGAAATTAAAGTGTTTTTCATCTCAGAGTCGTCAGGCAGCCTGAGACTATGTGACATATCAGTTAAAAGCTCAAGCATTGATTTTTTTCCTTTGACTATATACTCGATATCCTTACACAATAAGACAATGTTTTTATTCTCACCTTGAGATAACCCCATTATTCTTCGTCTGATTAAATAGGTTCTTATTGTTGACAAAGTCGAAATAAGTATTTCGTCACTTAATAGCAGGTTGTTTTTTGTATATTGATGATGCTCTAATAATCCTAAAACAAAAGGCTTAAACGCTTCTGTCTTTATATCGTGGAAAATATTTCTTAACAGTTCTTTAATTTCTTTGTCCCTGTCACTATTACTAGAAATTGTATCGTAGTAAGATTCAGTAATTATCCATTTATAGCACTTTACGAAAGGAACAATGTCGTCTATAAAAGCATTATGGTCATCAAAGCTTTTTTCTACAAACTCCTTAAACTGTTGGTAGAGTTCCTTTGTATTGTTATCGCTTACAACTTTTAAAGAACTGCTTTTTTTGTATTGCAAATAATCTCGGAAAAATTTTGATGTGTAATCGTGAAGAACTGCTTCAATTTCAGGATGCCACTTTTTTTCATAAATATCTGACTGACTTTCACTGTACAAATTAATCAGCACA
>JAJXTU010000105.1 GCA_021783475.1 bacterium
TGGAGGGGCTCCTACCTTGCAAAATATCTTTCCTTCTCTTACTTCTATTGATTCCTTTTTTGCATTGGGAGTAACTCTTAGCTCTACCTTAAAGTCCATTTTACTGTGATGATTGATTATCTCTTTCCATACTTTGGACTTCTCTATTTACAATAGTTTGAAGCCTGGAGATAAATTCTTCCAATCCTTTCAATTCTCTTCTTTTTTCTTGTTTAATTCTCTCAATGTCAGAGAATAATTTAGTGTGCTCTTCTTTAGTTCTTTGGATCATAGCCCTACACTCTTCGTCAGACTTTACCTTTTTTAACTCTATTTCTTTTTCAACTTGAAGTTTCGCTTCTTCAACCTTTTTTTGAATAAGCGAAAGAAAATCGCTCGTTGATGTTTCAAGCTCGCTCTTCTTTTGAGTCGTCTGGATGCGTGACCTTAAATAGTCATTTTCCTTTTCAAGTCTCTCAATTTCTGACATCATTTGAGAGATAACTCCTGAAAGATCATCTAAAAATTTATCAACCTCATCTTCTTTGTAACCTCTTAAGCCTTTACTAAATTCTCTATTCTGGATGTCTAAAGGTGTAATATTCGGTTTAAAAGTCACTCCATTTCCCTCGCTCTCTGATATGCTTTTACAACTGCCTGAATCAGGTTCCCCTTGATGGCAGATGATTCCAGAAACAAAAGACCCTGAGCAGTCGTACCACTTGGAGACATAACTGCTTCTTTCAGATATACTGGATGCTCGTATACGTCCACTAAACCTACAAGCGACTGGAACAAATGCTCTACAATCTTTTTTGATATATTTCTTGAAAGACCGATTGTAACCCCTGAATCGACTAATGATTCCATCACCAATGCCACATAGGCAGGTCCAGAGCCGCCAAGAGCTGTAAAAGCAGCAAATTTATCTTCCTCTAATCTCATAACATTGCCCAAAGCAGATAGAATAGATTCTACATCCATCCAGTCTTGAGGCTCTACCAAACTTGAAGCACACATTGCCATCAAGCCGTTCTGGTTTATTACACCCAGAGTTGGCATAATTCTAAATGCCTTTCCTATATCTGCCTTTTCATGAAGCTCATTCAATGTTATGCCAGCCATAACACTAATAACTGTTTTATCCTTAAATAAAGCCTTTTTTTTCATCGATTCGGAAAGACCTCTGAACTGATCAGGTTTTAGCGTTATAACAACAAGGTCAGAAGATTGTACCAGCTCATCATTGGAAGAGTATATTTTAAGAGAATATTTTCTGCCTAGCTCTTCTCTTCTCTCCAACCTTCTATGACTTGCAGCAACGAAAATCCTTCCTTCATCATGCAAAACCTTCAGCCCCTTTAAAAAGGCTTCACCAACCCTGCCCGCGCCCAAAATTCCAATTTTTATCATATGTCTATCCCCTCAAAAAATGCTCTGCCAATCCTAAGCATATTTGAGCCTTCCGATATAGCTATTTCAAAGTCGTCAGTCATGCCCATTGACAAAATATTAAGGTTATATCCCTCTGCATTTAACCTCTCATAGAGAATCCTGAGCGATGAGAACTCGTTTCTAATTTTTTCGGTATCTTCAGTCAATGACGCCATGCCCATAAGACCTTCAATGTTCACGAATTTTAGAGGTGAGGTCATTCTAAAAAGGTTCATTACCTCACGTGGCGAAAAGCCATGTTTCTGAGTTTCACCACTGATATTTACTTCCACAAGAACAGGCATAGTAATCTTTTTTTTAGAAGCTCTCTCGTTTATCTCTGTTAATAAGTTCAAGGAATCTACAGATTGAATGCGTTCAAATATTTCGATAGCATCCTTAACTTTATTTGTCTGAAGATGACCGATCATCTCAAACTCAGCACTATTTACCTCTTTAAGCTTATCCTTAGCTTCCTTAACCCTATTTTCTCCAAATCTATTAAAACCCAAGCCAAGCATTGCTTTAATAATTTCTGTAGATTTTGTTTTTGTAACTGGCAGAATGTAAATTTCATCCTTCCTAAGAGCAGCCTCTTTAGCTTTTTGAACGCGGTTTTTTACCAGTTGAACGTTTTCTTGAAGTTTTTTCTCCCAGTCCAGTGACAAAATCGACCTCCTTATCATCAAAAATATTTTTTAACAATTTTAAAAGATCTCTGTATTTTGCTGCCTCTTCAAACTTCCATTCTTTAGCATATTCTATCATTTTTGTTCTAATTTCTTTTTCCGATAATTCCAAACTATTTTTGTTTGCCTTAATTATAGATCTAAGTTCTTCTTCAATCGATACTTCTGACGCTTCTCTGTCCACAATGTCACCAATAGGTTTTGATATAGACTTTGGTGTTATATTATTGCTTAAATTATACTCCATTTGAACCGTTCTTCTTCTATCTGTTTCATCTATAGCCTCTTTCATGGAATCAGTGATTTTTGATGCATATAATATTACCTTTGATTCCACATTTCTGGCAGCCCTGCCTATTGTTTGAATAAGAGATGTCGAAGACCTCAAAAAGCCCTCTTTATCAGCGTCAAGAATAAGAACTCTTGTAACCTCAGGTAAATCTAAGCCCTCTCTCAATAAATTTATTCCTACAACTACATCATATTTCCCAAGCCTTAAATTATGAAGAACGTTGAGCCTTTCAATGGCGTCTTGTTCAGAATGTAAATAATAAGCTTTTATTCCTTCTTGAACCAAATAATTTGCGAGATCTTCTGCCAACCTTTTAGTAAGAGTGGTTATGAGGGTTCTAAATCCCCTCTTTGAGTTTTCTCTAGTCTCATTTATAGAATCATCTACCTGACTATCAAAACTTCTAACCTCTACAATAGGATCGAGTATGCCCGTAGGCCTTATTATTTGTTCCACAATCTGAGAACTATTTTCTTTTTCAAATGAGGCAGGAGTAGCAGACATAAAAATTATTTGATTAGATTTCTGAATAAACTCATCAAACATAAGTGGTCTATTGTCGTATGCAGAAGGCAATCTAAAACCAAAATCGACAAGATTTTTCTTTCTTGCCTCATCCCCTCTGAACATACCCCTTATTTGTGGAACAGAGAGATGAGACTCGTCCAATATTATCAGAAAATCTTTTGGGAAGTAATCCAGTAGAGTTACAGGAGGCTCACCTGGCTTCCTGAAAGTAAAATGTCTTGAATAATTTTCTACACCTTTACAGTAACCAATTGTTTCAAGCATTTCAATATCATATAATGTCCTTTGTTCAATCCTCTTTGCTTCGACGACTTTGCCTACACTTTCAAAATATCTGATTCTTTCATTAAGCTCGATCATAATTGACTCAATTGCTCTTTTTAACTTTTCATCCCTTAGGATAAAGTGTGATGCTGGAAATATCCACAGATTTTCAATCTTTTCAATTGAGTCAAGGCTTATCGGATGAAGTTTTGTAATGCTCTTTATATGATCATCTTCAAATCTAACTCTGTAAGCGTATTCGTCAAAAGAGGGTATAAAATCAACGACATCCATATTTACTCTAAAATTATTTCTCTTAAACTCATAGTCATTTCTTTTGTATAGCATATAAATCAAGCTATCTATAAATTCATCTCTGCTTAATTTATCGCCCTTTCTAACAACAGTAGAATTAAGCTTGTACTCTTCTGGCTGCCCAAGGCTGTAAATGCAGGACACGCTAGCAACCACTATTACATCATCTCTTTCAAGCAGCGATCGCGTGGCAGAGTGTCTATATCTATCTATCTCGTCGTTTACAGAAGCATCTTTTTCTATATACAGATCTCTTTGTGGTATGTATGCTTCTGGCTGATAGTAGTCGTAATAACTAATAAAATATTCAACTGCATTTTCAGGGAAAAAAGACCTCAATTCAGAACACAGTTGCGCTGCAAGAGTTTTATTTGGAGCCATAATTAAAGTAGGCTTTTTTACTCTATTTATTACATTTGCAATGGTAAATGTCTTACCAGTACCAGTCGCACCCAAAAGAGTCTGATATTTATATCCACTTTCTATACCATTTGATAGCTGTTCAATAGCCTTAATTTGATCTCCTGCAGGTTTAAAGGGTTCAAATAATTTAAAGGTGCTCATTTCTCCCTCTCTTTTGGATTCATATACAACCTCAAACCTTCGCCCAAAAAGTTAAAACCAAGAACAGAAAAAGTTATGCAAAGACCTGGAAAGATTAAAAGATGAGGATATTCAAGGAAGAAATCCTGTGCCTCTCCAAGCATATTGCCCCAGCTAGCATAAGGCGGCTGCACTCCCAATCCCAAAAAAGAAAGGGCAGACTCAGTCATTATCGCACTTGACATCCCTAAAACAGAAGTTACTAAAACAATATTAAGTACATTGGGCAAAATATGTTTCCTTAAAATCCACATATTATCGGCACCAAACATCTTGCTCGCCTCTACGTAATTTGAAGTTTTGATTGAAAGAGCCTGGGTTCTTACCAGCCTTGCAATTCCCATCCAGCTTGTAAATCCTATAATAACCATAGTATAAATAATTTCTGGTCGCTTTAGAACCGATTGAACAGCCAATAGAAGAAAGATTAGAGGAAAAGACAGCATAGCATCTACAAATCTCATAAATAAAAAGTCAAATACCTTTCCAAATAAAGCAGACATGCTGCCTAAGAAAGTTCCCAAACATACAGAAATGCTAACGGCGACAAGTGCGACGCTTAAAGATACTCGACCGCCATACAATAGCCTTGATAAAATATCTCTCCCGTATATATCAGTGCCCAAAGGGTGCAAAAGGGATGGAAGTTGAGGAGTGCCCAAAGTAGCAAAATCAAACGTTTGGGGGGAATAAGGGGTTAAAAGGGGTGCAAATATCACACCCCCAACTATTGGAATCAGTAGCGACAAGCCTAAAATAAAATAAAATCTTGATAAATTTTTCAAATATCCTTTTATTCGATCATCTTTGTGACTACGCCAGCACCAACAGTTCTGCCGCCTTCACGTATTGCAAATCTAAGTCCTTCTTCGATAGCTACTGGAGACATAAGCTCTACTACCATGTTTACGTTGTCACCAG
>JAJXTU010000106.1 GCA_021783475.1 bacterium
TAGACGATCCTGTAAAGGCTAAAGAGATGTTGAAAAGTGAAGGATTTACTGTAAAAGAAACTGATGTGGTATGTGTGGACGTTCCCGATACTCCTGGCGGACTTTACAACACTTTGAAAATTCTTGCCGACGAAGACATAAATGTAGAGTATCTTTATTCTGGAGTTGGCGGATTTGTAGTGTTTGATCTTTCTGATACTGAAAAAGGGATAAAGGTTCTGCAGGATAAAAATATCGGAATATTATCTCATTCTGATATTATATCGAGAAAAATTTGTAATTAAGAGCGTCAAACTTACTATATCTTAAGGAGTTATGTATGATATTTAACCCTGATTATGAATGTATGCCAAGGAAAAGGATCAAGGATTTACAGCTTTCAAGGTTAAGAGGAGTTCTTTCGAGGGTTTGGGAGAATGTAAAATTTTATAGAGAAAAGATTGAAGAAAAGGGACTTTCTTTGAAAGATCTAAGGACTCTTGAAGATTTTGCAAAATTTCCATTCACAGTTAAGCAGGATCTGAGAGACACCTATCCTTTTGGACTCTTTGCCGTGCCCGAGCGCGATGTGGTAAGGCTTCACGCATCAAGCGGTACTACAGGAAAGCCCACCGTAGTAGGATATACTGCAAGGGACTTACATACCTGGGCTGAGCTTTCTGCAAGGGTGTTGTATGCAGGGGGGTTGAGACACGACGACAAGGTCCAAAATTTTTTAGGGTATGGCTTGTTTACAGGTGGCCTTGGCATGCACTATGGGGCTGAGAAAATAGGGGCTACGGTTATTCCTACCTCTGTGGGTAATAGCGAAAGGCAGATAAATCTTATGAAGGACTTTGGCACTACGGCTATCATTGGCACCCCTTCCTACAGTCTCCATCTGGCAGAGGTTATGAAGGAAATGGGCATAAGTAAAGAGGATCTAAAATTAAGAGTGGGATTCTTTGGGGCGGAGCCGTGGACAGAGGAGATAAGGAAGGAGTTGGAGAGGACTCTTGGAGTCATCGCTACCGATAACTACGGCTTATCTGAGCTGATAGGCCCAGGAGTAGCTGGGGAGTGTCAGCTAAAGGTTGGCATGCACATCTGGGAGGATCACTTCCTGGTGGAGATCATTGACCCAGAGACGTTAGAACCCGTAGAGCCAGGTGAAGTTGGTGAGCTCGTAATTACCTCTCTTACGAAAGAGGCGCTCCCCATTATCAGATATAGAACAAGAGACATCACATATCTTATCGAAGAGCCCTGCGGATGCGGCAGAACTATGGCAAGAATAGGTAAGATTAAGGGCCGAACAGACGATATGCTTATTATCAGAGGGGTTAATATATTTCCTTCACAGATTGAAGAGGTGCTAATAAGCACTCAGGGCGTATTGCCACACTATCAGATAGTGCTTGATAGGAGAAATCATCTGGATACCATAGAGGTCTTTGTTGAGATTTCAGATGATATATTCCAGGATAAGATGAGATCTCTTGTCGAAATGGACAGAACCCTGACTCATAAGCTAAAATCTGTACTTGGAATTGATGTAAAGCTTAGGTTGGTCGAGCCAAAGAGTATAGAAAGATCTAGTGGTAAGGCAAAGAGGGTGATAGATAAGAGAAAATTAAACAATTAAAGGAGCTCTTAAATAAATGATAGTTCTTGGTATAGAAACGTCCTGTGACGATACAGGTATAGCGCTGGTAAAGGACGGTATCTTGATTCATGAGGTAAGGTCTACGCAAGAAGAGGTTCACAAGAAGTTTGGCGGTGTAGTACCAGAAGTAGCTTCGCGAGAGCATTTTAAGACTCTTTTGCCACTTTATGACATAATAAAAGAAAAATTTAGCGAGCGCATTGATGCAGTAGCTGTGACTGTAGGGCCTGGTCTTCCTGGTTCTCTCTCCTTGGGACTTTGCTTTGCAAAGACTATAGTTCTTTATGAAGGGGTTAAGATAGTAGGGGTAAATCATCTTGAAGCGCATTTGCTGGCTTGCTTATTGGAGAATCGCTATCCAAAATTTCCATGCCTGGGCGTGATCGTTTCAGGTGGTCATACCGAGATGATTTTGTGGAGTGGGTGGGGCGTTTACAAGAGAATCGGCTGGACATTAGACGATGCGATAGGTGAGGTAATCGACAAGATAGGCAGAGAGATGGGCATATCATACCCTGCAGGGAGCGAGATAGAGAGATTGTCCCAGGGGGCTAAAGGCGAAATCAAGATATCAAAGCTGAAGATGGAAGGCTATATGATGAGCTTTAGCGGGATAAAGACGGCTGCCCTGAGAGAGTTTAGAAAAATTGCTTCAAAAGATGATTATCCTGCATTCGCCCTGGGGCTGCAAAACTCACTGTTTGACTCTCTTTCTTCAAAGATTGAAAGGGTGATAGAAGACCATCAGATAAAAGAAATCGTCTTGGGCGGTGGCGTCGCAGCAAATAAGATTTTGAGGGATAAGATAAGTAATGTCTGCAATGAACACAGCTTGGGCTTAATGGTGCCCTCTCCAAAATTTTGCGCTGACAACGCTGCTATGGTAGCAATTTGTGGATATGACATGATTCTTAGAGGCATTTCAGATGATTTGAGCCTGGATTACAGATCGGATTGGAAGATAAAAGTTTGAACATTATTTCTATATTTAGAGAGCTTAAGATCAAACACAAGGCAAACCTAACTGTCTTAAATTGGTCCAGATATCTTGGTCCTGGCATTCTAATCACTGTGGGATTTATAGACCCTGGTAACTGGGCATCAAACATTGCGGCTGGCTCTGACTATTCTTATAGTTTGCTTTGGATGGTTACTCTTTCTACAATAATGCTAATTTTGTTGCAGCAAAATGCATCAAAGATAGGTATGGTTACAGGGCTTTGTATGTCTGAAGCAACTATGAAATTTCTAAAGCCGATATATGGCTATTTTATTCTGGGGACTGCAGTTATTGCTTGTGTATTTACCTACTTTGCAGAAGTTTTGGGGGCGGCGATAGCCCTTAATATGTTATTTAAGATACCCTTGATTATAGGTGCGGTTCTCACGAGCTTGATAGTAGTATTTATGTTATATTCACAATCCTATGCACACATAGAAAAATATATTATAGCGTTTGTTTCACTGATAGGCTTTTCTTTTATATACGAGCTCTCAATCATAAATGTAGACTGGAGAGCTGCTGCTGTTGGATGGGTAGTACCCAATATGCATTATGGATCAACTTTTGTAATATTGAGCGTATTAGGTGCTGTAGTAATGCCTCACAATTTGTTTTTACACTCTGAGATAGTACAAAGTAGAAAATTTGACATAAACGATGAAAAAAAATTTAAAAAACAGGTTAGGATGTCATATCTTGATACAATATTTTCAATGGGTATAGGCTGGGCCATAAATAGTGCAATGATTATTCTGGCTGCGGCAACCTTTTTTGCACACGGGCTTCATGTGGACGAGCTCCAAAAGGCACAAAAGATCCTTGTGCCACTGATTGGCGATACGTCATCTCTTGTATTTGCGCTGGCCTTACTATTTGCGGGTTTTTCATCATCTATCACTGCTTCTATGGCTGGGGGGACTATATTTGCAGGAATATTTTCTGAACCTTATGACGTAAAGGATATCCATACTAAGGGCGGGATATTTATAACAGTATTTTTTGCTCTGATTTTAATGTTTTTCACTTCAGACCCATTTCAGGGGCTTTTGCTATCCCAGGTGCTCCTTAGCTTTCAGCTTCCTATTACGATTATCTTGCAGTTATATCTTACGTCGCAGGCAAGCATTATGGGTATATACAAAAATTCCAGGCTTTTAAACGCTATCCTTTGGATAATCGCAATAATCGTCATATATTTAAATGCACTTTTGCTCTTACAAACTTAATCAACGCACAAAAAAATTTCTGAACTCTTCTAATTAAATACTTGTATAATAACTAATTTACGCAATTTTTTAAATTATATTTTGGTATAAAGCTAATTTAAATTAAAAATATAAATAGCAAATGTCGATAAACTGAGAAAAAGATCTAAGGAGAGAGAAATGATAATTTCAAAATCAAATGTAAATTTGCAATCTGTCTCTTCTTATGAAAAGAGCGTTGTAAAAAATGAGAAATTACAAGTTTTTAACAATAATTCAAATGGAAAATTAAGCACTGCAGATCTTTTGAACGATGGTTTAAAAAAAGCCTTTGGCGATCTTGCTAATAGCGGCACAAATGAGAGCTCTTCAAGCGACAATAATACTCTAAGTTTTACGGACTCTAAAGAGATCCTGAAGATATTACTGTTAAAGGCTTTTATAAAATCTCTTACAGGCAAGGATGTAAAGATAGTACCAATTGATACTTCCAGCAATAACAATACGTCTATCCAGCAAACTGTAAGCCAACCAAATACACCTCAAAGTAGCGGCAACAATTGGGGAATGATTTTCACAAAAAATGAATCGCTGCACGAGGTTGAATCCCTTAATTTTAGCGCATCTGGCACGCTGACGACTGCTGATGGTCAAGAAATTCCAATTAATCTAAATCTAAATCTGGGCAGGGAGTTCTTTCAAGAAAATTCTACTTCTATCAGCGCTGGAGATGCAAAAAATGTGGATCCACTGGTGATAAATTTCCAAAACAATACTATTGCCTTTTCAGATAAGACGTATTCATTTGATCTAAATTCAAACGGCAAGCCTGTACAGATAAGCTTTCCTACGAATGGAAGCGGTTTTCTTGCACTGGATAAAAATAACGATGGCGTCATCAATAACGGCAGCGAGCTCTTTGGGCCAAATACTGGCAATGGTTTTAACGAGCTAAGCGCTTATGACTCTGACCACAATGGGTTTATAGATGAAGGGGATCCTGTATATAGCAAGCTAACTATATTAACCAAAGATTCCTCTGGTAGCGATCAACTGCATTCTCTTAAAGATATGAATATTGGGGCAATAAGCCTTCAGAACACGGCAACAATTTATAATTTTAAGGATTCAGAATAATTCAGGCA
>JAJXTU010000107.1 GCA_021783475.1 bacterium
ATCCTCTGCAGATCCTAATATCCCCGAAGGTCAAGGCTCATCGGGAAGAACATGGAGAGAAAGGATACCAGACTATGTTAAATCATTTGAAAAAGAGCTTTTTACAACTCCATGGAAAGATTTAGCAAAAAAATTTGGCATAAAATCAAGCGCTACCATTCCAATATTTAGAAACAATGATATATGGGCTAACCTATCTGTATATCATGAAAATGAAAACGTTTTTACACAGGATTTAAAAAATTTATTGGAAGAGCTCTCAAGAGATATTTCAATTGGCTTAGATAGATTAGATTTTAAAAAGAGAGAAAATGAAATTGCACAGATCAGAAAAAGTATTATTGATAATGCGTTAATCGGTATCGCTCTTGTAAAAGACAGGAAGCTTTTACAGGTAAACCCCAAATACGCTCAGATATTTGGTTATAATGATCCGCAAGATCTCGTAGGGAAGCCTACAAAAATGCTGTTTTATGATGAAGAAGAGTACGAAAGAGTTGGCAAGATATATAATGACCTATTTATAAATAAAAAGATAGAGCTTATAGAAGCTTGCCAAAAAGGCTTGAATAATAAGCTGATTATTTGTGAGGCAACTGCAAATGCAATTGACGAGGATGAAAAAATTGCTATCTGGACTGTTCAAGACATTACTGAAAAAAAGATGTTCTTAGAAAAATTGCGACAAAGCGAAGAGGATTACAGAAAGTTGTTCGAAGATCACAGCGCGGTAAAGCTCTTGATAGATCCTGAAAATGGAGATATATTTGATGCCAATTATGCGGCAGCAGAATATTATGGGTATGATAGAGCTGATTTAAAGAAGATGAATATATCAGATTTAAATGTTCTGCCAAAAGATGAATTAGTAAAAGAAATGTCCAAAGCAGATAAAAATAATAAAACCCACTTTGAATTTAGGCACAGAAGGGCTGATGGTTCAATTAGAGATGTTGAAGTTTTCAGTAATTCCATACAGATGTCAGGTAAAAGATTGTTACACTCTATTATTTTCGATATTACTGAAAGGAAAAGAGCCCAGTTCGAATTAGAAAGGGCTTATTTTCTTTTAAATAATATCATTGAAAACTTACCCGATGCCACTTTTGTTATAAATTTTGAAGGAAAGGTATTAGCTTGGAACAAATCTATGGAAGTCCTAACTAAGACAAAAAAGGAAGATATGTTAGGAAAAAATTATTTAGAATACTCAAAATTGTTTTATCACGATCCTCAACCATTGCTAAGCGATCTTATTTTAAATTCAGATGAGGAATTTATAAAAGAAAATTATAAAATTTTATATAGATTTGACAATATAATTTATGCAGAAACTTATGTTCCAAATATTTATGATAGCAAAGGTGCATATATATTTATTGCTGCATCTAAATTGAAAGATAGAAATGGAAAAATAATTGGCGCAATTGAATCAATAAGAGATATTTCAGATAACAAAAGGATGGAAGAAGAATTACATGAGTTATCTATCAAAGATTCTTTGACTGATTCTTATAATAGAAGATATTTTCAAGAAAGACTGGAAGAAGAGATTGAGAGAACAAAGCGAAATAACACACCCTTTTCTCTAATAATGCTTGACATTGACGATTTTAAAGTTATCAATGACACTTATGGTCATATCGTTGGAGACAGGGTGCTCATTGAAATTGTAAATTTGGTAAAAAATAGAATTAGAAAAACTGATTTTATAGCTAGATGGGGCGGAGAAGAGTTCATGATACTTCTCACGAATACAAATCTGCAATATGCTGAAAAATTAGCTTTTGAGCTAAAGAATGGAATATGCAGATTGGATATCCCTGAAATTGATTTCGTAACTGCAAGTTTTGGTGTTACAAGTTATCATCAATCTGATACGGTAAATTCAATAACTAAAAGAGTCGATGAGCTAATGTATGCCGCTAAGGCTGCTGGCAAAAACTGTGTAAAATCTGATCTAAATGATGCAAATGACTCTTAATATATTTAGTCTATTAGATATTCTTTAAGTATCGCTTTACAAGTAGATATTTCATCTTTATTTAGTTTTCCTACTTTATTACAGAAACGAGACTTGTCTAAAGCTCTCATTTGATCTAAAGCTACAAATCCTTTTACATTATTTACACTGACCTTAAATCTCATAGGCAAGGCTAAATCGGTACTTGTTATGGGTGCTGATATAATTATTAAGAGATAATTATTTACTTCGGTAGGTGAAAGTATTAAGCAAGGTCTAACTTTATTCATTTCTCCACCTTTGACCGGATTCAGGTTTACCCAATAAACATCATACTGCTCATACATTTTTAAGAATTTTCAAGCAATTTTTCGAGATCTACTGCATCATCGTATATAACTGGGTCGTCCTCAATAATCTTTGATTGAGCTCTTTTGCAAGCTTGAGCCCATCCTTGTCTTGGTAGGCGAGCTGGGGTTAGCGTTATTTTGTTATCATCTACTGATATTATAACTTTTTTATCAATACCACACTGTTTTAGAATGTTTGCAGGAATACGGATGCCTTTGGAGTTACCTATCTTTATCACATTAACTTCCATTATCCCTTTCCTCCTTTTTAAGTAATAACTTTGTATTCACATTATAGCAGACCACTGACATCATTATAAGAAATGTCTAAATGTGAGTTACAGAAAAAGTTATTATTGAAAGATAAATAAAGATACACTTTATTGGAGCCAACGGGCGGATTCGAACCGCCGACCTACTGATTACGAATCAGTTGCTCTACCAGCTGAGCTACGTTGGCCTAAGTTCTATATTATACCAAAAAAATTATGAATTAATACCTAAGATTTTCAATATTTCATCTTCCATATTTTCTTTATCAAGAATACCTTTATGTAATATATTCTTGTTCTTTAGGGCTTTTAGTGGCATAGGAATTGGAAAGGAAGTTTTTTCTTCAATCTCATACATAAGATCAAATTCGCTCTTGCTATCTTCTGGCTTGCCGAATAGGGCTTCGTAAATGCTTATTGAAAATTTATATGGGTTTGCAGTAGATAAGATAAATGTCGGCGTAGTATCTTTAGTAAGATTAAAATATTTTAAATAGACTGCTCTACCCACAGCTGTATGAGTATCCAAAAGATATTTTCTATCTACAAAATCTTTATATATTTGCTTCTTTGTGGCTTCGTCATCAGCCCAATCAGCCCAAAACAGATCTTTTATCTTGTCGTGTATAGACGCTTCTATCATATATTTGCCACTGTCCTTTAGCTGGATCATCAAATTTGAAATGTATTCTGAATCCTTCTCTGACAGCTCGTACAAGAGCCTTTCCAGATTGCTCGAAATCAGAATATCCATTGAAGGTGAAATAGTCTTGTAAAAATTTCTTTTTCTATCATAAATACCAGTATTGATAAAGTCAGTAAGAACGTTATTGCTATTGGATGCGCAGATAAGCTTCTTAATCGGCAAACCCATTTTCTTTGCATAATATCCTGCTAATATATTTCCAAAATTTCCAGTTGGAACTACGAAATTTATTTCAGAATCTTTACTGAACAACCCTTTTTGTAAGCCCTGAACGTATGAGTAAAAATAATACACGATTTGAGGTGCTAGTCTGCCCCAATTTATCGAATTTGCAGAAGAGAGCTCAATTCTATTTTGAAGTAATCTGTTATTTAGGCTCTTATTGTTGAAAATTGATTTTACGGTATTCTGAACGTCATCAAAATTTCCATTTACAGCATAAGAAAAGGTGTTCGAGCCTTCCTGTGTGACCATTTGTAACCTTTGGACCTCACTCACACCATTATGTGGAAAGAAAACTATTATTTTAGTGCCAGCTACATCTCTGTAGCCCTCAAGAGCAGCCTTGCCTGTATCGCCAGAGGTGGCTACCAAAATAACAATTTCATTTTTATTATCATTTTTTTCTTTGGCAATAGACAACAGTAGAGGCATTATTTGGAGTGCGATATCCTTGAAAGCCTGAGTTGGACCATGCCACAGTTCAGTTACCGAACATCCTTCCTGCAAGGTAAATATAGGCGTAACGTCACGACTGTCAAATTTATCAATGCTATAGGCCTTTTCTATACAGCTCTTTATCTCTTCATCAGAATAATCTGTTAGGAATTTTTTTAGAATTATAAAAGCAATGTCTTTGTAACCTTTTGTGTGCTCAATATCTTGGATGTCTACAGTTGGGATATCTTCTGGAACGAAAAGTCCTCCATCTTTAGATAACCCTTGGAGTATTACTTGCGAAGCAGTTAATTTTTTCTCCATTCCTCTTGTGCTGTTATAAAACATTTTTCACCTCGTTTAAAAAATAATTCTTCCAGAATACAAAGAACAATATTCACCGTTTAAAATATAAACCAATTCTCCCTGAGATCCAATTGAATCTAAAATTACATTAGAAATTGTTTCACTATTTTTCTCTATTTGAACAAACTCATTCTTCAAATAGAGCTTATTATTTATATCCTTTAATATCATATCAAAAAAACCAGGTGAAAAATTATTTATAATATTTTCAAAAACATCTAAGATATTCATCAAGATTTCATTAATATCTATGTGATCATTACATACTGATTTTAAATTGATAGCTGGATATCTTATATTCTCAATATTTATTTCATTATTTACGTTTATTCCAAATCCGCAGATATAATAAAATGAACCGTTAAGACTAAATTTTTCAACAAGTATGCCTGCAACCTTTTTTCCCATCAGAATAATATCATTTGGCCATTTTATAAGCGAATCTAGGCCTATTTTATCTAAAACTTTTAAAACAGCATATGAACAAATAAGCGGCAACAAAGATTCTTTAAAATCTAAAGGCTCATTTAATGAGAGCGAGAACCACAAACCGCCCTTGTTTGATTGCCAAACTGAGCCTCTTTG
>JAJXTU010000028.1 GCA_021783475.1 bacterium
ATCTTATTGATTCTACAGCTCTTACAACAACCCCTAATTCATCGTTGTAAACAGGGTTAAGAGGTTGACTAAGATCACCAGAAGCTACTCTTTTTATATCCTTAACCAACAATCCTATCGGTCTCATAAAGAAAAATTCCATAGACAATAGCAATAAGAATATACCAATTATAATAGCTGCTATGTTTAATGCAAACTGCACTATGGTAAATCTCTTCAACATATTATTATAAAAAGCTGTATCTTTAGCAATAAAATACATCCCAAGAATTTTTCCATTTGCATCCTTAACAGGATAATAATATGCAAAATAAGGCTTACCAAATAATATTTCCTTTATAAAGTTATACATTTCTAAGATATTTTTAGGAGTACCATAATCAACTGGTTTTCCATCTTTTAGAACCGCTCCATAAATAGAAGAGTTAAAAAATTTATCAAAGTAAGTAAGCTCGTTGCTCTTAATGGAAGTAGAAACCATTTTATCACCATCAAAAAAGGCTACCTCTACTCCAAGGTTATCTCTGATTTGATTTGAAATATCTTTAGTTCCAGCAATTTTAAAGCCTGTTGAGATAGCCCCAATAATTTTGCCTTTTTCATCTCTAACAGGCGCTCCAGATCTTACTGAGAGTCCAGTAGTATGCCCCCTAGAAATACCAGATTCAACTTTACCGCTTAAAGCGCTTGAAATCTCTGGTAAACCAGATAAGTTATCGCCCTTCTCATTTGGCGCATTACTTCTTGCAAGTACATTGCCATCAGAATCAGTAATGGTCACATATGATCCGGGATAAATCTGAGAAAGTTTTTCAATAAATGAAGATAGGGAGGCAAAATCTTTGTTTTTTATGCCGGCAACAAGATCGTGCTCATTAGAAAGTATTAAAGCAATTCTTCTTGAATCTGTAATTTTTGAATCAAGGAAGAAATTAAGACCTTTAGATGCGTTTGATATATCATTAAACAAAATTTCATTACTAAAGTTATATATTTGAATCAATCCCCCACCCGATAAGAGAAGGACAAAACATAAAAAACTAACAAGAACCATTATGCCCATCTTTTTACGAAGAGCAGCGTTTAAGAAAATACGAAAAATCCTCATATAACCCCCTAAATTATATAAACTAATAAGTGAAATTTAAACTATATTCATATATTTTGTAGAGCAACTTTGGACTTCATTTAAATCTTGATCCTCAGCTTCAAGATAAGTAGCATAAAGATCTAAGTCCCAATCTTTTTTATTCCCCTTTGAAAACAAAATTGCTCTTGCAGCCTCTTCCCATGCACCACTACCCTCTGGGATTAAACCATAAGCCCTTAAACAGTCAAAAACGTTAAAAGAGTCAGTTTTCCCTTCACTATCATCGTAAACTATAAATCTTGGAAGTTTAAGACCTTCTTTATCAACAATAATCCAAAATCTTTCAACCTTCTCAAGTTCCTTCTCGATTTCTTCAGCAATTCTATATTTTAAACAATCTACAGACATTTTGACAACTTCTTCTTCAATAATCTTCAATTCTTCGTTCGTAAAATCAGAGATACCTATACCAGCATTATTATCATATCTATTTAATATTTCAAAAAATTCATCCCATGAGATAAATATATCATAAAAATTATCAATCCAAGCATAAACGTGCATATCTTGAATCTTTTCCATAACTACAGCTTTTAAATTTATTCTAATAACATCTAATTTTTCCAAAAAATACCCTCGCAAAATATATAAAAAATTTAATCAATATAGATTTTAAAAAGCTGATTAAAAAATACCCTCTGCCTTTCTTTCTACATAGTCAAAGATATAGTTCCAATCATTTTGATCAAGAAAGACCTCAGAAGATTTAATATTTTCTAAAACCTGGTCTGGACTTCTTGCCCCCACTAACAAGCTTGAAACGCCCGGGATCATCCTAGTCCAGGCTAAAATAAGCTGTGCTGTGGTTATGTTATATTTTATTTTAAACTTATCAAATTCAGCCAAAAGGTTTAAAATTTTACCCCTTACTTGTGGACTAAACCTTGATTCGTGAGATCTATTGTCGTCTTTTGGAAAAACCCTATCCAAAGTAACCTTTCCGCTCAAGAGACCCTTTTCCAGAGGAGAATAAGCTACAAAAGAAATATTATTATTGGCACAATAAGGAATATTGTCAAATCTTGCTTCCATATCAAGCATACTAAATTTCTCCTGATCCGATTGAAGTTTGCTATACTTTGTAAATTCTTCCATTTCCAGCTTTCCAACATTACATATTCCAATTTCCCTTATTTTTCCCTCTTTTTTAATCTCAAGAAGGGTATCAATTACTTCTCCAGCAGGAGTAGTTCTATCAAGCCAATGAATCTGATAGAGATCTATGTAATCAGTACTTAGCCTTTTGAGGCTTTGATCGATCTCATTCTTTATAGACTCTCTGCCCAAATACCTGTATACAGGTTTATCATTCTCCTGGAAAAAAAACGATCCTTTTTCTGTATCCCAAACTAAACCGCACTTTGTAGCTAAAACAACTTTTTCTCTCTTACCCTTTATGGCCTTTCCAACAATCTCTTCTGAAAGCCCCAAGCCATAAGCAGGAGCAGTATCGATAAGATTTCCTCCGTTGTCAATAAAGGCCTGAATTGCTTTGATTGCCATCTCTTCGTCGGTGCCGCCCCAGGACCATCCGCCTATTGCCCAGGTGCCCAGACCTATAGTTGAAATCATAATATTCGTGCTTCCTAAAGCCTTATATTCCATCAAATACACCTCAATTTATAATATTTCATATTAGTTTAACATTTTTTTTAAAATAAAAAAAAGTAGGACTTAAGCCTAACCAGAAAAAACATTTAACTAATATTTAATTTTTACCTTAGTCATGCCATCAGCGGCTTCAATGTTTGCTGTTATTTCTGCAAAAGATTCTTTAATACTTTAAATTTTTAAACTTTTTCAGCTACTTTGCTATAAACAAACTTTAATTGTTTTATAAAAAAATATCGATATTAGAACGATTGCGCCTAAAGCTATCCAGAAATACTCAAACCCCATGCTTCTTATTAATAATGATGACAATAGAGGGCCAAAAATACCACTCGATTGCCAAAACATATTTGCAATGCCTGTAACGCTGCCAGTATTCTGTTTGCCTATTATAGTTAAGAAATTTGCTTGTATTGGAACCAGTGAAAACCTTGCAAATCCCATTAACAACGAAATAATTATTAACATAACGGTAGAGGTAGTAAAAGCAAAGGAAGCGGTTAAAATTGAATATAAAAGTAGCATTAAAACCATTGTGCGCATTAACCCAAATTTATTTGTAATAAAACCAGAAATTGCAGATGAAAACAGGCCTGCAAGGGCCATATCTGAAAAAATAAAACCAGCTACCACCTTATCTATACCGATTGACACAAAATACTTATAGGCATACAAAACAATTGACCAATAAGAAAAAAAGAACAAAAAACCAGCTATAGATATTAAAATAACATTTTTATCTTTAATAACCGATAGATCAACTTTCTTTTTTTGATAGTCAGTCTTTAGCGGATAAGACAAAATTGCAAATATTATGCTAAAAAATCCAGATAAAAAGTAGATCCATCTCCAGCTAAAGTATATTGCGATTGGAGCAATTATACCCCCAGCCGCTACAATAGCAAGAGGCCAGGCTATAGAATAGTAGCCCAAATATATCGATCTATCTTCTTTGTAATAATAATTCATAATATTTATAGTCGCAGGATAAACCCAACCAGAACTAAATCCCATCAAAAAACTTGCAATATATTCTTGTTCTATATTTAGAGCAAAGCCTGAAATAAAGGAAGATATTGCCAATCCAATTAAAGAAAAAAATACTATCCTTCCACCAGAATATTTATCAGATAAAAAGCCAGCTGGAATTTGAACAATAATATAACTGAAAAAATATATAGCGAAAACATGGGCATCTTGATTTATAGACGGTCTAAAGGGAACATAAACAGACAAGATGCTCCATGTAAGTCTGGTATAATAGCTCAGAAAAAATGCAACGCTTGCAATTAAAACTGGATAAAATTTCTGATGAAATGCATTCATTGAGTTTGCTGTATGTGTAAGCCTTAACATAATACAAATAGCTTAGTTATAAATTCTAATTTGTCAATAAAATAAAATTAATTATTTAATCTTGCGCTATCTTTTTGTACATAAAAAATCCTGAACATACAACGACTTTATGTAAAATAAAAAAGTCCAAAAATGCCTTTGTATCAATTCTTTATAGACTTTTTTATTTTATTTGCTGCAAAAATCAGATTAATATTTTCCCCAAAACAAAAAAGGTCGGACCTAAGTCCGACCAGAATACTTTTAAATAATACTTATTACTTTACTTCGACTTTACCACCAGCAGCTTCGATCTTTGCTTTGATTTCAGCAGCTTCTTCCTTTTTAACCTTTTCCTTTACAGGCTTTGGCACAGTGTCAACAAGCTCTTTTGCTTCTTTCAAACCAAGAGCTGTAATCTCACGTACAACTTTCAATACGTCGATCTTCTTTGCTCCTACATCAGTCAAGATTACATCAAATTCTGTCTGTTCTTCAACTTCTTCCTGTGGTGCTGCGGCAACTCCAGCAGCGACTGCGACAGGGGCAGCTGCAGTAACACCAAACTTTTCTTCAAAAGCCTTAATAAGCTCTGAGAGCTCAAGTACGGTCATTTGAGATATTGCCTCTAAAATTTCTTCCTTATTTAAAGCCATTTTTATCCTCCTAAAAATTTACAAATTTATTTTATTTCATAACACATTTAGTTATATTGGTAATTAAGAAGCTTCTTTTTTATCTTTAAGAGCCTGCAGGGCATAAGCAAAATCCCTTGGCACTGCGCCAAGCACTCCCGCAAACCTTGACAAAGGACTTTGCAAAAGATACAAAACTTTCGACAAAAGCACTTCTTTGGATGGGATATCTGCAAGGGCTTCAACTTCAATAGCGCTAAGAGCCCTGTTTTCAATATATCCGCCCTTAATGGATCCTTTTTCAAATTCTTTTAAGGATGTCTTCAAAACTTTTGCAGCAGCACTAATATCTCCCTGCACAAAAAGAACTGCAGTTGGCCCAAATAATAGATCTTCAACTAAGTTCTTTTTACCAAGTTTTTCGAGTGCTATGCCAAGAAGAGTATTTTTAACTATTTTGAGCCTTGAGGATGTATCCCTTATCCTATCTCTCAACTCAACGCTCTCTTTAACGTTCATTCCCTTTAAGTCGATCAAAAAAACGGCTGATGAATTAGAGAGATCTTCTAAGATATTGTTTACAAGATTCTCTTTAGCTTTTCTTATCTGACTTATCATTATTTCACCTCCTTTCAAAATTACTTAAATATAATTATGAATATACCCAGGCAAAGGTAATACCTGGGTATTAGCTTCCTTTGCCTCCGCAGGATTTACATTTATTACCTGCTTCTTGGGCCTATATTCAGTTTAACTTATTGTCTTAAAGATTTGCTTTCTTTACAGAGTCAGCGGCTTTGTTTGTGTCAATCTTTACTCCAGGACCCATAGTCGAAGAAACAGTAATGCTTTTCAAGTATGTCCCTTTTGCAGCAGATGGTTTTGATCTCAAAATTGTATCCATAACGGCAGCAAAATTTGCAATTAAATCATCTTTTGAAAACGATACCTTGCCAATTGGTATATGCAAAATACCAGTCTTATCAGTTCTAAGCTCCACTTTTCCTGCCTTAAACTCTTTTACTACTCTTGCTATTTCAAAGGTTACCGTGCCTGTCTTTGGGTTAGGCATAAGCCCCTTAGGACCGAGAATTCTACCCAATTTACCAAGCGCACCCATCATATCAGGAGTTGCAATAATCACGTCAAATTCAAACCAATTTTCTTGTTGAATCTTTTGAAGGATATCCTCAGCGCCGACATAATCAGCACCAGCATCCTTAGCATCGTTAGCCTTTTCGCCTTTTGCGATAACTAAAATCCTTGTTTTCTTGCCTGTGCCAGCAGGCAAAGAGACAGTCGTTCTAATTTGCTGGTCTGCATGTTTTACGTCCAAGCCAGTTCTTATAGATACTTCGACTGTTTCATCAAATTTTGCTTTTGCGCCACTTTGAACGAATACAAGAGCAGCATCTGGATCATATTTTTGATTTCTATCAAAAAGATTTAAGGCTTCTGTGTATCTTTTACTTCGTTTTTGCATGCTATCCTCCTATCCTTCAATTACTTCTACGCCCATGCTACGCGCAGTGCCCTCTAACATTCGAACTGCACCTTCTACATTGTTTGCGTTCATATCTTTTAATTTCCCTTGGGCAATTTCAGCAAGTTTAGATCTTGCAATCTTTCCAACCTTCTTTTTGTTTGGCTCGCCACTACCCTTTTCAAGTTTTAAAGCTTCTCTGATCAAAACTGAAGCAGGAGGAGTCTTAAGGATGAAATCAAAACTTCTATCTTCATATACTGAAATTTCTACAGGAATAATGGTTCCTTCTTGAGATGATGTCTGAGCATTATACGCTTTACAAAACTCCATTATGTTAACGCCGTATTGGCCCAATGCAGGGCCGACAGGAGGAGCAGGATTAGCCTTACCAGCAGGCAGAGCTAATTTTACAATTCCAACAATCTTCTTTTTCTTTTTCTTAGGAGCAGCCATTTATTACAACCTCCATTAAATTAATCAAAATTAAACCTTTTCGATCTGACTAAGAGCAATCTCAGCAGGAGTGTCTCGACCAAAAAGATTTATAACAAGACGTACAGTTCCCTTTTCAGGAAATATTTCATCAATCACTCCAGTCTGCTCAGCAAATGGGCCTGAAGTGACCCTTACAACCTGACCTTTGTCAAATTCTACTCTTATTACAGGCTTGTCTGTTTTAGCGTACATCATAATTTTTTCCACTTCATCTGGACTGAGAGGTAAAGGCTTCTTTTTGCTGCTAATGAAACCCGTAACACCAGGAGTGGTCCTAACCAGGTTCCATGTAGCATCATCAAGATCCATCTCCACCAAAACGTAGCCAGGAAAAACCTTCTTTGAACTTTCTTTTTTCTGATGACCAATCATTTTGACTTCTTTTTCGACAGGGATAAGAACTCTCGTTATCCTGTCCTCAAGACCCTCTCTCTGTGCTCTTACGAGTATCGCTTCTTCAACTCTTTTTTCATAATTAGAAAGAGTTGTTATTACATACCATTTAAGGTTGAAATTTATATCTGTCATGAATTTGACCAATGTCCTAATGTTGATATTAAGAAATTAAAAATGGTAGTAAAGATAGCGTCAAGCGAGCCCACAAAAAGAGCAATGATTAGACTAAATGCTAAAACAACTCCAGTAGCAGAAAGCACGGTCTTTCTATCAGGCCATGATATCTTTCTGGATTCAACTTTAATTTCAGAGTAAAAAGATCTCACTCTCTCTTTCAAATCATTAAAAGACAGCAAATTACACCTCCAAGAGGTACTAAAAAATTAAATTAGCTTTTTGCTCCCACAACAGGCGATGTGGTTACGCAATAAAAATGGCAGGCCAGGCAGGACTTGAACCTGCAACCCTCGGTTTTGGAGACCGATGCTCTGCCATTGAGCCACTGGCCTAAAACTAAAGCATTATAATACTATTTTGTTTCCTTGTGAACAGTATTCTTATTACACCTCGGACAATACTTCTTCACCTGTAGACGGTCTGGATCGTTAATCCTATTCTTCTGAGTGTGATAATTTCTTTCCTTACACTCTTGACACGCCAAAGTAATTCTTAACCTTTTTTCTTTTGCACCGGCCTTAGCCATACCAAAACCTCCATATACATTTCATAGACGGTTAATTCTATAATATTAATATAAAACTGTCAAATTTTACTTATTGAAAACACATCGAATACCATCAAAGTTTCTGCACTTACTACAAGATATACAAGAAACCTTTTCCTGACCGTTCTTAAGCCTTGTGACCAGATCCGGTTCTCTAATAAATGGCCTGCTTAAAGAAATAAAGTCAGCGACTCCACTTCCAATAATCTCATTCATCAAAGATAGCGACCTTATACCACCCACAATACTCATAGGAGAACTGACATTTTTTCTTACAACTTTTGCTCTTTCTAAGAAATAGCCCTCATCTTCAATTTTCAAGATGTTTAACCTATCAATTGGGTTATCCTTTGAGCCGACAGCACCACCGCTGATTTCAATTAGATCTACACCGTGTTCGTCGAGGAGCGTTGACACGCCGACAAGCTCTTCTATTCCTACATGGCCCTCGCCAGTTCCTCCAGTAGAATTTAATTTTACAAAAATTGGATAATCTTTGCCAACAGCCGATCTAACTGAGTCAATTATTTTAAGAGCAATTTTTGATCTATTTGCGATGCTTTTGCCAAATTCGTCCTCTCTTTTATTCGAATCAGAAAAAAGCGTTCTACACAAAAAATACCCATGAGCCATATGAACACAGACAGCATCTGCTCCAGAAAGCCTGACCCTAAGAGCTGCTTTTGTAAACGCATCTGTCAATACATTAATGTCATCTATGTCCATAGTGTTGTGGTCTATTGGCTCTAAATTATTTATAGCATCCTTATTAGTTTGTGCGCCTGCATGAGAAATTTGAACAGCAAAAAGTGAACCGTTTTCGTGTATTATATCAGACATCTTCCTATAGTCATCGATAAACCTGTCATCATCTATTCTATTTTGCTTTATCCCTGCCCTGCCTCTTGGAAACTCTACACAAGAATGCCCTGACATTATCAGACCTGTTCCGCCTATAGCCAAATCCTTATACAAAGCTATCTGCCTCTCAGAAATTGATCCATCCTCATTCCCAAGCCAATCATGTGTTGCAGATCTGATGAAACGATTTTTAAAATTTAAATTCTTAATCTTAAATGGAGAGAAAACATCCTTCATAATGTGTCCACCTCTCAAAGTTAGTATCTCTTTAAATTATTATATATCCTTTAATAAAAAAGCCTGCTTTCGCAGGCTTTTTAAGCTAAGCTCAAACTGAGCCCTAATTAGAACCCTCAGCCACCACTAAAACAGCTTCCAGAGTCAGAATTACCTCCAGAGTTCTCAGAAGAAGAACAGTGGTTAACATGGTAAACCTTTCTAACATTTTCCGAATTGCAACTAGGACACACTACCTTTCTGCCATCAGAAGAGGCAGGCAGATATATGTCAAAATCTGCACCACAATCTTTACAAAAATACTCAAATATCGGCATTTAAACACCCCTAACTATTTATATATTTATCTTTGATTATATACCTAAAATCAAATTCTTTCAACTTCTCTTCGCCATATATATATTCTACAAATTGAAAAGCAGATCTGCCCGTAAAGCTCCCTCCTCTTTGAACCCATTCCATAGCACTTTTATTTAGAGTGTCTTCATCGAGCTGTAATCCTCTTAACTTTGCATAGTTCTTAACTATATCTAGATATTGTTCCTTGCTAAAAGATAAAAATGCAAGTCTAATGCCAAATCTCTCTACCAACGAAATCATCTCTCTATAGGCATCATTTGCAAATCTTTCATTTACATCTTCTTCTTTTGCAAGGTGCCTTCTGTTTGAAGTTGCATAGATTAAAATATTAGAAGGTCTCTCTTCAATGTCGCCATCAAGGAGAGCCTTTAGGACCATCCAGGATTCCTCACCAATAGAAAAAGATAGATCATCGAAAAACAGTATGAAATGATAGTCCTCCCCTCTTAATAACCCATAAAGGTGAGACAAATCATTTATTTGAGATTTATAGATTTGAATAATTCTTAAACCTTCTGAAAAAAACTTGCCAAGCATAGCTTTTACCAGGCTCGACTTCCCAGTACCTCTCTCGCCCCATAGAAGTACATCACTGGCAGGTAAATTTTTTACAAATTTGACAGTATTCTTAAGCAATATGCCAATCTGTTCATCAACTCCTAAAAAGTTGTCCAGATCACAAAAACCGACATTATGTATAGGAGTTAATTTTTCATCTTTAAATCTAAAAGCAGCAACTTCTTTTAAATCTTCTTTGAACGACATATTAAAACCTCCTAAAAGCTAGAATAAAAACTATTTTTAATTTAAAATTTTTAAACTCACTCAAATTTGTAATTTTGGACATGTCACTTATAATATTATTTATTGAAGAAAGTTTTTGAGCTTAATTTTTACATTATTATTATAAACTATAAAATGATGCCCTTTGGAGGAAATATGGAAAACTTAGTAAATGCAATGCTTAACCCTTCATTCTATCCGCATGAAGCCAAAATAAAGCTTATTGAAACACATATATCTTGTGTTTTTTTGACTGGTAAGTATGCTTACAAAATAAAAAAATCAGTTAACTTTGGTTTTCTGGATTTTTCTACTCTTGAAAATAGAAAAAATTTTTGTGAGCAAGAAATAAAATTAAATTCAAGAATAAATCCAAGTTTATATTTAGGCGTTATACCCATTAGCTTAATAAATAGTTCCTATGTTTTAAATTCATCTGAAAATATAGTTGAATATTGTATAAAGATGGTTGAACTGCCTCAAGACTCTCTAATGTCAAATTTATTAATTCAGAACAGGGTGTTTGAAGATGATATAAAAAGGATTGCACAAAAGGTTGTACAATTTCATGACGCAGCAAATAAAATTAAAGATACTCAGTTTGTTGACTCAATAAAATATAATTTAGAAGAAAATTTCAGTCAGACTGAAAATATTGTAGGTTGGCTAATTTCAAGAAAAAATTACAAATTGATAATGGATAATTCTCTAAACTTTTTTAACTCACACAAGTCTGACTTTGAAGATAGAATGAAAAACGGACTATTTGTAGATGGACACGGAGACCTGCACTCAAAAAATATATCAATTATGCCAGATGACATATACATATTTGATTGCATAGAATTTAATGAAAGATTTAGAATTCAAGATATCTCATCTGAGGTATCATTTCTATCAATGGACTTAGATTTCAGCAACAGAAGCGATCTTTCTGCTATCTATGTAAACACTTATCAACAACTAAGTAAAAGGAACATATTGCCATACTTAGACTTTTTTAAATCCTACCTTGCTTACGTAAGAGGTAAGGTACTGTATTTTTCATTTATAAACGATCAGGAAAATAAAGACCTTGAAAAAACGATAAAAAGGTATTTTAGACTATCTGCAAAATACTTTAACAATTCACTGCCTACCATATTCGTTATTTCCGGTCTTTCAGGGACAGGAAAGAGTGCTCTTGCAAAGAGGTTGAGTTCCCAGGCAGATATAAAAAGGCTGTCGTCAGATGAGATAAGAAAAGAATTAGCAGGAATTCCAAAACATGAAAGTGCAAAAGCTGATTACAACGCAGGAATTTACTCCCCTGATTTTACTAAAAATGTTTATAGTAGAATGCTTGAATTAACAGAAAAAGAAATACAATCAGATAAATCAGTAATTTTGGACGCTACTTTTAACTCAGATGTATATAGAAACATGATCTTAGACTTAGCGAAAAAATTAGAAACGGATATGATTTTAATTGAAAGAGAGGCTGATTTTGAAATTATTGCAGAGAGGCTTAAGAAAAGAGCCCTGAAGAAGAATACTTCAAGCGACGCTGATTTGGATATTTACAGAAGACAATTGTCAGAATATAAACCGTGGAATATTTCTAAAGGTATTGCCTATGAGAAAATAGGAAACGTAGAAGATCTAAACGAGCTGAGCATTTTATTGGCGAAAAAATACCTTATGTTTGATCTCTCAACAAAGAGCCAATAAAGCAAAAAAATAAATAACCTTTTGCTTTGAGAGGGAACGACCATTAAATTAGTGAAACTAATCCTCCGAATAATCTTCCTCCCAAGTCATCGTGGTATGGGTATAGGTGTCTTCATCTTTTACGCCTCTTTGAACCTCGGTAATGTGGGCGTGCTTGACCCTAAATGCTTGCAGTATAAACTCAACTGCCTTCTCGGGCTGTGCCTTCTCTCCACACGTATAGACATCTAATGCAGCATATCCATTTTCAGGCCAAGTGTGGACAGAAATATGCGATTCAGATACCACTACAACTCCACTAGTGCCAGATGGAAAAAATTTGTAAAAATGAACTGCCTTTACGTCCATATTTGCTACCTTTGCAGCAGCTAAAAAAATCTCTCTTGCTCTTACAGGATCGCCAATAATATCAGGATCACATCCTGAAGCCTCAACAATGTAATGCATTCCAATTGATTCCAATTCTCTACCTCCTATTTCAGATCACAAAAAGTGATTATATCACAATACAAAAAAAATAATTAAAAAACTATAATTTATTACAAATATACTTACAGCACAAATAAGAAATAATGCTACCAAAGGCCATAGGTACAAATACCGCACTTCCAATACTTTGTGTATTATTAAATTCTTTTTTTGGAACTTCTTTAGAAAACACGACGTCAACTCCCGAAACTATACCAAAACTTTTAAGCCTTTTCCTTAGAGCCCTAGCAAGAGAACAATTAGAAGTCTTAGATAAGTCTGCATAAGTAACAAGAGTAGGATCTATTCTATTCCCTGCTCCAGCACTAACAACTACATATGCTTTATTGTAAAATTGTTTAATCAATAAAGCTTTGGCATCCAGATCATCTATAGCGTCAATAACTATATCAGGCTTAAAGTTTTCAATCTCAAAAATAACTTCTTGTGCCTTTTTTTGAGATACTATAGCACTTGAGCCACTAATAGATTTCAGTCTTTCTAAAGCCACGTCAACTTTAAGGTTTCCAATTTTGCCAAATTCAGCCAACACTTGTCTGTTAAGATTGGATAATTCAAATTTGTCATCATCAATAAGAAAAAAATTTTCAACACCCAATCTTGCAAGTGCCTCAAGTACAAAACCCCCAACACCTCCAAGACCACATATTACTACTTTTGAGTTTCTAATTCTGTTAACGCATTCTTCACCCAATAGTAGTGAAGTCCTATGAAACCTTAACTAAATCACACCCTCTGCACTAAATTCTTCTAAGTGACATATGAGGTTTATTGACAAGAGATTAAATTCATCTTCAAATTCCAGAACATTTATCCCAGCATTGGCAAGCTTGAATTTCCAAAAAAAACTATATGGGAGAGAAAATATGTCCATCAAAATAACCCTTATTACGACGTCGTGAGTAACAAAAGCAATATCCTTACCGCGATTGTTCTCAACCCATTCTTTAAATGCACTAGTAGCTCTTAGAGACACATCGTGCAAACCTTCTCCTTCTGGCATCTTTGCTTCATATGGGCTTAGTTTCCAGAAATTATATATTTCTTTAAATTCCCTTTTTACCTCAGATACCAGTTTTCCTTCCCATAACCCATGTGAGATTTCTAAAAATCTATCGTCATAAAAGACTTGTAGTTTATCTGGATAGAAATTAACAATCGAGTTTGCGGTCTCTTTTGTTCTGCTAAGAGGAGAAGAAACTAAGATATCAAGGGGTATGCTAGAAAAATATTTTCCAAGCTTTCTTACTTGCTCGATACCTTTAGCAGAAAGCTCAATATCTTTTACGCCCTGATATCTGCTTTCTTTATTCCAATCGGTTTCGCCATGCCTTATCAAATATATTTTCATGAAAGATAAATTAACCTGAGCTCTTCTATATCTCCTCCGCTTATTAATTTCTCTAACACGCCATCATGAACATCAGAATCTACGCTGAGGATCATAACTGCAAGACCGCTTTTGGAATTTCTTCCAAGCTGCATGCCAGCGATATTAATCTTGTTTTCTCCCAAAACAGTTCCAAATCTTCCTATAATTCCAGGCCTATCCTTGTGTCTTGATATCAAAAGGTAACCTTCTGGAAAGGTATCAACACGGTAATCGTCAATGCCGATTATTCTTGGTTTCTGATCAGACAATATTGTCCCCGAAACAGATCTTACACCGCTATCGGTTATAACTTTAACAGTTATTACACTCTTAAAATCAACGTCCTCGGACTCTTTAGATTCTGTATATTTAATGCCAAGGTCATTTGCCAATGGCAGTGCATTCACAAAACTTACATAATCGCCCTTTATTTTTCTTAAATATCCTTTAAGAACGCTCACTGAAACAGGATTAATATTTTTCTTTGCAATATCGCCGTAGTATATGATTTCGATCTTATTGACTCTTTGTGAGACCATATCTTTAATAAATTTTCCAAGTCTTTCGGCAAGGTCAATCCACGGTAGAAGATCGTCAGAAACTCCCCTAAAAGCTGGCAAATTAACAGCTCCATGAGGAACTCTTCCCTCAAAAAAAGTGATTACCTGTTCTACCACGTCAAGAATAACGTTAATCTGAGCTTCCTTTGTAGCTGCGCCAATGTGAGGAGTTAGAACTGTATTTTCAATTGAAATATATGGATTCTCATTTGTAATAGGTTCTACCTCAAACACATCAGAAGCAACACCTGCTAAATATCCAGATTTCAAAGCATCAGCCACAGCAGCTTCATCCACTACGCCGCCTCGCGCAGCATTTACTATATATGAGCCCTTTTTCATTAAACTAATTCTTTCTTTATTGACCAAATGGTAGGTCTCTTTTGTTTTTGGCACATGAACAGTTATTACATCTGCTTCTTTAAAAACATCATCAAGAGACATTAGAGAAATGCCCATTTCTTTTGCTCTATCGAAAGATATATAAGGGTCGAATCCAATAACTTTCATTCCAAAAGCCTTAGAGTATTTTGCTACATTACTTCCAACCTTACCAAGACCAATAATGCCTATCGTTTTCCTATACAGTTCATGCCCTGTAAATTTATTTCTTTTCCATTCGAGATTTCTAACAGATCTGTCAGATTGAGGAATATTTCGAAGAAGAGATATGAGTAGCCCGAATGTATGTTCGGCAGCTGAAATAATGTTTCCCTCAGGAGAATTTACAACCACAACACCATACTTTGTAGCAGCCTCGACATTTATGTTGTCAACACCAACACCTGCTCTACCTATAATCTTAAGATTTTTTGCATTAGATAGAATCTTTTCCGTAATTCTCGTCGAGGACCTAATAATAATAGCGTTATAATCAACAATAATTTCTGAAAGTTCATCTTCTGTAAGCCCAGTCTTTATGTCCACCTGAAAGCCAGCGGATTCTAACCTTCTTATACCGAGTTGAGAAACTTCATCAGCCACCAATATTTTTTCATTCATTTACATACTCTCCTCAATAACTTTCTGTGCAGCCTTAACTGATATACCTTTTTCAAATTTATAGCCTAATTTATCAAGAGTTAATTCAAGAGCAGCAAAAGTTGCAAATATTTCTGTTGCCCCTATAAATCCTAAATGGCCAATTCTAAATATTTTTCCTTTAAACTGCGATTGGCCTCCAGCAAGAACAATACCAAAATCTTTTCTCGTATTATTTATAACATCCTGAGGATTGATGCCCTCAGGCACAAAAACACCTGTAACGACAGGACTTGCACAAATATCATCTGATACAAGTTTCAATCCAAGAGCCCTAACAGCGCTTCTAACTGAATCTCTGAGAACAATATGCCTCTTTTGAAAATTCTCAAGACCCTCCTCAAAAATCATCTTTAAGGATTCTTCCAATGAAAAATACAACGAAATCGGCGCAGTAAAAGGAGGCTGTCCTTTTTTGTATGATTCGTGATATTTTCTAACATCAAAATAAAATCTGGGCAGATTGGCATTGTTTGCTCTGTTAAGAGCCTCTTTAGATACCCCCAGGAGGCTAATACCAGGAGGACACCCAAACGCCTTTTGAGAAGCTGCCGCAACCACATCAACCTTCCACTTATCCATCTCAAAAGGAGCGGCTACCATACCGCTAATTGAATCTACTACGAACAGGGCTCCGTGTTCTTTAATGATTGGAGAAAGCTTTTCAAGATCGTTTAATATGGCAGTAGAAGTTTCGTTGTGTTGGACAAGAACTCCTTTGTATGTGCCCTTTGGATATTTTGAAAGATAATCCCTTACTTTTTCAGGATCAGAATATTGGCCCCAAACGAATTCCAGTACGTCAACATTTAGTCCATATACGTTTGCAATTTGCACAAATCTCTGGCCAAAATTGCCGTTGACCAAAATCAAAACTCTATCATCTCTACTGAAAAAGTTAGAAACGCATGCTTCCATAGCACCAGTTCCAACTGAAGCAAATATATATACTTCACCCTCGTCAGTTTTAAAAATCTTTTTCAAGCCGTCAACGCAGTACTCATGAATCTTTTGAAAAATTGGTCCTCTATGATTTACCATAGGTCTTGAGTTAGCTCTCAGAATACGAGGTGGAACAGTAATCGGCCCAGGAATCATTAACATATGATTATCATTTAAAAAACGATCCATAATTCCTCCCAAATTATCTCTTAGAGTATTGAGGTGCTTTTCTTGCTTTCTGTAAGCCGTATTTTCTTCTCTCTTTCATCCTTGAATCTCTCGTTAGAAGCCCTTTGGCCTTAAGTACAGCCCTAAGCTCTGGATTAAAAAGATACAAAGCCCTTGCAATTCCGTGTGAAAGTGCTCCTGCCTGGGAAGAAACGCCTCCGCCAACAATTTTGGCCCTAACTTCAACTCTTCCTAAGATTCCAGCAGTTAAAAGCGGCTCATCTACGATTATCTGTAGGGTTTTTCTTGGGAAATACTCAAGATAATCTTTGCCATTAACTGTAATCTTGCCGTTATCAGTAGGATATATTCTCACTCTTGCAACAGAAGTTTTTCTTCTGCCCAATCCCCAAACAAAAGCTTGTTCCTTAAGCTTCATCAAGTTCCTCCTTAATTGTTAATTAATGAATAGAAATAAAAATATTTTAGAAATCAAAATTCACTAATTTATGTGTAATTATTTATTGCTTAACTTAAGCCTCGATCTTCAAAGAAACAGGTTTCTGTGCAACTTCTTTGTAATTTTCGTCCTTATAAATTTTCAGCTTGCTTAGCATTATTCTTCCAAGCGTTCCCTTTGGTAACATTCCTTTAACAGCATGAAATAAAATAAACTCAGGTTTTTGAATCCTTAATTTTTTAAGGTTTACTGTTTTTAAATTACCAAGGTATTGTGAATGCCTGTAATACATTTTATCATTTTCTTTGTTACCAGTAACGACAATCTTACTGGCGTTAATTAAAACCACAAAGTCCCCATTATCAAAATGAGGAACATAACTGGGTTTATGCTTTCCTCTTAAAATCATAGCAATCTTGGTAGCCAAACGACCCAATGTTTGACCATTTGCGTCAATCAACCACCATTGCTTATTCGAATTAGATATATTCGGAAATTCAGTTTTCATATCCTTCCTCCTAGATACTTTTTTAGAAAATTCATTATATTATGCACATTTTACAATGTCAACGAATGATGGCCCTTTAAAAAAACCGTCTAAGCCATTCGTAACAATATTTTTTGTGCACAAAGCACCAAGCACTTGTTCAAAATAACTTACTCCCCATAGATGTAACCCTCTTGGAGGAGCTTTATGCAGCACCAATCTTTTTTCACCTTCCAGGGCTTCTTTATAGTCATTCAAAAGACGCCTGCCTTGAGCAACCGCAACTGCTTCTCCAAACAAAAATCTAACTGTATGCCACAAAAAAGACGGTGCTTCTATTATGAAATACAAAAAATTCCCAATTACTATTGTGTTAGAGAAAATGACTGTTCCAAAATTCAATTTTCTGTCTGAAGAAAACCTCGAAAACGATTTAAAACAAAATCTGTCAGATATTAGTGACAGGGGAACCTGCAACTCATCTGTGGATATATCTAAATGCCAAAAATATCTTGACAAGTGCGCAGGTATTTTCCCCTTTGCACAGACAGCATAAACGTAAACCCTTGACTTTGCAGAAAATCTACTGTTGAAATCCTCAGGCATTATCTTTAACTCATTAATTCTTATATCATTCGGCAAGTGAAAATTCAAAATATTATGCAACTTTTCGATACTAAATGGACATTCTTTTAACTTAAAAGAGATAACTTGTCCAAGAGCATGAACTCCAGCATCAGTCCTACCAGCAGGATTAACACAGATTCTCTCTCCAAAAATTTCTCTAAGTTTTTGTTCAATAACCATTTGTACAGTTCTGGACTCCTCTTGCATTTGAAAGCCGTGAAAATTAGTTCCATCATAAGAAATTATTGCTGCAACATTCATGATAAAAAAACAAAGATCGAGGCAAAAAAGCCCCGACCCACAAAAAAACCAAATGTCAAAATATTCAATTTAGGTTAAAAAACAAGTTCCAGAACTGCCATTTCAGCGCCATCGCCTTTTCTCGGCCCAATCTTGACAATTCTAGTATAACCGCCATTTCTTTCTCTAACAGGGTTCAACTCTTCGCTAAATAGCGATTTTAAAGCCTCTTTAGACTGCAAGTAAGAAAAGGCCAGCCTTCTGTTTGGCATAATATCTTTTTTTGAAATGGTTATAATGTGTTCAATGATTTTCTGGGCTTCCTTAGCGCGAGCTATAGTTGTTGTGATTCTTTTGTTAATAAAGAGGCTACAAGCCAAACCTTTTAACAACGATTTTCTGTTTGAAATTGGCATGTTAAGTTTTCTGTGTGCCATTCTATGCCTCATCTTCATCACCTCCGTTTTCATCACTAGCTTTAAGTCGAAAACCTTTAGAAAGCAAAATTTCTTCAAGCTCATCCAATGATTTCTTGCCAAAACTTGGCACATTTAATATGTCTTCACGCGTTCTTGAAATCAAATCGTTCAATGTAGAAATACCAGATCTCTTAAGAACATTTGCAATTCTCGTTTGTAAGCCAATCTCCTCAATAGATTGCTCTAGGTCTACTCTAGATTGCGATTTTAAATAAGATTCTCTTTTTGGCTCCTTATACTCGGCACCAGGCTTTTCTGAGTCAAAAAATGTGCCGTACTCTACGAATATTCTAAAATGAGATATGAGCTCTTCTGCTGAAATTTTCAATGCATTAATAGGCTCAATGGTTCCATTGGTCCAAATCTCAAATATTAGTTTATCCCAATCGGTCTCTTGTCCAACACGTGTAGATTCAACAAAATAATTTACTCTTGTAACAGGCAAAAAGTTTGCATCTAAAGGAATACTTCCAGGAGATAACCAGCGAGAATTTTCTCTCATTTTTTCAATAGAGATATATCCCTTGCCTTTTTTAACGGTAATTTCAACTCTCAATTCACCATTCTCTTCCAGGGTAGCTAAATATAAATCCTTGTTAACAATCTCAACCTCTGCGTTTGGTTGGATATCAGATGCCTTGACTATCTTTGGACCTTTCACATCAAGAATTAGTTTCCTTGTTTCCTCCTCAGGGACATCGGGTGAAATAATAATAGCCAATTTTTTTATATTTAAATGAAACTCCAATATGTCTTCAACCATGCCTGGCAAAGTCATATATTCATGAGGAGCATCATCCACCCTTATACCAATTACCGCACTACCTGGAATAGATGTTAAAAGAACCCTTCTAATTGCGTTGCCAATAGTGGCTCCGTAACCAGGTGAAAGGGGTTCCAAAACAAATTTACCATATTTACCGCCATTATCAGTTTCAAATTGTTCTTTTATTTCAAGCTTATAATTTTCCTTTGATCCGAACAAAGGACGCCTCCTCTTCTATCGAGAATAGAACTCGATAATTAGATTTTCTCTGATAGGTGCATCAAGTTCTTCACGTTGAGGAAGTCGATCAAATTTGATTTCTAATTTATCATAATCTACAAATATCCATGGGGCAGGAGTTCTTTCCTTTATGACCTCAACAAATTCTGAACCAAAAAGTTCTTTACTATTTTCCCTCGCAGAAACAATATCTCCTGGTTTCACACGATAAGAAGGTATATTTACGCGATGACCGTTAACGTTAAAGTGACCATGAGAAGCCATTTGTCTTGCTTCCTGACGACTTGATGCAAATCCAGCCCTAAATAAAACATTGTCTAGCCTTCTCTCTAACAAGAAGTAAAGATTGTCTCCTGTCACGCCACCCATTTGTTCTGCAAATTCAACATATCTTCTAAATTGTCTTTCGCCGATTAAACCGTAATAACGTTTCATCCTCTGTTTTTCTCTTAAACGCAAACCATACTCTGAAGTTTTTACACGGGTGTTAATATGCATGCCCGGAGGAGTTGGACGCTTATCAAAAGCACACTTTTCAGATAAACACCTATCACCCTTTAAAAATAGTTTCATGCCCTCTCTTCTGCAAAGCCTACAAACAGGGCCAGTATATCTGCTCATTATTTTTACCTCCTATACCCTTCTACGCTTAGGTGGACGACACCCATTGTGAGGAATAGGTGTGACATCCTTAATCATCTCAATTGACAAACCAGCAGCCAACAAGGAACGAATGGCAGTTTCTCTGCCAGGACCAGGACCTTTTACATATACGTCGATCTGTTTCATTCCATGATCCATTGCCTTTTTAGCTACAACTTCTGATGCCAGCTGAGCAGCGTAAGGAGTTCCCTTTTTGGTTCCTTTAAAGCCAGCAGTTCCTCCACTGCCCCAGGATATTAATGCACCCTGTTTATCTGAGATTGCGATAATAGTATTGTTGAAAGTTGAATGAATATGAGCTATTCCATATAGAATATTCTTCTTTTCCTTTTTTCTTACTCGGGTTTGTACTTTACCCTTTCTTGCCAACTCAATACCTCCTTTTTTAATTAGCGAATTTCAAAATTTAGACAATTAAACATATATCTATTTTTTCTTCTTTGCTCCGATTAAACGCTTTGGACCTTTTCTAGTCCTAGCATTTGTCCTGGTTCTTTGACCGCGGACTGGCAAACCTCTCCTGTGCCTAAGGCCTCTAAACGCTCCAAGATCAATCAATCTTCTTATGTCTTGGGCCACGTCTCTTCTAAGATCGCCTTCTACTTTATAATTTTTCTCTACTTCATCTCTGAGCTTTATGAGTTCCTCCTCAGTC
>JAJXTU010000108.1 GCA_021783475.1 bacterium
AAGTCCCCAATCCAGATAACATACCAGAAAGATCATCACCTCAAGAACCTCTACCACTAAATATCTAATAGGGATAGGTTCCTTACAGTAAAAACACTTGCCGCCTAAGAATATATAGGACAATATCGGAACATTCATATACCACTTCAGAGAGTTGCCGCACTTCGGGCATCGTGAAGGCGGGCTGATTATGGATTGTTCTCTGGGAAGTCTATAAATGAGCATGTTTAAAAAGCTTCCAAATATCGCTCCAAATGAGATTATAAATACAAAATCCATATATCAATGCCTCCGTATAGTGACTTCAAGAAATCTAATTTTTCTTTAATTAGCAAAAAATATAATAAAATATTATAATTTAAAATTTAGCAAAAAATTTAATCTTATGAATTTGGGAGAAAAAATGAAAAGAATTTTAGTCTTTTTATTTCCTTTGCTTTTTGTATTCATTTTATCAGGTTGTAACAATCCTGTTACAAAGGGAGAGGTCAAAACTCCCGCCCCATCAACAGAACAGATAAGCTCAAAATCTGTAGAGCTGCTGTTTCCGAGAGAGAATGAAAATCCCGTACCAGTATTGACAAACCTTTACAACAACGCAAAGAAGAAGATTGATGTGGCGATATATAGCTTTACTCAGCCAGAAATCTTAAAAGCTCTAACCAATGCAAAGAAAAGAGGTGTAGATGTAAGGGTGATCGTGGATAGAGAACAATCAAACGGCAATGTAATGAAACACGCGATAAACACCCTGCTGATAGATAAGATTCCTGTTAAAGTAAACACGCATTCAGGACTTATGCACTTGAAAATGAGCGTAATAGACGATTCTATAGCCACCACAGGAAGCTACAACTACTCAAAGGCAGCTACCGATACAAATGATGAAATGTTTGTAGTAGTAAAAGATACAGCTTTTGCGAAGAAGTGTGAGAATTACTTCAACAGAATGTGGAATGACAATGAGAACTTTAAAAGCCTTTCAATTTAGCAAATAAATCAAACTATCCAGGAGGAAAAATGAAATATATAAAAATATTGTGTATATTTGTTTCTTTGCTTTTTGTAATATCTTTTGGAAATAGGTCTTATGCAGACGTAAATCGAATCATATCCGTGCTAGATTCTACTCCACCACAGTCTTTTGTATTACAAATTTCAGGGTATAAGATAAACGGCACATTTCAAGCCTGGGCTACTCAAGACAAGGTCAGAATTGATGGGCCATTCATAATCGGAGATGGTAGCGCTGTAATAAATGTCACCGATAACCAGTACTTTTTCAACTCTCATCTTCTTCACATAGCATATTTGATGTCAAAAGAAGACCTTGAAAAGTACGCCGACAGAACGTTTAATTACCTATTATTCCCCACAGAAGGCAGCCAAATTGCATCATCCGCTACACCAGACGGCACCGACACCCTTAGCGTAGGACCCTGTCATGTATATACTTTTAGTAGAGAAAATTTGAACTTTACTGTTTGGGTAGAAGACTATACTTCATGGATAAGAAAGATATACATACAATCTCCAAAGGGCGACACGACCGTTTTAATTACTGATATTTCTGTCGGGAAAGAAATTCCATCATCCACATTCAAGATTCCTTCATGGACCTATACTATAAACGGTGTGCCAAAATAGAGCCCAGGGCGTTATGCCCTGGGTTATAAACAAAAATTATCTAATTATAATCTTGCCGACTTTTTTAAATATATCCAATCTACTCTGCCAATCATTTAGAATATCTCTGTTATATGGCTGAACCAGAGATGCGCTTTCATCAAGAGTCCTGTCATTTCTAAAGTTTTGCCAGTACCACAGAGTGGCCCCCTCAATCTCAAACAGCATCTTCGTTAAGACTTCAATATCGTGAAATTTTGGGAAAATCGTAGTACGAAGCTCGTACGATGAAGGAGTATTTTTTTCTAATAAATAACGAATGGTTACCCTTGATTTTTCTCCATCGCCTCCAACCAGATCGTATTTTTCAAAGGGCAGCTTGTAGTCTACAGCCCACAGATCCACCAGGCCTCTTCTGTCCCAATCGAAAACCTTCTCTGGAAATGAGCCGTTTGTATCGATTTTAATCAAAAAACCCATTTCCCTAACTTTTTCGATAAAACCTTCCAATTCTTTACTGTGAAGGAGTGGCTCTCCGCCAGAGATAACCACCCCGTCTATCTTATTATTTCTTTTTTCGAGAAAGCTAAAAAATTCATCTACATTTACATCCCCTAAGCCTTCTTCGCCCTTGAAGTAGGGCAAAACTAGTTCAAAGTTATGACAATATGGACATCGAAAATTACAGCCCTCAGTAAAAAGAACAGTAGAAAGCTTGTCAGGATAATCTATAAAAGAAAGCTTTATCCAGCCCTTAAACAAGATCTACCTTACAACCAATCTGTTAATTGAGTTCTTGTTAATATCGTATTCCACTCTGTTCTTAAATTCTTCTTTCTTGCCCTTGTTCCACATCCTTACAGGTCTATAATATCCGACTACCCTTGAATATACCTCTGTTTCTTTGTTACACTCTGGGCACGTAAAATGTTCGCCTGCTATGTAGCCGTGTGTAGGACATATAGAAAAAGTAGGAGTAAGTGTGATATATGGGAATGAATAATTTTCAAATGCCTTTTTTACAAATTGCTTGGCAGCCTCAGGCGCTGGAGACTCTGGCAAAAATGCATGAATAACCGTGCCGCCTGTGTAGAGCCTTTGTAACTCCTCTTGATGATCCATTACTTCAAATGGATCTTCTGTGTAGCCTACTGGCAAATGAGTCGAATTTGTATAATATGGCTCGCTATCTCCTGACGCAATGATATCTGGATATCTCTTCTTATCATGCTTTGCAAGCCTATATGACGTTCCCTCTGCAGGAGTAGCCTCCAGATTGTAGAGGTTACCAGTCTCCTCCTGATAATCAGACAGTCTGTTTCTCATATGCTGCAATACTTTGATAGCAAAACTCTTTCCTTGTTCGGTGGAGATAGATACGCCTAAAAAGTTTAGACAGGCTTCGTTCATCCCTACCAGACCTATTGTCGAGAAGTGGTTTGAAAATGAGCCCAAATATCTCTTTGTATATGGTAGCAAACCGTTTTTAAGATTTCTTTCTACCACTTTTCTCTTGATTTCAAGAGATGTCTTTGCAAGATTCATCACTTTATCAAGTCTTGCGAAAAATTCCCCTTCGCTCTTAGAGAGATACCCAATCCTTGGCAAATTAATAGTTACCACGCCTATTGAACCAGTCTTATCTCCAGATCCGAAGAGTCCGCCGCACCTTTTTCTGAGTTCTTTGAGATCCAGCTGAAGTCTGCAACACATACTTCTGATGTCGGAAGGTTTCAAATCAGAATTTATAAAGTTTTGGAAATATGGAACGCCATATCGCGCTGCTAAATCGAACAAAAGGTTCGCATTCTCGCTTTCCCACGGAAAATCATTTGTAATGTTATATGTAGGAATAGGGAATGAAAATATTCTGCCATCATAGTCCCCTTCTAACATTACTTCTATATATGCTCTATTTATCATATCCATTTCTTTTTTACATTCGCCGTATGTGCCATACTCTGGACAATCTTTTCCACCTATCAGCACAGGCCTGTCCATCATATCTTCTGGCACAGTCCAATCAAAGGTAAAATTGATAAATGGAGGCTGAGATCCCCATCTGGAAGGCACATTCATCGCAAAAACCATTTGTTGAATTATCTGTTTCACGTTCTTATAGTCCAAACCATCTGCCTTCACGAATGGTGCAAGATAGGTATCCACAGAGTTGAAAGCCTGTGCGCCTGCAAATTCCATCTGCATTGTGCCCAAGAAGTTAACCATTTGTCCGGTAAGAGCTGAGAGATGTTTTGCAGGGCCTGCTGCGACCTTACCAGGAACGCCGCCAAAGCCCTCCCTTAGTAGGTCCTCCAGAGACCAGCCTGCGCAATAAGCTGTAATGCCATATGAAAGGTCGTGAATGTGCATATCAGCGCTTACATGGGCATCTTTTACCTCATCAGGATAGATACGATTCAAAGTGTAGTGAGCCATAACCGATCCCGCAGCGTGAAGAACCAGCCCTGGATAAGAATATGTGGTATTGGAGTTCTCATTCGTTCTCCAATCTTCCTGATGAAGATAATCCTGGATTATGTGCTCTATGTCCACTGCACAAGAAAGATTTTCTCTTGCCTCTTGTCTCTTCCTTCTATAAAGGATGTAGGCCTTTGCAACTTTTGCAAAGCCATTCTCTATCAAGACTTCTTCCACTACGTCTTGAATTCTTTCAATATCTACTACATCTTGATCTTTGTACTGACGATAAAGTTTTTTCGAGACCCTTACGGTCAAGTCTCTTTCTGCCCCAAGGTGCTCCCCTACAGCTTTAAACGCCTTTGAAATAGCCCTCTCAATCCTGAAAATATCAAAAGGCACTACCCTGCCATCCCTCTTTTTTACAAAATCGGGAGAAAATATAACAGTCTCATCAGAATTGGTATCTATCTCTTTTTTAGAACCCTCTTCGTAAACCTCATGTGTGGTAAATCTCTTCCCGCAAGAGAGGCACTCTCTTTTTCTCCTTATAACTCCGCTATCCTCTACAAAGCGAGTATCAATAACCTTAGAATCATTTGAATCACAATAAGGACATTTCATCTTCCTACCCCTTCTTCCTTAAAAATTATATAATTAGAGAAACAATAAACTATATATAGTTTATTCACTTCAAAATTACTATATATAGTTTACAATAAATTTTTCATTTTGACAAAATTATTACATAAGAGATGCTTATATCAATTATTACAATAAATTATATAGAT
>JAJXTU010000109.1 GCA_021783475.1 bacterium
ATAGTGGCCAGATTTATCTTGACGGCCAGGATATTTCCACGTTGCCAGTAGAAAAGAGAGAAATAGGATTTATGTTTCAAGATTTTGCGCTTTTTCCACATTGGACGGTCAAAGAGAACATACTCTCCCCTATCAAATTCGCAAAAAAATATAAGAAAACAAATCTTGATCCAGAAGAGATAATAAAAATGCTTCACATAGAAAGCCTTTTAGACAGATATCCATCTAACTTAAGCGGTGGAGAAAAACAAAGAGTCGCCCTAGCAAGGTCTTTAATTACGAATCCTAAGATGTTTTTGTTCGATGAGCCAATGTCAGCACTTGATGCCCGCACAAGAGAAGAGCTCAGAGAAGAGCTTTTGCAGATCTTGAAAAAGCTCTCTTTAAGCGCAATCTATGTAACTCATGATCACGTCGAGGCGTTCACTTTGGGAGACCTTGTAGGAATCATTAAAGATGGAAATCTAATTCAAGTTGGAGAAAAAAATCAAATATTTAGCAAACCAAACTCTAAATTTGTCGCAAATTTTGTAGGAATAGAAAATTTATTTTCAGCAAAAATCCAATTTGTAGAGAATATATCCCCTGATCTTTTTCTTATAAAGGCAAAATTCAACCAACTTGATTTCGAGATACATTCAAAAGATAGAGCCTCGGTTAAAGAAAGTGTTCTTCTTTGCATAAGGCCCGAAGATGTGACCTTTTTAGATGAATCAGAAAAGGAAAACACTAACTTAAAAAATATTATAAGCCTTGAAGTTGTAAACGTTGTTCAGATTGATTTCTTTTATAAAATTTTTTTACGAGGCGATATCTCTCTAAAGGTAGTGTCTTTAAAAGATACTATCAAAAAGTATAAAATTAAAATAGGCGAAAAAGTAAACGTACATATTGATCCTGAATCTATTCACATCATAAAAGATTAAACAATCTCTAATGATCTTTGGCCCCCTGGCTCCAATTTACGTATTTTACATAATTTGTATGTTTGAGCCTTTCCAGAAGATCCTTTAGATCTTCTTCATTTATGTCGCCTGATAAAATATTAAATATTATTTTACTTTCACCCTCTTTTGATGATTCTATTCTCATGTTTTTCACAGGATAGCCCAATTGTCTCAAAAGTTTTCTTGTTACGTTGAAAACCTTATCCTCATTATTGTGCTCTACCCCTGCACATACAGAAATAATAAAATCATTTGCTGTTAATATAGGTAAATTATTTACAGCACCGACCATTGTTCTCAGAAGTGTATTGGTAAGTAAGATAAAGATAGTGGCCATAGCTGCCGGCATCCATTGTTGAGCTCCAGAACAGGCGCCTACTGCCGCAGAGCACCAAAGAGTAGCAGCAGTATTTATACCCCTTATATTTATGCCTTCTTTCATAATAGCCCCAGCTCCTAAAAATCCTACTCCAGAAACTACATAAGCAACCACCCTTATATCATCGACTCTCCCACCCATACGAAGTCCAAGGTCGACAAATATGGCAGCACCAAGAGCGACAAGGGTATTGGTCCTCAAGCCAGCAGGATGTTGTCGCCATTGACGCTCTACACCTATAAGCGTGCCAAGCACAAACGCAAGAAATAATCCAAAAAATGTTTGCCCCAAGCCCATTGTCTGATCCATATTTCACCTCAATTCTATTCAACTATTTAGATTATAAATTTTTAAGTTTAAACACATCTTAAACAAAAACATGTGAAAAGATAAAAAACCTTTTAAGAAAAATATATATTAAATTGTAAATCTAAAGAAAATATATTGACTAAATTTTATCTATAAATATATAAAGATTTTTAATTGTATTTTAATATAAATAGTTTATCAAAATGATATAATATAAGTGATTATTAAAATTAATAAAAGGAGCCAAGAAAAATGTCGATTTTTAAATGTAAGAAATGCGGCTATACAAAAGAAGGTCGATGCAAACCGAAAAAATGTCCAGAATGCAAAGAAGAAAATTCTTTTGAGAAAGTAGAACCTGATAAAGATAAGCAATAATTTTAACTCGTTTAAATTATGTTAAAATATTTCTATAAGTAGACTCTTTTAAATTAAGAAACTTTACTTATGTTTGTTAGCCAAAACTTAGGCAAGTATTAAATTTATAAGGAGACATAAGATGAGGATGACGCCACAAAGAAAGGTTATAATAGACATATTAAAGGGCACAAAATCACATCCAGATGCGCTTTGGATTTATCAAAACGCCACAAAGAAGATACCCAGGATGGGTCTTGGGACTGTGTACAGGACGTTGGATCAGCTTGAAAGAGAAGGAGAAATAAAGAGAATTGACTTCAAGGGAATTGCGCACTACGATGCAAATATTCATATTCATCCGCACCTTCTTTGTTCAAAATGTGGGAAAATAGTCGATATTAGCGAAAGTTATGACTTTGACGTTAATAGTCTTGATCTAAAAGGTTTTAAAGTTGAATCTGTAAATTTAGATATCGTTGGTGTTTGTCCAGATTGCCAATCAAAAAAGGAGGTAAACTAAAATGCCCATAGTTACTATAGAACTGTTAGAGGGAAGAACAAAAGAACAAAAAAAGCAGATTGCAAAAGAGATAACTGAAACAATTGTAAAAAATGGAAACGCAAAGCCTGAAGCCATTACAATATTGTTTCACGATCTAACGACTGATGATATTGCAAAGGGTGGAAAGCTTTTATCAGAGAAATAATGGAGAAAAAACTTTATGCACCTGACATAGTTAAGCTAAAAGGCGTTAGGAAATTTTCGATGGTTACTGTATACGATTATACTAGCGCTCTTTTAGTGTCCATGACCGATATTGATACCCTACTTGTTGGAGATTCTCTTGCTATGGTAATGCTTGGCCACGAGAATACTCTTAACATAACAATAGATGAGATGCTAATTTTCCTTAAAGCTGTAAAAAGGGGCGCTCCGAACAAAATGATCGTCGCCGACATGCCATTTCTTTCATACCAAATTGACATAAAAGATGCCATAGAAAATGCAGGTAAGCTTATAAAAGCAGGCGCTGATGCGGTAAAAATTGAAGGCTTTGAATACCCAATACCTGAGGTTACCAAAAGATTGAGTAGCATAGGCATACCTGTTATAAGCCATCTTGGCTTAACTCCCCAGCATGTTCTAAAATTTGGAGGCTTTAAAACTCAAGGTAACACAAAAGAAGATGCAGACAGAATTATTAGCGCCAGTAAAGAGCTTGAAGAGTGCGGTGCATTTTGCATTCTCTTAGAAGCTATCCCAGAAGAGATCTCAGAAATAGTTTCAAAAGAATTAAGAGTGCCTACTATCGGTATAGGTGCAGGAAGATTTGTTGATGGTCAGGTTTTAGTTTGGCAAGACCTCTTGGGGATAAATCCAAACAGAGTTCCAAAATTTGTTAGAAATTATGCAAACATAAAGGATACTATAGTCGAGTCCTTAAACAGATATCATTTCGATATCATAAATTCAACCTTTCCATCGTATGATGAAGCTCATCATTTAAAGAGAATCTAAGAGCTCTATTACCCTTTTTTTTACATCCTCTATATCCTGGCCGCCGTCAATGTATTGAATTGGGACCTTACACTGGTCTATGGGCTTTGATGGTGGCCACTGAAGATTCATTCGAATTCTTGCCTCCTCCTCGGTATACCCCCTGTTTTTTATTAATCTATTTAGTCTAACCTCAAACGGAGCATCTACAATCCATATTTTATCGAAATTACTTTCCATATTTGCTTCGAAAAGTAAAGGAATCTCTACAAATCCTGCCACGCTATTATTTGATATTTCATTTAAGCGCTCTTTCACCTTGGGCCATATAAAATCCTCAAGTTTTTTCTTCATTGATTTATCTCTTGAGATGATCAAAGCGATCTGTCGCCTAAGTCTTGGAATATCAAAATGCGTATTTTCTGTAAAATAAGCCTTGAAGATATTATAGATCTCTTGAAGATTTTCATTAAAAATCTCTTTGGATATTTCATCAGCAGAATAGACATCATAACCTAATTCTCTCAAAAATTTTAATACTTCACTTTTCCCCGCTCCCTGAGAACCAGTAATAGCTATCAAACATCTTTTATTCTTCACAAGCACATCACACCATTAAAAAGACAATATGCTCAGCGTTGCCCCAAACGACCAACTTCTACCATTTCCATTATCATTTTTTTGATTAATAATATAAAACTCTATTGGTGTTGATGCCATACCAATTGTAAATCTAAAACCTTCGCTCATCCTTATCCATGGATAAGGTATTGGAATAGTTTTTGAAAATCCAAAGTAATATTTTGTATTATAAGGAGCCCCAGACTCACTCCTTGAAAATTCTATCTCTGAAAAGATATAGTCAACTCCCAATCTATTAATAATATCTTTTTTGTTTAGGACATCGGCATACTTTACTAGATAAATATTTCTAGTATCCCAAAAAGCGTTGACGGTCTGACCTCCAGTTCTCAGATTATCATCAAGACCTCTAAAGTGAATCATCCAGTTATTACCAATATAATAATCGAGATCCAGTCTCAAGTTAACCCACGAGTTTCTGCCCACAGTATAGTATGAAGAGTATGCATAGCCACCAAACCTGTTTGAGCTAACTCCAAGTATTACTGGCCTACCTATAGTCGTTTCATACTCAAGATTGGTATTTAGATGTCTGTCCGCTCTCATATAAAAGTCGTCGTTGGGGTCTAGGTGAATGCTGCCAATTCTTAAATATGTATTCTTAATAAAGTTATCCATTTCTACCATTGCACCTATTTTTTCAAAACCACCAGTAAAAGACCCTGTATTTGAAGAAAAACTGCTCACACT
>JAJXTU010000110.1 GCA_021783475.1 bacterium
TACTATTGGATTCCCATTTACTTCTTCTGTGACCATCCACTCACCAATACTATTTAAACGGATCGCTTCTAAAAGAATCGTTCTGATATCACCATTACCTTGCTCTTTCCCAAAAGAATTTAGAAAAATTTTTAGTTCTTTTTCATTAATATAAGCAATATTGCTTAAGCTAACTCTAATAGTTTCAAATATCCTCGTATTCTCGTTATATTCATAATACACATGGTTTCCTCTAAAGTAATTTCTCATGTTAAAAGAAATTATTGGACTTGATAAAGAGAATGTATAGAATTTATATAAAAACCAGTTGGTTGAACATGAATCTGCTGAAAAATACCATTTTGAAAAATTCCACCATGGTTTTTCTATATCTTCAAATAAACTTCTATTTTCTCTAAAAATAAGTTGATAAATAAGCGGGGCTAAAGATTTTCTAAAAGGTCTTTTTTTATCTTCAAAATCTATATGTTTCCCACCTAAAGCATAAGCATATAAGTTAGGGCTATAGCCATTTTCCTCTCCAGAAATTTGAGCCATTATGCGATTATGCTTAAACAAATACGTTAACTCATTAGAACTATTACCTACAACCCCAGAAATATCATATACTTTCTTTTCTTTTATGTTTAATAAACGGTGGGTGTTAGCAAAGCCATTTGCAATAATTCCATACTGCTTTAAAATAAAAAAAGCAAAAGAATAGCAGTTATTCTTCCAAAGGCCCAGCAAAGAATAAGGGATAACCTTCCCAACATCTTTCATCATGTCCGTATATAAATCAAGTGAAATTGATACTGGCAACACACGGTCTTCATGAAAATCTAATCTATTTACATAAGATAAAAACTCAGGTTCATCCCTCTCAGAAGTTCCGTTATAAGTCCTAGATATTATTTCTCCTGGCACCTGAATGGATTCTTCTAGAAGTTTAGCATGCTCAATTCCAACAAGTGGGATAGCAATAGCGCTAACCCATTTAGACCAACTGTTATCTTCATTAAGCTTAGTTGTTGACTTTACCAGTTCTAAAGTTTGAAGGCCAAAACAACTTTCAAGTAAAACAAGCCCGTGCTTTTTACCCGCACTTGCTATTCGAACTAAAGCTGTGTCATTAGTATATAAATGATATAAACTTTCTCTCGAAACATGGCTTCTAAAGATAGGGCCTTCAGAGAAAAGAAGCTCAAAATCATCATTTTTAAAATTTTTGTAATAGTCATATATTTTTAATGTCATTTTTTTCGATGAACTAAATTCTATACCTGATATCTGCTTGAGATAGTTGAAAAAGTTACTCTGAAACTCCCAGATATAACCACTATCTTTCTCTAAAAACATTACCACGCTTTTATTTGGCATACCATCAAGAATGAAAGAATCCTCTGTTATTTCTTTACCATTTTCTATTTCTGTTAAATATCTCAAACCTTCATCTTTACCACTTACATATCTCCACACGCGCCCATATGACAATTCAATTGCCACCCTAACCCCGTAAAAATAATTATAAGTAATGATTATGCTTCTTCCGCCACCATATTTGACAAATAGCACTTGAATAGATTTTTCTTCATTTTTTATTTTATCGGAACAGAACTTACTAAAGTAGTAACGTTTAATATTACTAATTTTGAGCTTGTTAACAATAATCTGGATATCTTCTTTTTCTTTAAACATTATTACTTCCTTTTAAAAAGGCTTAATTCTATTGAAATTAAGCCTTTTTTCATATTAATGTGAAGCACATATTCAGTTCTTGAAGCGCTTGGTTAGAACTCAATGGAGCCCCGGTAAATTTTGATTAACACCATTTTCATCACCTTGATTATTATATGCTGCATTTTTGTTAGATCTAAGTAAAATACCTCCTACACATAAAACGAATAATACAAGAGTCGTTTCCCTTGGATAATATTTTAAAAGCACTGCTAAAATAAAAATTCCTGCCGCATAAGAGTTTATTCCTTTAGCCTGTTTAAATATTGCATATCGGTTATCTACTGCAGAAACCGGATTGGATACAAAAACAGACCGTGGCAGTTGCTCTTGTAGTTGTAGACGCAATGCTCTAACAGCGCTAATATCCGGGTTATCTTGTATTCGCATCGCTACCAAAAAGCTTAGAATAGATGTGTTGAAAGTGGTTTCATGCCTATTTGATTGCACTAGATCTATTGCTGCTGGCGGCCGCTCTTGATAATATCTTGTTGTATTGCGAACTAATCGGGATAGAAAGTCTGGTATGGGCTCGTTTTCAAGACTTATATCTTCTTGTGGGAGCCACTGTAAACATTCTCTTAAATGCCATATTTCGGTATCGTTGCCTATAAGCCCTATATTAACATTTGCTTTGTTTTCATATATATAATATATACCAATTGCCAAATTGATTATTGAATGCAATCTCTTTTGTTCCGTTATCGCTATTGGTAAAGACGCCGCCGATGCTCTACATACTGATCCACAAGATCCAATCATATTCGCGGGTATATTTTGTGCTATATTTAGCAATCCCATGCTGTTTTGAATATAATTAACAAACGGTGCAAGCACGGGAGCTACTGCGCCTTGTGCCATTTGAGCAGGTGTGACAAACAATGCATTGACTGTTGCAATTCCAAAAGCACGTAATGTTTCAGAAAAACCTTCAGGGCTATCTCTTCTAGCGTTATAAATTACATAATTTCTCCCAATTGTTTCCCATAAAAAATGATCTCTATTATTAGATATTTTTCTAATAATCCCACTGAGAATATATCCGCCACCACCTGTTAATATGCTTCCTTCTCGATTGTAATTTGAAATAAACTTCCTGTCTTCTTCTTCGTCAATGGTACCAAAAAATTCACTATTCTTTCTAACAATGTGTCTACAACCAGGTGCTTCATAAGTAAAACATCGCAAGTTTTCTCGTGGAACCGGAAGATTTCCTAGTTTTAAAATTCTTTTAGTACAAAGCTGTGCGTAGATGCCACCAAGAGAGTGACCAGTAAAACAGAGGGCGTAGCTGTTATATTTCGGATTAGTTCCGATGCAACTATTAATTTTTTCAAGAATAATTTTTATATAACCCATCATTTCTTCTGCTTGATTTAACATAAATTGAACATCTTTAATAACCTGCTCAATAGAATCTGTTCCCATAATTGCAACTATGAAACATTTTTTTTGATCATTACGAAGCACCATTACTTTTTGGTTATGCCCAATCACAAGCTCTTGTGCATGAGAGTCATGAAAGTCCCAGGATAATGGCCTAATGTCATAGTGTTGTGTATACACCATTGCCGACATAACCGCGCATTCGAACACTGATGGAAGTTGAGCCGCCATAATTAATTTCTCCTAAATTTAACTAAAAATAATTCGTTAGTCCGTGCTGTCATTTTTGTGCCACTCTATAGAAATTTCATTATCAGTAGCCACCAAAATAGTTCTCGGTTTTATAAACCAATTTGAGATTTACAGGAACAAATTAAAATTATCAGATAAAAAGATATGAAACAACCCGTAAAATTTACTGGGGGATAGACGCATAAATTGCAGAGATAAAAAAATATTTTGAGAAAAAACCATTTTGGATCAATAAGATAGGACTAATGGGATAGTGCATGATAAAATACCAATTTTTTTGTAGTCGCAAAAAAGCAAGGATTTACCATGCACATAGAGAGATTTTTACATAAATTACTATCGCCTGTCACCCATTTAAAACGATTAAGCACAATTTCTTTGGTCGTAGAAACAGCAATTAAGAGCAAAAAAATGTCATTGACCACGCTGGGTCGATTATTACCCTTACCTATTCAAGAACGCAGTGGCATCAAGCGTGTAGATAGATTGCTTGGCAACAAAAAGCTTCATAAAGAGCGTGCTTCTATTTATCAAGTTTGTGCAAGTTTTCTATTAGCTAATGATAAGTGTCCTAGGATAATAGTGGATTGGAGTCAGATCCCCAACACGAACAGTTATGTATTACGAGCAGCTGTGGCGGCTACTGGCAGAGCCTTGACGCTTTATGAAGAAGTGTATCCAGAAGCGTTATTAGGCAATCAATCCATCCAAAAAACATTTCTAAAAAATTTATATGATATCTTGCCGTTCCATGTTAATCCTATCATCATAACGGATGCAGGATTTTATAATGATTGGTTTAAGGCGGTTGCTCAACTAGGTTGGGATTATATAGGAAGAATACGAGGAAATTATAGCTATTACAATGATCATACATGGAAAAAATGTCTTGATAGCTTTAAGATAGCGACAATAAATCCAGTTTGTTTAGGTCTTGTGACGCTTTGCAAGAGTAACAGCTTTGATACTCATCTATATTTAATTAAGGAAGAGCTTAAGAAACATAGAAAACATCGTAACAATAAAAATTCTGGCAGCAATAAAGATTCTTACCAAAAAGCCGCTATGGATCCGTGGTTATTAGCTTCATCACTCATTTATCCTGAAACTCCGGAAATAGTTATCAATTATTACCGGGAAAGAATGCAAATTGAGGAAGGTTTTAGGGATTTAAAAAGTGCTCAGTATGGTTTGAGCTTTGAACATGCCAGTTCTAAGAAGATAGAAAGAATACAAATTCTTCTTATGCTTGCTATGCTAGCTTCATTAATTGCATATGTCACGGGACTTGCTGCTGAGAATGAAAATCTACATTACCAATTTCAAGCAAATACCATTAAACATAGAAGAGTTTTATCTTTTTTCTTTCTTGGATGCAGGGTTATTGCTCGCAAAATTAAAATACCTATTGAGGCTCTAGAAAATGCACAGCAGG
>JAJXTU010000029.1 GCA_021783475.1 bacterium
TTGTTAGCACTTTCTTAGACCACGGTATAAAAGGATAATTCGTGTCAAATTTATCCACGCTATTGTAAAACCTAATAAAGAACTCCTGTACGAGATCCTTTGCCTCTTCGGCAGATCCAGATAACCTATACGAAAGTGTATAAATATAACTACTATACTTATTATAAAGATCTCTAAAAGCAACTTGATCTCCCGACTTTATCCTTAAAATTAAGTCTGAATCCATATTTTAGAAAGCACCTCATACAATCACCTTTATTCTATTTATATAAGTATATAACATTTACCAATGCTAAATAGAATACGATTTTATTATTAAAAAAGAAACAAAAAAAAGGGAGCAAACATCTGCTCCCTCTAAGAAAATTTAAGCTTAATATTAATCTAAAAGATAGTTCTCAAATGACTGAAGATGTTCCATCTCTTCCAACAAGATTTTCTCAAAGAGCCTTTTGGTAGCCAGATCGTCTTGCTTCTTAGCAAAATTAATTATCTCTTTATAAAGCTTTATGGCTTCCTCTTCGGCCTTGATATCAAGCTCAAGCATTTCTTTCAGAGAAGAGCCCACTTCGATAGCATTTGGTTTAGTAGTAGGAGTTCCGCCAAGTGCGAAAAGATGCTCTGCAATGTCTTCAGCGTGTTTCATCTCAGTGATAGATATTTTTTTCATATCTTCACCAACAATCTTGCCTTTAAATCCCTTAGCCTGTATATGCTGCCACATATACTGAATACTAACCTGGATCTCACGAGCAATAGCCTGGTTTAACATTTCAAAAAGCTGTTCTTTTGCAGCCTTTTTCTCTGGCATCTTATTACCTCCTTGAATTCAATATAGTATATTATATTACAAAATTCATAAAGTAATAATAGAAATTATTTTAGAAATTCTTCTTTAAAAGACTTTAATTTTTCATCCTGGGGCGAAATAATTGGTGCTTTTGCTGGCCAGGGTATGGCTAAAAACTGATCGTTAAATATCACGCCGCTGGAATTTTCAGGGGAATATTCTGAAGAAGTTTTATAAAGCACTATCGCAAAATCGCTCAACACACAAAATCCGTGTAAAAACCCATCCGGCACAAAAAATAGATAATCGTCACTGTCGTGCAAAATAATAGTAAAATATTTGCCAAAGGTTTTTGACTCTCTTCTGACATCTACAACAGCATCAAATATACTTCCAGAAACGCATTTTACAAGTTTTGCCTGACCGTATGGCTCTTTTTGATAGTGCATGCCTCTTATAACATCTTTTTTAGAAAAAGACAGGTTATCCTGAGAAAACTCCAGCTCGATTCCCATTTTTTTAAAATCAGAACTTTTAAAAGTCTCCTGAAAATATCCCCTATTATCAAAAAACTTTTTTGATTTTATTATTAGAAGGTCGTCGATCCCTGTTTCGATTTTTTCAAATGGCATTTTTCTCCCCTATTTAAATTATTTTTTTCATTTTATAATAAAAGTGGATTTTATAAAAGCATATTTAAGAAGGGAGTTAAAAATGGGCAAAACAGTAGCGGAAAAAATTTTTTCAAAGCACTCAAACAAAGACGTAAAATCAGGTGATTATACCCTTGCTAAAGTAGATATTGTTCTCGTAAACGATATTACAGGGCCTCTTAGCGTTATGGAGTTTCAAAAATTAGGCAATATAAAGGTTTTCGATAAGGAGAAGATAGCTATAATATGCGATCACTTCACTCCAAACAAAGATATCAAATCAGCCCAAAACGTTAAGATGCTTAGAAATTTTGCAAAGGGTCAAAATATAAAACACTTCTATGAGCCAGGGCACGTAGGCATAGAACACGTGATGGTTCCAGAATTGGGACTGGCTCGTCCTGGATATTTGATAATCGGAGCAGACTCACACACTTGTACTTACGGGGCGCTAAACGCCTTTTCTACAGGAGTAGGCTCTACCGATGCAGGCATGGCAATGGCTACAGGAGACACATGGTTTAGAGTGCCGCCATCTTTTAAGGTAGAAATAGTAGGCAAACAAAAGAAATGGATTAGCGGGAAAGATGTAGTACTACACCTTATAGGAAAGATTGGAGTAGAAGGAGCAAATTATTTTGCTCTTGAATTTTGCGGTGAAGGGTTAAAGAATCTTTCTATAGATGACAGGTTTACTATCTCAAATATGGCAATTGAATGCGGAGGTAAGGCTGGTATTTTCAATTACGACAGTGTAACAGAACAATATTTAAATGATTTAGGCATAAAAGCACCCGATTACGTTGAAGCAGATAAAGATGCAAAATATGAAAATAGCATCACAATAGACTTAAGCAGCTTAGACTATACTGTTTCTCTTCCATTTTCTCCTGACAATACTACCAATATAAATAAGTTAGAAAAAACTTATGTAGATCAGGTGGTAATCGGTTCATGTACAAATGGCAGAATCTCAGATCTAAGAATTGCAGCAGAAATAATCTCTAACAACAGAGTGAAGGATGGCCTCAGAGTAATCGTCTTGCCAGGAAGTCCAAAGGTCTATCTTGAAGCTTTAAGAGAAGGCTTGATAGAAAAGTTTATTTTAGCTGGCGCAGCAGTTTCTACACCAACATGTGGTCCTTGTTTAGGCGGGCACATGGGCATCCTTGCAGAAGATGAAGTGTGCGTCTCCACCACTAATAGAAATTTCATAGGCAGAATGGGGCACCCAAAGAGCAAGGTAGTTCTCGCCTCGCCTGCTGTTGCAGCGGCATCTGCCCTAACTGGATACATAACTTCACCAGAGGAGGTAATATAAATGATTTTAGAAGGCGCAGCAAGACTTTTTGGAAACAATATCGATACAGATTTGATAATAGCAGCAAGATATTTGGCAGAAACCGATCAGACAGAGCTTGGTAAGAATTTATTTAGAGATCTTAGGCCAAATTTTCTAAATGAAATGAAAAAAGGCGACATAATAGTAGCAGGAAATAATTTTGGCTGTGGTTCTTCAAGAGAACACGCGCCATTAGCCATTAAAGGTGCTGGAATTAGCGCAGTCGTTGCCAATTCTTTTGCAAGAATATTTTTCAGAAATGCCATAAATGTGGGCCTGCCAATTTTTGTCACAAGTGAGAATTTAGACTCCATCGAAGAAGGAAATGTAATCTCAGTGAATGCCTTAGAGGGCACGTTGATAAATAAGACGAAAAACAAGACATATAAATTCGACCCCTATCCAGATTTTTTATTAAACCTTGTTGAGGTTGGCGGACTCTTCAACTTCACGAAAAATCGTTTAGAGGCAGGTGCAAAAAATGCATAAAGTAGCTTTCTTACCGGGAGACGGAATTGGTCAGGACTTAAAAGAAATTGTTAAATTATTTAGAGATAAGATCGAAGAAAAATACAGTTTTTCTTTTGCGTTAAACGAGCTGCCAATAGGAGGAAACGCCATTGATTCTTTTGGAGATCCTCTGCCAGCTGATACCCTGAAGGAGTGCAAAAAATCTGACGCAGTTTTATTAATCGCTGTTGGAGGCCCAAAGTGGGACAATAATCCTCCAAATCTAAGACCAGAAGCAGGGCTATTGAAACTAAGAAAAAGTCTGGATGTTTTTTGCAATATCAGACCCATAAAGCTTTCAAAACATCTAACACACCTTTCATGTTTAAAATGTGAAACGGTAGACAAGGGTTTAGATATAGTAATACTGAGAGAGCTAACTGAAGGACTTTATTTTGGCGAACCAAGAGGAATTTATACTCAGCCAGATGGTTCAAAGGTAGCAATAAACACCATGTCCTACAGCTCAACTACAATCGAAAAATTTGCTAAGATAGGCTTCAATCTCGCATCTTCAAGAAGAAAAAACCTAACTTCTATAGACAAAGCGAATGTTCTTGAAAATTCAAGGCTCTGGCGTGAAGTAGTAGAAAATCTGTCAAAGTCTTATCCCGAAATAAAGCTAAATCACTTATACGTAGACAACGCCGCACTTCAAATGATATACGATCCAAACCAATTTGACGTAATTATCACCGAAAATCTGTTTGGAGACATCCTTAGCGATGAAGGGGCTGCCCTAGTAGGTTCACTTGGACTTTTGCCATCTGCGAGCATAGGAGACAAAAAGCCATTTCTCTATGAACCAGTTCACGGATCTGCGCCATCCATAGCAGGCAAAAACCTGGCTAACCCCATAGCCACCATATTCTCAATTGCCCTAATGTTTAGGCTTAGCTTTGAAAGAGAGGATATCGCTCTTGACTTAGAAAATGCTGTCGAAAAAGTCTTAGAAATGCAGCTTGGCACTGCAGATCTAAAAATGAAAAACACCGTCGGCACGAAAGAATTTGCAAACGAGGTTCTGAAAAATCTATAAATCTACACAAATTTCTTTTAGATGTTTTTTCATATCATCCTTAAATTCAGGATGTTGAAGTGCAAAATCGACTGTGGCTTTTAGATATCCAATCTTTGAGCCACAGTCATATCTTTTTCCTTTAACCTCAACCCCTAGCACTAATCTTCTCTCGCATAAAGTTCTAAGAGCATCGGTTAGCTGAATTTCGCCACCCCTACCAGGCTTAGTTTCTTTTAAAATATCAAAAATTTCAGGAACAAGAATATATCTTCCAATTACCGCATAGTTTGATGGAGACTCATGAATCTCTGGTTTTTCAACTAAATCAACTATTTTAAAAACTCCATCATCATCAGGAATTGGCTTTGCAACAGCTATCCCATAGCTGCTGACTTCTTCTTCTGGTACCCTTTCAAGGGCTAAGACTGGACTATGATATCTTTCATATACGCTAATAAGTTGCTTCATAGCAGGAATCTCAGAACTTATAATGTCATCGCCAAGGACCACAGCAAAGGGCTCGTTATCGATTACGGCAGATGACATAAGAACTGCATGCCCCAAGCCCAATGGCTTTGGCTGTCGAACATAAATAAATTCGGCATCATCACGAATCTTGTCAACATCAGCAAGAAGGCTAGATTTGTCCTGATCTTTCAAGATAGACTCGAGCTCCCACGAGGCATCAAAGTAATCCTCAATAGGCCTTTTGTTTCTGCCAGTAACGAAAATCATATATTTAACCCCAGATTCCAAAACCTCTTCTACTACATATTGAATCAAGGGCCTATCTACAAGGGGAAGCATTTCCTTTGGAGATGCTTTTGTAGCAGGTAAAAATCTTGTCCCCATCCCGGCAACAGGAAAAACAGCTTTTCTAATCATAAAAAAACCTCCATCTTTATAAGTTTTATGCATAAAGTTATATTAAATATGTTAAAATAAAGCTCAGTAATATTAATGATAACATCAATGGAAATAATTTTAGAATTATTAAAAAATAGAAACTATGAAAAAATCGTCTTGCTTTGTAATGAAGAAAGACGATTTTGGTCTTTTTTAAAATCGCGACTCTATGATCCTGATATCCTAATAAAATATAGAGCAGTTGAGGCTATTGGTATGTATATGAATAATTTATGGAATAAAAATGAAGAAAAAGTTAGAACTTTTATAAGAACGCTGCTGTGGTCACTGAATGACGAATCTGGAGGGATTGGATGGAGTTCTGCGCCAGCAATAGCACAGATAATTACCCACATCCCATCTCTAAAGGATCCTTATCTCTCAATGGCTATGAACGCTCTTGACGAAGAGCTTCTGAAAAAGCCAATTTTGTGGGCTGTCGCAAAAGTGGGTAAAAGAGCTTGGGATGATGTAGAATTTCACAAAGATAATTTTCTTAAAACCTTTAGCTCGACAGATATGGAAACAGTTGGTTATGCCACAATTGCAGCAATAAAAACTGGATATCAAGAATCAATTGAGCATATTTTAAATTTTCAAAAAAGCGTTAAAAATCTTAATTTTAAGTTTCCTTATTTTGTGGACGGTTTTTTTGTCGAACAAGACTTGAATAGCTTAATAAATGATGCCGTCTCCCAACTCAGATGAATAAAATATTAGATAGCTTAGAAAAACTTTATGAAGACGTAGAAAATGAATTTTCTACAATTGGCAAAAATTACGATTTTAACTGTTCTGGTTGTGTTACAAACTGTTGCACTACTCTTTTCTACCACTATACTTTTGTTGAGGAATACATGTTGCGATTTGGGTTATCGAAAGTTGATAGCGACATTCAATCGTCAATAATTGAAAACTCAAAAAGATATATATTTAAAAAGGAAAATTTTTCTGGAAAGGGTAAGTTTAAAATGATGTGTCCGGCCAATAAAGATGGCCTTTGTATAATATATAAATATAGGCCTATGATATGCAGAATCCACGGCGTTCCATCAAAGCTCGCCTTTCCAAATGGCAGGGTTGATTTTTACAAAGGCTGTGAGGTTATGGCTTCCAAATTTTTTGAATTTCCTTATTTTTTAGACAGGACAAGGTTCTTCCAGAATTTAAGTTTAATAGAACAAAAATTCAGAAAAGAATTCGGCAAGCCCCTCGGTTACAAATTCAAAAAAACTATAGCACAGATGATTTTGAGCAAAGACTTAGATAATTTAGATGTATAAAAGTATTTTTAGAAAAAGCGTTGATAACGTTTTCTTAGACTTTGATGGGACTTTGGTCCACAAGGAGTTCGATCGTTACTTTTGGTCTGAATATGTCCCATTGCAGTATTCAATAAAAAATAATTTTTCAATAGAAGATTCAAAAGAAAAACTTTACTGCCTCTACAATAGCTATAAGGGACAGCTTTGCTGGTCTGATATAGATTTTTGGTCTTCCAAGTTAAATCTTGATATAGAGAAACTCACAATGTCCATTTCAGATCTCATAAAACCATCAAAAGGGCTTTACCAATTTTTTTCTTTTGCAAAGAAACACAATAAAAAAATTTATATATTAACAAATGCACATAAAAAAACAATAAATATTAAGCTTACAAAGATTCACATTGAAAAACAAATTGATAGGATTGTAACCTGTTTTGATTTGGGATACCCAAAAGAAAATATTGAATTTTGGAAAAAGCTTAGGCTAAGAATCGAATTCGATCCAGAAAAATCTGTTTTCATAGATGACCTGGAAGAAAACCTGATACAGGCAAAGAAAATAGGCATAAAAAATGTTTGGCTGAAGGTGGAAAAAGAGGAAATGAACGATATCTCCTCAAGCTTTTTTTACTTTGATTCATTTGAAAATTTATTATAATCAAATATAGAATTTATAAGTCTTTAATTACCTTATCAAGGAGGCTGTATGAAAAAGATTAAAGTTGGCATATTTGGCGCAACTGGATACGCTGGTTTAAATATATTTAGAATTTTATCAAATCACCCTTTTGTCGAGCTTAAGTTTTTATCATCACACTCCAATAGCGGCGAAAGCTATAAGAAATTGTTTCCATCCTTCGGTACAAACCTGGTACTTGGACCCACCGATCCAGAGGCAGCAAAAGACTTAGACGCTTGTTTCATAGCGCTGCCAGCAGGAGAAACGTCAAAATTTATTCCAAAATTAATTAATTCAAACAAAGACATAGTAATTATCGACCTTGGAGCAGATTTTAGGTTTCAAGACAAAGAAATTTATGAAAAAACCTATTGTATAGAGCATAACTGTCCAGATGTGCTTCAGAATTCAGTCTATGGTTTGCCAGAAGTAAACAGGAAAAAGATTAAAACCGCAAAGCTTATTGGCAACCCAGGCTGCTACCCTACCAGCGTGATTTTAGGACTATATCCGATAGTCGATTACTTTGGGGGAAGCATAGCAACCATAATTGCTGACTCAAAATCAGGTGTAAGCGGAGCTGGCAGAAAAATTTCTAAAGATTTCCTTTTCTGCGAGGTAAATGAGAGCGTAAAACCCTATGGAGCCAAGTTTCATAGACATCAACCAGAAATGAACGACCAAATAAAGCTAATTTCAAAAGATGCTCCAGAATTAATCTTTACGCCGCACCTTATACCAATGCAAAGAGGAATACTCTCGACAATTTATGTGCTCTTCAACAAAGAGATATCAGATGAAAAGACTATAAAAGAACTTTTTTACGAAAAGTACAAAAATGAAAAGTTCGTTCAAATACTTGACAATGACCTACCAAATACAGCAATGGTTAGGTCTAGCAATCTATGTGCGATAAATATTTGCAAAACCTCAGATAATACTGTAAAAATTTTTAGCGCGATTGATAACCTGATAAAAGGCGCTGCAGGTCAAGCAGTCCAAAACCTAAATATTATTTTTGACTTCCCCGAAGAATTGTCCTTAACTAACGTCCCGGAGGTAATATAAATTGTCAAATTTTCCCGAAAATTTTAATTTCGCAGGAATACGTTGCGGGCTAAAACTGTCAGGCAGAAAAGACCTTGGCGCTATTGTATGCAAGAAAGGGGCGCTGACCTTTGCAGTATTTACTCAAAATAGCGTTGCAGCAGCTCCAGTAAAAATTTCCAAAGAAAGACTGAGCAAAAACAATCTTATAAAGGCTATCCTCATTAATTCAGGCAATGCAAATGCGGCCACAGGAATTGAAGGCTACAACGACGCCATTGAAATATCAAAGAAATTTTCACAACTGCTAAATATTAAAGAAGAAGAAATATTGTTAGCATCCACTGGTATAATTGGCGTAAGGCTGGACAAGGATAAGATAATAAACAAGATACCAGAGTTAGCATCAAGCTTAGACAACAATAATCATAAAGATTTTATAGAGTCTATAATGACCACTGATAGCTTCGAAAAAGAATATTTTGAAACGATACCCTCAGCAGAGTCTGGTGACATACACATAAGGGCTTACGCAAAAGGCTGCGGTATGATTTGCCCAAATCTTGCTACAATGCTGGTCTTTATTACTTCAGACATCAATGCTGATGAAGATATATTAAAAGATGTATTTATCAGCTGTGTAGATAGAAGCTTCAACGCAATATCAGTAGATGGAGACACATCTACCAATGACTCAGTTTTTTTTATGACAGATATGCTTTACCCAAAGAATAAAATAAACAGCAAAAACGATGAATTGATGTTAGCTTTTGAAAAAGCTCTAAATAGATGCTGCACAAAGTTAGCAAACGACATAGTAAGAGATGGAGAAGGATCTACAAAAATCCTTGAAGTTAGAGCCTCTGGTTTTGCCAACGAAAAGGATGCAAAAAAAGTTGCCTCAAACATTGCAAAATCAACCCTTGTTAAATGCGCTTTTTTTGGCTCGGATCCGAATTGGGGCAGAATACTATGCGCCGCAGGAAACACAAATCTAATTGATGAGGACTCTGTTTCAATAAAGATTTTTGACACTGAGGTTTACAACAGAAAACCTATTGACTTTAAAAAAGATGAGCTTAGCAAAGAGATTTCTGCAAATGAAAGGGTTATAATAGAAATTCATAATAACAGTGGAGATAAAAGTTTTACTTTCTATGGTTGCGATCTAACCTTTGATTATGTTAAGTTAAATTCAGAATATTCAACGTGAGGTGTAAATTGTTTGACAAAAAAAATCAAGCAAAAATAATTATTGACGCCCTGCCATATTTTAAACAGTTCAACAACCAGATAATCGTAATTAAATACGGCGGTTCTATTTTGGAATCTGAGGACGTAAACGATGCACTCTTCCAGGACATCGTACTACTCAGCTATCTGGGCGTAAAAATCGTACTTATTCATGGCGGAGGCCCAGAGATTTCAAGATGGCAAAAAATTCTTAATATAGAAACCAAATTTATCGAAGGACTAAGGGTCACAGATTCAAAAACTATGGAAATTACCGAGATGATTCTGTCTGGTAAGGTAAATAAAAATATAGTAGCCAAGATTCAAAATTATGGTGGCAAAGCAGTGGGAATATGCGGCAAAGATGGCGGAACGATAATGGCTAAGAAGAAATCAGAAAAATACGGCTTTGTTGGAGAAATTGTGGACATAAATCCATCCTTGCTATCTGCCCTTGTAAACTCAAACTATGTGCCAGTTATGTCACCAATCGCTTATGATGAGGATGGCAGCTCTCTAAACATAAATGCCGACTTTGTCGCAGGAAAAATAGCATCATCGCTTGGCGCAAAGAGGCTTTTGTATCTGACAGACGTTCCAGGGATACTGCTAAACAAAGACGATCCATCTACAATTTTGTCCAAAGTAAAGACGTCAGAAATAGATAATCTTATAGAAGAGGGAGTCCTCTCCAAGGGCATGATACCAAAAACCTTGTCTGCAAAAGAGGCGATAGAATCTGGAATTGAAGCAGTTCACGTTATCGATGGCAGAGAACCTCACTCGCTCTTGCTCGAAGTCCTTACCCCTGAGGGAGTGGGAACCATGATAGTAGGTGAAAATTATGACAAATAAACCTGTGCTTTATACCTATCCAGGAAATAAATACTGCCAAATCTTAGAAAAATATATAAACGATAAAGGCTTAGGCCTAGAAATAATATCTGTATACGATATGTACTGTATGAGTCAAAATCAGAACGAGATAAAAACAATTTTCAAAAAAGTTGGGCTTGAAACCTTGCCTATCTTAAAGTTTGAAAACAAATATTATGCTGACTTTGATGAAATAGAAAGGATATTGAATAAAATTGACAATTAGACCCTTAGGCAACATGATACTTGTGCGGGCAATGAGCCCAAGCGATAGGACGTCCTCAGGAATACTCATACCAGAAACTGTTAAAGAAAGTCCAAAGGAAGGTCTCGTGATAGCAATAGGTGACTCATCAGAAATCAAAGTAAAAGTAGGCGATCAAGTAATATTTTCTAAAGATATGGGCTTCGAAATAACTTTCGAGGGGAATTCCTATCTTATTTTGCCAAACAAAGCTATTCTTGCTGTAATTGAATAACAATTGTGAATAAAGTTTTTATTTTACTTGGACAAACCTGTACTGGAAAAACAAATATTTCTGTAGAAGTTGCGCAAGAATTGCCAATTGAAATTATATCCGCTGATTCCAGACAGGTATATAAATATATGGATATCGGAACCGCAAAGCCCACAAAAGAGGAAATGAGAGGGATAGCGCATTATCTTATTGATATAATATATCCAACAGAAGAGTTTAATGCATATATTTTTCAAACAAAGGCATTAGAGTTAATCGAAGATACAATAAAGAGGTCTAAGATACCCATGATAGTGGGTGGAACTGCCCTTTACCTAAAGGGATTAATTGAAGGTTACAACTTTGCTTGCGGAACCAAAGACAAAGAATTGCGAAATAGACTAAAAAAAATAGGAACAGAAAAAGGCTTTGAATACCTTTACCTGAGACTTTTGGAAATAGACCCGGATTATGCCCGATCTATTTCACCTATTGATGAAATAAGAATAATAAGGGCATTGGAAGTTTACGAGGTCTCAGGAGAAATTTTTTCAAAATCAGCAAATATTTCAGAAAAGAAATATGATTATAAAGTTTTTGGCTTAAAACTTGATAGAGGGTTGCTTTACGAAAGAATAAACAAGCGTGTCGACGTAATGATTGAACAAAACCTAATAGATGAAGTAAAATTTCTTATTGATAAGTATGATATAAATACTATGGCTTTTCAAACTTATGGATATAAGGAAATAATAGATTATCTTGTAAAGAACTTGCCTCTTGAAGAGGCAATTGAACTTATAAAGAAGAACACAAGGAATTTTGCAAAAAGACAGATGACATGGTTTAAAAAAATAAATACAGAATGGATTGAAAACATAGATTATAATATTAGTGCAAATTGCTTATTAAAAAAAATTAAGGAGGAATTGGATTAGTGAAGTTTTACAAAATGCAAGGAGCTGGTAACGATTTTGTTATGCTTTTACCAGAAGAATCCAAATACGTAGAGTCAAACGATCCTGCTGAAATTTCTGAAAAGCTGTGCGATAGGCATTTTGGGATTGGCGCCGATGGCTTGATCCTGATGCTGCCATCAGCTAAAGCTGATTTAAAAATGAGAATTTTTAATGCAGATGGCAGTGAAGCCGAAATGTGCGGAAACGGAATAAGATGTTTTGCTAAATTAGCAAAAGATATGAAGATAGTAAACAATGACAAAATAAAGGTAGAAACGCTTGCTGGCATCATTGTGCCAGAAGTTGTAAAGTTCGATGGCAGAAAATCACTAGTTCGAGTAGATATGGGTACTCCAAATTTAAAGCCAGAATCAATTCCAATTTTGGGCTTTGAGGGAAAAGATGCTGTTATAAATGAAAAAATTCAAATAAATGATAAGACATTTTTAAATGTAACCTGCGTTTCAATGGGAAACCCTCATACAGTAATTTTTATGGATTATGATATAAAGAGCTTTCCAATAGAAGGCATTGCGCCTGAAGTAGAGCATTCAGCATGGTTTCCGAAAAAAACTAATGTAGAGTTTGCAAGGGTAATATCGAAAAATGATATAGAGCTTAGAGTTTGGGAAAGAGGAGTAGGAGAGACTTTGGCTTGTGGAACTGGAGCCTGTGCTACTGCTGTCGCTGCAAAATTAAATGGCTTAGTAGACTGCAACGTAAACATTCACCTTCCAGGTGGAGTGCTCTACATAGAATATAACACAGTCAATGTGTTTATGACTGCTAACGCAACCATGGTATTTGAAGGCGAAATTGAAATATAAATATAAATTAGGAGGATAAAATTGAACTATTCAAAGACATATGAATCAACAACAAAAGTTGAGTTTGATGTAATATTTCCAAAAGAGGAAGTAGCAAGCGAGTGGAAACAAACCTTTAACGCCCTCGCAAACAGAACAAGCATAGCAGGATTTAGAAAGGGCAAGGTGCCAAAAAATATTTTAGAAAAGGTAATACAAGATGAAGAGATAGTAGAGAATCTCAAAGAGATGCTATTGAGAAAGTCATTTAACCAGATAAAGAATGAACATAGCGATGAGCATCTTTACAACGTATTAAAAGAAGACGAATCAGAGATCCAAAAAGACAAAGACTATAAGTTTAAGATGGTATTTGAATACTGGCCAGACCCAGAATTGGGAGATTATAGATCGATTAGTATAAAAGCCAATGAAGTAGCAGTCTCTGATGAAGAGGTCGAAGAACAATTAAACTTAATACTCCAAAGCTTTGCAAAGTGGAATAACGTCGAAGAGGGAGAGATTCAGTTAAAAGATGTCGTAGAGATAACTATGGACACAAAAGACGAGAACAACGAAGATGTAAAAGAATATACTGGAAAATCAGCCATTTCTATCAATCCAGATATCAAAGATAGACTAAAACCCCTCAGAGACGTCTTAATAGGCAAAAAAGTTGGCGATGAAGTCGAGTGTGATATAGAGTTAGAGTCAGAAGAAGCAAAAAAAACTGCCCATGTAAAAGCAAAAATTGACTCCATAAGAAGAAAAGAGCTATCAAATTGGTCTGACATTGATTTACAAGCGAATTTTCAAGTAGACAGCATGGATGACCTTAAAGATCAACAAAAAAATATGATTCTTATGAACAAGCTTCAGCAAGAGATTGAAAATCAGAAAAATGCAATATTAGATAAGATTAGAGAAATGAGCAAGATATACATTCCAGAAACTGCCCTGCAATTAGAAAGGCAGCAGTATATAAGCGATCTGGAAAAAAGACTGAAAAATAGACAGGTTTCAAAAGAAGAGGTGGAGGCCTTAAATAGCGGTAAAGATGAATTTTCAGAATTTGCAGATGCGACGGTAAAGAAATCAATAGAAGAGCTTCTAATAATTGAAAAGGTTTCAAAAGACTTGGGCATAATAATAGAAGATGCCGAGATTGAACAAAGGTTGAGGGCCTACAGAAAAGATATTGGAGAAGAAGATTTAGAAAAGTGGATCTTAGAGCTGAAAAATGACAAAAGGACCTGGGGACAAATAATGGCTGATGTCAGAAGAGAAAGAGTTTTCTCTGCCCTATTGACAATGTGTATTGAGAGAGAATCCGAAGATAAGGCTACTGACAGTGCTGAGGAGACTCCCAAGTCTGAGGGCTCAGAAAGTGAATTAAAGAGTTAAATAAAATTAACCTTAGGATGGTGAAGAAGATGAATATTTCAAATAGTATTCTGATACCAACAGTTACTGAAAGAACTTCCCATGGGGAAAGAGTTTACGATATATTTTCGAAGCTATTAAACGATAGGATTATATTTTTAGGCACTGCAATAAATGAAGATGTAGCAAATCTTGTGGTAGCGCAAATGCTCTTCTTAGAAGCAGACGACCCACAAAGAGATATCTTTCTTTACATAAACAGCCCTGGAGGCGTGGTATCTGCAGGACTTGCTATCTATGACACCATGCAATATGTAAAGTCAAAAGTTAACACTATTTGCTTTGGGCAGGCTGCCAGCATGGCTGCAGTCATCCTCGCAGCAGGAGAAAAGGGCAAGAGATATTGCCTTCCAAACGCAAGAGTCCTTATTCATCAGCCTTTAGGCGGAGCAGAGGGGCAGGCAACAGATATTGCCATCCAAGCAAAAGAGATCTTGAAGATAAAGGATGCATTGAACTTGATATTATCCAATCACACTGGAAAAAATATATCCAAGATCAAGAATGATACCGAGAGAGATTTTTATATGGATGCCAAGCAGGCAAAAGAATATGGAATTATTGATGAAATTCTGGAAAAGAGAGAATAATCGAAGATATGGACAATGAAAATTTACAGAAATGTTCTTTTTGCGGCAAGAACTCGAAAGAAGTTGATAAGTTTTTCTCTGGAAAAAATGGCTCTTTGATATGCAGCGATTGCATAAAAATTGCAAACAAGATACTAGAAAAAGAAGAGGAAGAAAAGCTTCTTGAAAATTATAACAACACCATAAATAAGCTAAAACCAAAAGAAATATTTTCAAAGCTATCAGAATATGTGATAGGTCAAGAAGATGTAAAAAAGGTTTTATCAGTCGCAGTTTACAATCACTACAAAAGAATAATGCAAGAAAAGGGAGATAACGACGTCGAGATTTTAAAAAGCAATATTTTATTAATCGGTCCAACTGGAACAGGCAAGACCCTTTTGGCCCAGACACTTGCAAAGATATTAAACGTTCCGTTTGCAATAGCTGATGCCACTACCCTTACAGAGGCAGGTTATGTGGGTGAAGACGTCGAAAATGTTCTCTTAAGGCTTATTCAAGCCGCTAACTATGATATTCATGCTGCTGAAAAAGGCATTATTTACATAGATGAGATAGACAAGATCGGCAGAAAATCTGAAAATACATCCATTACCAGAGATGTATCAGGAGAAGGTGTCCAACAGGCATTGTTAAAAATTCTTGAAGGCACGGTTGCGAATGTCCCACCCCAGGGCGGCAGAAAACACCCTCAACAAGAGTTTATACAGATAAACACTGAAAATATACTATTTATTTGCGGTGGTTCCTTCGAAAAGGTTGAAGAGATAGTATATTCAAGAATTGGCAAGAAAAATATCGGCTTTATATCCAAGAGCAATAAAGATGGAGACATCAAGCAAGAAGAGCAAAAGTGGAAGATATTACAGGAAAATATTCTGCCAGAAGACCTCATACACTTTGGACTTATTCCTGAATTGGTCGGTCGCTTACCTATCATATCAGTTTTGAGCCCTCTTGATGAGGCTTTATTAAAAAAGATTTTAACAGAGCCAAAAAATGCGATCCTAAAACAATACAAGAAGCTTATGGATATGGACAACATATCTCTAAATTTCGACGATGCATCTTTGGATTTTATCGTAAAAGAAGCGATAAAAAGAAATACAGGCGCCAGAGGCCTAAGATCTATAATGGAGACCATTATGTTAGACATTATGTTTGACACGTCTTCGTTTACAAAAGATAGCACGCTCGACATAGATGAGAATTTTGTAAAGGATAAGCTAACCCCTAAAAAAGTTGGTTAATGATAATATACGTATTATCGCTTGCAGCCGTTAATATTTCTTAACGGCTGCAATAAAAAAAATTATTTTTTGTTTTCTTCGTCAAAAATGCTCAAATATTGATCAATAATAAACTCTAAATATATGCACTTTTCGCCTTCAATACAAGAATCAGCATCAGACTTGTCCAGATATGCATATCTCTTAAAATTTCCCTTAAAAAAAGTAATCAACCAAGCATTTTTGTCTTCTTCGAATACCACACTGAAATTTAGTTTGTTTTCTCCCAAATTTGGATATATCTCTCTTAATTTGTTTGCTAAACCTACTGCAGTATACATTGGCCCTCCTTAAATTTTTATATTGTTATCAAATATATCAAATTTACTTACTGCTATCAAGGCTTCTCGCCTTAGCAGAATCTCTTTCTGAGTTTGTATAGTCACCCAATGCATAATATGCGCTTGCTCTGTTAAAATATGCCACATACATATTTGAATTAATATCTATTGCCCTGCTATATGCAATGACTGCCTTATTGAATTCACGCAAATCATAATAGCTAACTCCCAGATTGTTATAATAGCTTGCATTTTTCGGGTTTAGCTCTATCGCCTTTTGGTAATCTCTTATAGAAAAATCATAATTTTTTATTTTATAGTATGATATCCCCCTGCCCTCATACGCGTCAGCGTTTTTTGGGTTTAGCTCGATTACCCTTGAAAAATCTTGAATTGCTTTGTCGTATTCGTGCAATTCGAAATATGAGTTTGCCCTATTTACATAGGCATCTACGAGTTTTGGATTTGAATCTATAGCCATATTATAAAATGATATAGCCTTATAATATTCCTTCTTATCAAAAAATGAATTTGCTGAGTTCAAATACCCTCTATCACTTCCGTTGAAAAATAGAAGTGGAAATATAAATATTAAAAATAACACGAAAACGCTAATAAGAAAAAATTTTTTAACTGTTAGCTCTACCCCTCTGTAAAGTTATATATCTAAAATCAACCTAATTCTTCATAACGCACGCAATTTTTTCCAACGGCTTTAGCCTCATACATCAGATTATCAGCTCTTTCTATCAAGGAGTCAACGCTGTCCCATTGGCGAGATCCTGCAATGCCGCAGCTTACAGTAATGCCATTAATATCCTCAATTTCTAAATAGTTCAATCTAACCCTGAGATCTTCAGCTAAAATTGAAGCTTTTTGTGGAGTGGTTTCAGGAAGTAGTATTACAAATTCCTCGCCACCCCAACGTGCAAATATATCAATTTTTCTTATTCTACTTTTGATCATCTCAGATAAACTTTTTAAAACTAGATCGCCAGCATTGTGACCGAACTTGTCGTTTATGCTCTTGAAATTGTCAATATCAAGCATTATTACAGAAAATTTAGAGTTTGTCCTCTTTCCCCTCTCTATCTCTATATCCAATCTTTCAAGAAAATATCGACGGTTATATGCGCCTGTCAAAGGATCTGTAACTGATAAAAGATAGAGCTCTTTTTCTATGTTTTTATACACAGTAACGTCATTTGCATAATGAAGGTATATATCACCTCCTAGGGGTATCCACCAGGTATCCCATACTTTGTCTTCAAGATCTACCTCAGTGTTTATCGACTCATTTTTTAAAAGCGCTTCATCAGCCTTACAATAATAGCACTTTGTATCTGGCAAAGGCACGCCTGTATTTTCATATACATCTCTATTTGTTTTCTGTATATACTTTCTGCTGTGAATTTCTTCCCAGCAATAGCCATTAACCTTAGTATGAAATAACTTTTCAGCCATCTTGTTTTGTGCAAGAATTTTTTTGTTCTTTGTAATCAGCCAGGCAGGAGTAGGCAAACCCCCCAGCATTAATCTGAGCCTATCTTCCTTAATCCTATTTTCTTCTTCTAATTTCTTTCGTTCACTAATATCCCTTGCAATCTCTACTGAATACCAATTATCCTTAAAATTAAAAATTGATAAAGAAGCTTCTAAAAAAATCTCTTTTCCATCTTTATGTCTTGCCTTCATTTCTAATGTCTCATCTAAAAAATTCCCTTTCCCTTTTAAAAGATTATGCTTTATTTTCTCAATATGAGGTTTATAATAACTACCTGGTACTAGAAATTGATTCAATTTCTTCCAAATAACTTCTTCCCAAAAATAGCCAAAAATATTTTCTGCAGCTTTATTCCAAAAGGTTACTCTATCCTGATCATCGATTATTACAATAGCATCACGAACTGAGTTAATAACCACATCAAATTTTAGTTGAGTTTCTTTAATCTCATCTTCTATTAGAACTCTTTCTGTAATGTCAGAGATAAAAGCAATGCAAAGGTTTTTACCCCTATAATTAATAAGCTGTAAGTTCACCTCGACAGGATAAAGAGTACCATCTTTTCGTTGATGCTTAGTTTGAAAAGAAATAGTCCCTTTTTCACCCTTTATCAAGGGTTCAAGTAGCTTCTTAAAGAGATCCACGCTCATCTCTGGCTTCAAGTCAACTGGGGTCATATTGCTTAAATCTTCCGATGAAAATCCTAAATTCATCCTGGCAGCCTGATTTACCGCATAAAATTTTAAACTCTTTGGATGGAAAATATATATCTCATTAATAGATTTCTCAAAAAGCTGCCTTAAAAAACTCTTTTTTCTCAAATCAATTTTGAAATCTAATCTATTCTCCAACTTAAAGCCTCCAAAAATTTATTTATAATATTCAAATATTACCTAAAATTTTGTCAAAATCATCTCTTGGCATAGGTCTATGGAACAAATATCCCTGAAAGTAATCGCAATCCATAGATTTTAGAATCTCAAACTGCTCTGCAGTTTCTACTCCCTCTGCAATTGTTTTTATATTTAGTGAGTGAGCAAGAAAAATAATAGAATTTATGATATTTCTTGTTTTAGAGTTTTCTATGCCTCTTATGAACGATATGTCTATCTTTAGCGTCTCAATGTCAAGCATTGACAGGTAAGACAAGGAGGAAAATCCAGTGCCAAAGTCATCCAAAGAAAAATATATGCCATATTTTTTTAACTCTCTAATCAGATCCGAAATATAATCAAAGCTATTTATAAATGTCCTCTCTACGATCTCTATTTTTAATAAATCCATTTGCAGATGATGAAATTCCAGCTTAGAAAACAAATCATCCCTCAAGCTCCTTTGCATCAAGCTTTTGGAAGAAAGATTAATCGATATGGGGATAGTTTTTTTAAAAGATTGCAAGTCATCAAGTACGTTTTCTATGAGATGATTCTCTGCATCTATTATATAAGACGTCTTCTCTAAGTACTCTATAAAATCTATAGGCAATATTATTTTGCCATTTTTAACCCATCGCATTAGAGCCTCTGCACCTACGATTTTTCTATCTTTATCTACATATGGCTGATAGAAGGCGACAAATTCCTTGTTGGCTATTGCAAGCTCTAAGTCTGACTTTAGTATTAAAGCTTTTGTGGCCTCTATTTCCAATTCCTGTCTAAAGAAGCCTACCTGATTTTCTCCTTTTTCTTTGGCATCTGCAAGCGCAATCAGAGCTTTATTTAGTAAATCCTCTGGAGTATTAGCATCCTTGGGAAAAAGACTAAATCCAACATTAAATGAAACAGAAATCTTATGATTCAGAGTCTCATAGGGTTCTATAATCTCACTCAGTATCTTTGAAGCTACTATAAGTATGTCTTTTTCTACTTTTAAATCTTTAAGCAGAATACCGAATCTGTCAGATTCCAGCTTTGCAACTACATCGTATGTCTTTAGATTATCTTTTAGCCTTTGAGCTATCTGTTTTAGCGTATAGTCGCCAACTGCAAAACCAAAGGCTTCGTTTATCCTTTTAAAATTCAGAGGATTTATTATAACCACTGCACCTATCTGGCTTTCAGCTTTAGCCCTTTCTAAAAATTTCTCTAATTCTTTTTTGAAAGAGTTTAAATTAAATAGACCAGTTGTATCGTCATAATTAGCCAGTTTCTCTAACTCTTTTAAAAGTTCGTTGTCATTTCCAATTTCTTTGCCTACTGCTATATAATGTGTAATATTTGAACTCTCAAAAAAAGGCGTTATATTAACGTAAAAATCCTTTAATATGTCATTTTTAATTCTATATTTAATTAATCCTGAATAGGTATTTCCAGATTTCAGAGTTTTGTAAAATTTTTTTGAAAATTCTTTTGTATGAGTCTTAGAAGAGAATATAGAATGGTGCCTGCCTATAACCTCATCTCTTGAAAGTCCCAAAATATTTAGAGCCTTATCATTAACATATACTATATTAAAATTATTATCTGTAACCGTCACAAATTCAAAACCAGAGTTCAATGCACTAAGCATTATCTTTGAGAACTTTTCATCTTCCAGTTTATTTAGGATGAATTCAATTTGTTGCTGAATTACTTTGAATAAATTATATATCTCATCATTAAAAAAGCTTCCTTTAGTAAAGACCAGGACGAGGGAGCCGATAATATTATCCTTAAAGGATATGCTTAGCGCAAAACATGAATTAAATCCATAAGAACAAACAAATTTCTTAAATGGACAAATATCTTTTGAGCAAATATCTTCTAATAAATATGCGCCCTTTTTAGTTAGACTCTTTATTAGAGGGTCGTCTGAATGTGCGCCTTGATTGTTTATAAATAGCTGGACTGCAGTTTTCACCCAATCTAAATACTCCTGATATCTTTTCTCTTTAGCAGAAGAATATTTAATTTCAAAATTTTCATTATTTTTTAA
>JAJXTU010000030.1 GCA_021783475.1 bacterium
CCGATCTTTACAATCTTTGTAAGATCGTCCATTTCAATATCTTCAGATTCGATCTTTTTTAAAATAGAATTTAGCTCTTCCAACGCTTCTTTGTAGCTTATTTCTTCGCTCATTGTTTTTTTACCTTCCTTTCAACTACGCTATAAATATCAAAACTTAACAAATGAGTAACAATTGTAGCCCCAACAGGAACATCTTCAAAATTTTTAATAATTTTCCCATTGTAGCTTGTGATAGACAAACCCTTTTTAAGAACTTCATCAGGATCTTGCAGCATTATTTCTTTCTCAATTTTCTCGATTATACTTGAATTTTTCTGTAAAGTGCTCCAGGCTATATTCTTAACATTGTATTCGATTTTGTCAAAATAAGTTTGCTCGGTCTTTAACTTATCCTTAAAAATTGAAAAAATATTAAAGCATATTTTATCTGTGCTTCTCTTTTCTTGATTAAGTCTATTAAGAAGCTCAGGAAAAATTCTATTTCCTATGGCATTAATATCAGATCTTGATTCCTTTAAGCTTTCAAGGCAGCCTTCTTTAACTTTAGAAGCTATTCTTTCTATCATCTTTAGTTCACTATCGATTTTTTCAGAACTCAACCTTGAAATGCTATGCAAAACATTTTTAATCTCATTTTCAAAGTCATCGACTTTATTTATCAAAAAATGTGCTACGGCAGTGGGAGTTTTAAAACTTTCATAAGCTACATAATCTAAAACAGTCTTATCTCTGTCGTGCCCTATACCTACAAGTACAGGAATTGTAAGTTGTGATATCTTTTTTGCTAGGTTGTAATTATTAAAACAATCAAGCTCGCCTACTGAACCGCCGCCCCTTACAATAACCACAACTTCAAAGTCATCATCATCAATTATGGCATCCAGAGACTTTAATATTGAATTTTCTACATCTTTTCCTTGCATAACGGAAGGAAAAAGTTTCACATTGAAAAAATAGCCCTTTTCGTTATTTATGAGATGATTAACAAAGTCCTCATATCCAGCAGCAGTTTTAGAGGATATTAAAGCAATTTTTTGCGGAACAATTGGAAAAGCGCAATTCTTGTTCAATTCCAGGGAGCCTTCTTTCTCGAGTTTGTCAATAATTTGATTTTTCTTTAGTTGCATCTCTCCAATCGTATAAGAAGGATCTATATTTAAAATATTTAAAGTCATTCCGTAGGAAGGATGATATGATAGCCTTATTTTTGCAAGAATCTTCATCCCAACTGATATTTTTTCTCCTAATATAGTCTCAAAGACTCCTAATATAAATTTTTTATCGCTCCATATTACAGCTTTATTTTTAGCAATTATCTCTTCATCTTTCTTTTCAATTAGTTCAATGTTTACATAACCAGCTGCATTGTAGGTAATTCTGGATATCTCAGCTATCAAAAAAACCTCATCATCAAAATTATTTTTGATAACCTTCTGTATTAATAAGTTAAATTCGTATAAAGTTAAAAACTCTTTGCTGTTCATTAAAAAACCTCACTATTTTTTTATAATTCTATAACATTTGTGCTAAAATTAAGTCGTTTACATAAACCATTGCGGGGTGACAAATTGAAAACTATGTCAAATTTTATTCCAAAAAACGTTAAAAGGTTAAATAAAAACCTAAACGTTCCAGAGTTAGTCGAGATAGCCATAAAGAATGGTGAGGGAGTTTTAACGAGTGATGGTTCGCTTTGTGTGAGAACTGGAAAGTTTACAGGCAGATCGCCAAACGATAGATTTATAGTTTACGATGAAATTTCAAAGAATACTGTCGATTGGGGAAAGGTAAACCTGCCCATTCCAGAAGAAAATTACAAAATTATTAAATCAAAAATCTATGCATATATGCAAAACAAAGAAATATTCGAATTTAGCGGTTGCGTAGGATCAGATCCTGATTATCAGGTTAATGTCAATGTCTTTTGCGAATATGCCTTTTCCGCTCTTTTTTCAAAATTTTTGTTCATAAACAATGAAAACAAGATGAACAAGGATAACTTCAAGATGTATGTATTGCCTGGATTCTCAGTCGATCCAGAAACTGACAAGACTAATTCTGATGCAGCAATAATACTAAATTTAAAGGAAAAGACGATCATAATATCAGGCAGTATGTACTGTGGAGAAATAAAAAAAGCAATTTTTACCTGCATGAACTACTTTCTCCCCGAAAAAGATGTATTGCCAATGCATTGTAGCGCAAATATAGGTAAAAATAACGATGTAGCTCTATTTTTTGGCCTTTCGGGAACTGGAAAAACCACCCTTTCAAACGATCCTGAAAGAAAATTGATTGGAGACGACGAACATGGCTGGTCTGATAACGGCATCTTCAACTTTGAGGGAGGTTGCTATGCAAAGTGTATAAATCTATCCAGCGAGAACGAGCCTATCATCTATAATTCAATTAAATTTGGCAGTCTACTGGAAAATGTCATACTTGACAAAGACAGATTGCCAGACTACACGGATTCTACAATAACAGAAAATACAAGGGCAGCTTATCCAATGGAATCAGTTAGTATTGCAAACGATAAATTATACGGTCCACATCCAAATTGCATTGTCTTTCTAACTGCAGATGCATTTGGCGTAATGCCACCTGTCGCAAAGCTAAGTCCTGAAACTGCAAGAGACTTTTTTCTTTGTGGATATACTAGCAAATTAGCTGGGACAGAAAGAGGGATAATAGAACCTCAAGCGACTTTTTCTTCATGTTTTGGAGCACCATTTATGCCAAGAAGACCAATCGAATATGCCAGTTTATTAGAAGAAAAGATAAAAAAACACAATGTAAGAATATATCTTTTAAACACTGGTTGGATATCAGGACCATTTGGCATTGGAAAAAGAATTGATATAAAAGCCACAAGAATAATTGTAAAACATATTATTGATGGCACAATTGAAAATTCAAAATTCGTAAAAGACAAATATTTCGGCCTTACCATACCCGAATACCTCGAAGGTGTCCCGTCAGAAATTCTAAATCCTATAAATTGCTGGGAAAACAAAGACGAATATATTCAAAAAGCTAACGACCTTTCAAAAAAAATTGAACTTCAGATCAAAAAGCACAAAGAATAGCAATGGCATAACTTTTTTTGAAATTATAATAACCATTGCCATATGTTCGATTTTCTTGTTTGCAATAGCCCCTGCTTTTATGGAAAATATTATATTAAATTGGAAATTAGAAAATCAGGCAAACTCGATCGCCCAAAATCTCAGAATTTTAAGAAACTCAGCATTTAATGGACAAACCAGAAATTCAATACTTTTCAATATTGGTCAAAACGCATATTATATTATCTCAGAAAATGGCAAAAACTATTCAAGATTTGATCTCCCAGATCAAATAACATTTAAGAGTGCCTATTGCGGCGTATCACAAAATTGCAGCTTTAGCATTCATGGAGCCCCAAATGAGGGTGGTGGAAAAATTTCACTTTTATGCAAAAAGATTAATAAAGAAATAGATATTGTTATCTCCACCGCTACAGGGAGAATATGGATCAATAAAAACGTTAATTAAGCTCTATTGATATAGAAGGCAGCCACATAATAGGTATTTTCCAGATGTGAATTACCGAGTTATCAGATGATAGCTGTTTAGTATCTATGTTGTACGAAATTTTATCAGCAGTAAAGGGGCTTCCAAGTGCTACCCCATTTATATTTTGCAAATTCAAAGTAAGTCCTGCTGAAGTTCTTTCAAGACGCGCATCTTTCCCTGAAAAAAAGAAATCTCTACCCTCCACAAGAACTTCACCTTTAGCAAAACCTGTTTTCTCAAAAGGATTGTATTCAACTTCTTTTGCATATAGATTGAAATCCTTTTCGCTAATGTGAACGTTGTTATCTAAAAGAACGCTTGTCTTTTTTAAAGAAAGCAAATCGCTCAAATTTATTTTCCCCAATCCCCCACCCCCACTCTCGATCTTCATTCCATTAACGCTAAAATCAAAGTTATTCTTTGGGGTTAGCCTTGCTTTCTCCAATTCAAAAGAATGCCTCTTATCGGAAACCTCAGCATTATTGGCATAAAAAACCCCAACAAATACTGCAAAAAAAAGCGCTAATATGAGGATAAAGTTTTTGTTTAAAATCCACAAGAGCTACAATCTCCTCCAGAGCATCCTGCACAAGAAGAGGAAGATGTAGATGATTCAATGTCAATTGGACTATCAGCGCTTTTAGATGATTTCTGTCTCGACACCATCGGCTTTGATATAACTCTTTTTATGTCAGATGAACCACACTTTGGGCAGTTTGCTTCATCATCTTTTTTGTCAACACTCCTTAAAAGAGTAAACAAATTTTTACAATCATTACATTTATATTCATAAAAAGGCATTAGTAGAACCTCCTATCAAAATTTTTCATAAAATTTGTTTCTTTCAACATCGAAAAACGAATTGTCAAATAGATCAATTGGACCAAAAAGCTTACCATTTTGAATACTAAATCCTACAGCCAATGATTTTGGAAAATCCAAAAAATTGGAAGAATCATAAAGAGTTGACGGCAAAACTTTGTAAGTCAAACCTTTTAAAATGTAATTTAAATGATAAAAGGGCTCTGAGACTCTCCACAGTGAAGCGGTACAACCTTCTATAGAGGCCATCATAAATTCATCTCTACAATCTTTGATAGATTCGATATAAAAGTCTGATTTCGATTTTCTTATGTCCTTAATAATTTTAAAAACATCCTTAAATTGGATATAAGATTTATGATGTCCCTTAAAATTCAAGTTGATGCTATAAAGTCTAGAAAGCTCAGTTTTAAACAGATCAAAATTCGAAAAAGGCTCCATAAACATTTTTAGAATATTGAAATTGTAATGCAAAACACTCTGGCTAACAGAGGCAAAGATCATTATAGACTCATGTTTTCTCTCAGCAAAGTAGATATTTTTAAAATGTTTTAAATTAGACACATCGCAAGCAAAATTGTATTCACATTTTTTCAGATTATCTATTGCATTGCGAATAATTCGATCGATGTCGTCAGCGCCTTTAAAACTCTCAGAATTTGACGAAATAAGTAAAAGTATGCTATTAGAAATTGCCAGAATGTTATAGTCGAGAATCTCATTATTTCTTACAAGCTCTGACAGAAAGCATTCAAATCTTTCAATCACAGCAGGGTGTACGCTTGCGTTATCGACATAACCTGAAACTTCAAATTTAATTAAATCCAATCTAATTTTCATCATAAATCCTACAAAAATTAGTTATTATGATCGCCTCAAATATAATACTATTTTGCCACATTATATCTAGTTATACCAGCAGGGCCACCAACCCATAGGGTATTTCCATACACCGCAAGAGCCCTAATATCGTTATCTAACAGGCCATCAGCCTTCGTAATTTTACCAAAATCACCCGTTGCCTCATTGTAAGTCAATATTCCCTTTGGACTCATCATATAAACTTTGCCATCCTGGTATGTGAAACCTACAATAGAATCTGAATAAATCTTTGGAACGTAATAATCTTTAAACTTATTGCCCTTCCTGGTGTATTGTACAACTCCATAACCAGTTACAAGAGATGATTGGTCTTGAAAAACGCTAAACCATGCGCCGTCATTAGTTATAATACCATTTTCGATCCACGGGTAAGACGTGATACCAGGCGGATAGTCAGCAGGCAAATAATTTATCCACTTACCAGATTTTTTGTCAAAAATATTGATAGCAGACGATATATTTAATCCTAACATATTTGCTTCTCTTGAAATAGCATAAATCTTATCCTTGTCACCCAAAATCAAAGTAAATGCACCCATTATTACATGATCTTTTTCAGAATATGTAATAATTTTGTTTGTTTTAAGATCCATTTTGTACAAACCTTTTTCCGTTCCTACCCAAAGGTCATTGGAATCTCTGTAAATGCTCATCACAGAACTAAAGGCATGAAAGCTCTTCTCGGGGAAGGAAGCTACAAGTTTTGGCTCTCTAAGATTCCAGAGTTCAATTCCATTTTTGCCACCAAGCCAAAAATTAGAGTCTCCTTGATAATAAACGGTACTATAATCAAATTTAGAATTTATGCCTACCCACTTATTATCCTTCAAATACATAATTTTTCTATCGTTATCACCTTTTTTGAAAAGAGCATAGACGTTGTTGTTATCAAAATAAAACTTTTCTACTTCATATCCCAAAGGATAACCATCGTTATAAGGTACAACCTTGGATGCAGACTCAATCAGAAAAATACCAAAACTCGTAGCAGCCCATACGTCTTTTTCATTTTGAACGCCAAGAGCCTTAATATCTTTTAATTTATCAAAAGTAATAACAGATCCAGGAGCCTGTTTCGTAAGAGAGACGAAATAGCCTATAACCCAACCCTCTGAGTTGTCCTGAAACTTAACCTTATACCAATCTGCTTGTTTTTCAACAGACTGAATTGGCGTAGTTTGATTAATTATTTTTATAATTTTGTAACTCGTGCTAGGACCTTCTCTCACAGGTATATTATTCCCTACAAGATTGCCATCAGGGGTAAAGGCAGCGGCGTATGCAGTGGAGAACAAAAGTCCCCAGAAAGCAATAAATAAAAGAACCTTCTTAAAATTATTCATTTCTCATCCTTTCTTATTGCGTATTTCGTGTATAATCTCCAGAGCAGCGATAGCACCCTCTCCAACAGCAGTAGAAACTTGATATGGTTCTCCTGTACAATCTCCTGCAGCATATATCCCAGGAATATTGGTTCTCATCGATTTATCAACTAAAACAGCTTTTGACTTTTCGTTGATCTCTATGCCTAAAAACCTGGCTATATCAAGAGAGCCCATATTTCCCAAAGCAAAGAAAACCCCATCAGCAGCGATAATTTCATTATTATCCATTAAGACACCGTTAACTTTTTCATTATCTCCAACTATCTCAAGGGCTTTGCCTGTAACTAGATCGGCATTGTTTAATTTTAGCTTGTTTAAAAAATTCTCAGACATCTCAAACTTTTTTTCATGCGAAACCACAGTTATTTTGGATGCAAAGGGCACAAGATCAAGAGCTTCTTTAGCAGCCAGATCTTTATTACCTATCACAACCACAGGCCTATCTTTATAAAAAAACCCATCACAAGTGCTGCAATATGAAACCCCTTTACCGATGTACTCTACTTCATTTTTAACGCCAGACGGTTTAACGCTCAGGCCTAAAGCTAAGATTAGAAAATCAGCTTCGTAGCGATTTTCTTTACTAGTTTCCACATAAAAACCGCCATTTTCAGAATAATTGGAAGCAATTACTTCCTCTTCTACTATAACAGCTCCAAATTTTTTTGCTTGTGCAACCGATCTTTCTTTAAATTCTTTTCCAGAAACACCATCTGGAAAGCCAAGGTAATTCTCAATGTTATGTGCCCAGGACGCCCTGGAACCATCAGGCAAGCCTAAGACTAAAGTCGAAATATTTGCCCTTGCCATATAGACCGCAGCCGATAAGCCAGCAGGACCAGCCCCTAAAATAATCACATTATATTTCAATTTTCAAACCTCCAAAAAATGACTAAATTATTATAAACCATTGTTGCATACAATAGAATTAGAAAGTTATCTAGGCAAATAATTTAGAGGATTCACATATCTTCCGTCAACCTTCACCTCAAAGAGCACGTGCGGCCCTGTAGACCACCCAGTACTGCCAGCGTAAGCAATCACTTGACCCTGGCTAACTCTTTGTCCAACAGAAACTATTAAAGAACTATTATGAGAATATGATGTACTAATACCATCACCATGACTTATTGTGACAATCTCTCCATAACCGTGTTCCCAACCAGAATAAGTTACTATTCCCCTATCTGCTGCCCTCACAGGGGTACCATAGGGAATTCCTATGTCAATACCAGTATGAAATTCTGGAGTGCCAAAAATAGGATGAATCCTCCAACCAAAACCTGATGTAATAGGCCCATCGACAGGCCAGATAAAATCTCCAGGGAATCCTCTGCCTCTATAAGCGAGAGCGACGCGAGTATATCCACTATTGCTATCTGTTGTCCACTTATTCACAACCTCAGATACCACATCAAGCCCCGGTATAAATATATTCTGACCTGCCTGGAGGAGTTGAGAATCTGGAATGTTATTTGCCTTTAAAATTCTTTCCTCACCTACTCCATATATGTTACAAATTTCACTAAGAGTGTCTCCATCTTGCACTGTATACATAACACCGTTCATGTTAGGAATATTTAATTTTTGTCCAATTTTAAGATATCCTTCATCATTAATGTTATTCAAAAGTTTAATAGTCTGATAGCTAACATTAAATTTCTGGGCAATACCATCAAGGGTATCTCCATCCTGCACTGTATATTGCTGAATCTGAATCTTTGAGTTGTTCAGAACCTTTTTGCTGCTATCTGCTGGTAGGCTCTGAATAGAAACCCTTGAAAAGCCAGCATTTTGTGAATGTGAATTGGCATAATTAGTAAGAAACAGCCCTATTACTAAAAGCGGAACAATTGGAAAAAAATAAAATATCTCCTTTTTATACTCTTTCAAAAAAAGCTTTATACTGCCAAAACTAAGATTCTTTAACCAATTAAGCAATAAAATCACCTCTCAAATTTAAATTTGATTTAAAAATTATGATATAATCAAATACGTTGTGCCCGTAGCTCAGTTGGATAGAGCGTTGGACTACGAATCCAAAGGTCACAGGTTCGAATCCTGTCGGGCACGCCATTTTAAGTTTCATTTACAGAAAAAACCTCATTTATTGTTTACCTCCTGAAAAGCCATTGTTTCCCTTTGCCCCATTTAAGCAATTTCATCAGACAAAATAAATAATCTTCATTAGATTTAGATTAAGAATAAATCCAAGACAACTTTAAAAGTATAAATTTTTAAAAAGGATATGTCAAACATTATTAGCATAAAAACAATACTTTTAATTGTATTTTAATATAAATTTGGATTATATAAAATTTTTTTAACTTAATACAAGCATATTGACAAAATAAAAAGATAATATACACTTATCTTCGAATGTATGAATATATGTTTATAAAGGAGGTGAAAAAAATTAATTTGTTACAGCTCTTTGAGGCCCATGCGGAACTTTGCAAAAGCCTTTCTAGTCCAAAAAGATTGATGATAATAGCCATGCTTTCCGAAGGAGAGGCTAATGTAACTGAAATATCAAAAACAATTGATGCCAGACCATCTACAGTTAGCCAACACTTAGCCATACTTAGATCGCACAATCTAGTTGATACCAGAAAGGAAGGCAAAACTATATTCTATTCACTTTCAGACAAAAGGCTAGGTGATGCTTGTAGCATTATAAGACAAATCCTTTATGAAACCATGAAAAAACAAGGAAACTTTGCAAAAGAGATAAGTATAGAAAGCAATTTCTTATGTTTTAAAACAAAAAATAATTTTAGGAGGCTACCATGAGTTTAGATTTAAAAAGCTTAAAAGTTGATACATCAGTCGATGCCAGAGGAAGCGCCTGTCCAGGACCACTACTTGCAGCCAAAAGACAAATCGTCTCTATACCTATTGGAGGAATTATGGAAGTTTTGTCTTCCGATGAAGGCACGAATGAGGATCTACCTTTATGGGCAGAAAAGGTTGGACATGAATTTTTAGGTGACATTGAAGAAGCTGGATACTGGAAGCTTTATGTAAAAAGAGGAAAATAAATTGTCAAATCCAAAAATCTTAGTTTTTTCAACAAATAACATTTCAGATCCTGGCATTGATCTAGCAGGGGCATCTCACATGGACTATCCAGAATCAGTAAAGATCATCACAGTGCCTTGTTCTAGCGGCATAAGTCCAAAATGGATTTTAAATGCTATAAAAGGTGGTTTTGATGGCGTATTCGTCGCTGCTGATGGTACAGACTGCCCATATTTAACTGATTGCACAGATAGAACCGCAAAAATAGTTGAGAAGTCTCAAGAACTCCTTACAACTAACAACTTAGATCCTAGAAGAATAAAAATGGCTGCAATATGCTCAGTTTGTGCCGAATCATTTGCCTCACATATTAAAAAGTTCTATAAAGCATTAAGTGAGTTAAATAACTAACTATAAGGAGCAAGTAGTGAGTGACTATAAAAAATTCGATGCTTTAGTTGTGGGTGGGGGAATTGCAGGAATGGAATCATCCATCTTGCTTGGCGACATGGGTTTTAAGGTGCTTCTTGTAGAAAAAGAATCCAGTATTGGCGGCAAGATGATATTACTTAGCAAGGTATTTCCTACCCTTGACTGTTCAAGTTGTATATCTACGCCAAAAATGGCTGCTACTGCTGCTCACAATAATATTACCGTGTTAAATTATAGCGAAGTAGAGGAAATAAAGAAAAAAGAGGATTCGTTCACTGCTAAGATTCTTAAAAAAGCGTCTTTTGTAGACCCTGCTAAATGCACTGGCTGCGGCCAGTGCGAACTTGCATGTACTGTTCCCCTGCTCGATCAGTTTAATTGCGACTTGATTCCTAGAAGAGCAGCATACATTGCATTTCCTCAAGCAGTTCCAAAAAAAGCTGTAATAGAAAAATTTGGTACATCTCCGTGTACTTTTGTATGTCCTGTTGGCATAAAGGCTCACGGATTGGTTTCACTGTCAAGATCTGGAAAATTTGAAGAAGCATATCTTTTGTATCTTGAAGATTCGCCAATGGTTGGAACTCTCAGTAGGATATGTTCTGCACCGTGTGAAAAGAGATGTACAAGAAACCAATTAGAAGGTTCTATCCCAATTCGAAACATAAAAAGATACATTGCAGACAAACACTTTGAAAGCTTCCCTACACCTCAAAAAAAAGAACCAAAGAATATATTAGATAAGAAAATTGCAATTGTAGGCTCTGGTCCATCAGGACTAAGCGCAGCATATTATCTTGCTAAAAAGGGCTACAAAGTAACTATCTTCGAATCATCTGATAAATTAGGCGGAAAACTTCAACTAATACCAGAGTATCTCTTACCCAAAAATCTCTTAGACAGAGATATCGAAGAGATAACCTCATATCAAAATATCGAAGTAAAACTAAATACTACAGTATCTTCCTTAGGGAAACTAAAAGAGGATGGATTTGAAGCTGTTCTATTATCGACTGGAACCTGCCATGACAAGGGAGAATATCCTGATGTCCTAAAGCAAAAAAATGTTATAGATGCAATATCATTTTTGCAAAACAAAGAAAGCTATGAAGCTCTAAGCTCTAAAAACGTGGTTGTATTTGGTGGAAACAATATTGCCATGCACTGTGCCAGAGTAGCGCTCAGACACAAAGCAAATGTTTCAATACATTTTGAAAAAGACAGGATCGATATGAGCGCTTCAAAGAAAGAAATTGACGATGCAGTAAACGAAGGGGCGAAACTGGTTTTAAATTCACAGCTCGACAAGCTAGAGAATGCAGATTTCATAATTTACTCAATCGATCCAAAGCCTGATTTGTCTCTCTTAAAGGGATCTGAATTAGAGTCAAGCTCATTGAAGGTAAACGAATTCCAGCAAACTCAAATTCCTTGGATATTTGCTTGTGGAGATGTCACAAGCGGACATTCAAACATTCTTAAAGCTATTTCAACATCTAAAAAAGCTGCATTTTATGTAGATCTATTTTTAAATAATATAGATCTACATTCGGAGAAATTTGATGACAGGCTCCCCGCTGTAAAACCAAATGAGATAAAAGAACGTTACAATTCAAGTTTCCCAAAACATATGCAGTTTTTACCACATCTTAGGGCAGACAAGCTCAGTCTTGAAGAAATAGAACAAACCATATCTGAAGAAGAGATAAAAAAGTATGCCACAGGCTGTTTAGATTGTGGTGGATGCAGCGAATGTCACCAATGCGTAAATATTTGCCCTGCAAATGCGATAGACTTCTCGATTAGACCTGTAAACTACGAAGTGGAAGTGGATACCGTAATTGTCTCCACAGGGTTCAAACTGTTTGACGCAAGCAAAAAAGAAATATTTGGATTCGGTAGGTTTCCAAACGTCATAGATGCAATGCAGATGGACAGAATACTCGCCCCAACCAGGCCATATAATGCTGTTATAAGACCATCAGACGGTAAGGTTCCCTCAAATATTGCTATGATACTGTGCGTAGGCTCTCGTGATAAAAAGGTAAACAACAATATTTGCTCCAGAGTTTGTTGTATGTACTCTCTAAAACAAGCTCAGCTTATTATGGGAGCGCTACCTGTTGCCGATCTTACAATATATTACATTGATATAAGAGCGTTCGGCAAGGGATATGAAGAATTTTATCATCAGGCCAAAGAAATGGGTATCAGATTTGTAAAGGGGAAAGTTGCAAGAATTGAAGAAGATGAAGAAAGTAATCTCAATCTATTTTACGAGGATATCGAGGAAGATGGCCAGGTAAAAATTGCAAATCACGATATGGTAATATTATCAGTCGGCTTACTGTCAAACACATCAGCTTTTGAGCCATTCAAGGATTTAAAACTAGATTCAGACGAACATATGTTTGTAAAAGAAGTAGACGAAAACATAGAACCAGCAAAAACCTCGATAGATGGAATATTTGTCGCAGGAACATCAACCGCTATAAAAGATATCCCCGATTCGGTCCTTCATGCCGGAGCTGCTGCGGCACAAGCAGCCGGATATATTTCAAAAAAGAGGAGGGGGCTATGAGCGATAAAATTGGCGTTTTTGTTTGTTATTGCGGAGGAAATATATCTGACTTTGTGGATGTAGAAAAGGTAAAGGATACAATTTCGGGTGAAGAAGGCGTAGCATTCGCTAAAACTAACATGTTCACCTGTTCTGATAGCGCTCAAACAGAAATGATAAACGCAATAAAAGAAAAAAATCTTGATGGAATTGTAATAGCATCATGCTCGCCAAAACTACACTTAAAAACATTTCAAAATATGGCACAAAGAGCAGGACTTAACCCATATCAGTATACTCAGGTAAATATCAGAGAGCAATGCTCATGGGCACACACCCATAATAAAGAAGCGGCCACTGAAAAAGCAATAGATTTAGTCAGAGCAGGCATAGCGAAGACCAGAAACTCAATCCCCCTTAACCCTTTAAGAGTAAACACTGTAAATCAAGCCCTAATAATAGGAGGCGGCATATCTGGACTAAGGTGTGCTTTAGCGCTATCTGAAATGGGAATTTTTGCTCATGTAGTAGAGAAAGAATCAAAAATTGGTGGCAACCTAAATGACATAGGAATAATTTTCCCTGATCACAAAAATGGGTACGAATTAATAGAAGAACTCGAAAAAGATATTAAAAAAAGAGCTAATATAAACATTTATACAAATGCAAAATTAATAAAAAAACAAGGCAGTGTTGGTAATTTTGAATGCGATATAGTTTCTGGAAACGAGAAATTAACTCTAAATGTTGGTTCGATAATTTTGACAACTGGATTTAAGCCTTATACTCCAGAACCCAATGAGCTTGGTTATGGACATCCTAATGTAATTACATTGGTAGATTTTAAGAAATTATTATCAAATAATTCTAAAAAAGGTGAATTAATCTTTAACGGTCAAAGAGTTAGGGAGATAACATATGTTTACTGTGTTGGGTCGAGAGAAAGCACTAAGGAAGATGGAAATAAGTATTGCTCCAGATATTGTTGTAGCGCTGCCAATTATACTTCTCTTTTAGCTTTTGATATCGATCCTAAATTGAAGCAATACCACATTTATAGAGATATTAGAACCTATGGCAAATACGAAGAATATTATGAAGAAAACCTTAGGCGCGGAGCATTATTTTTCAAATATGATGAAGAAAACCCGCCTGATATCAGCTCCAAAGGTGAAAGAATAAAAATATTGGTAAAAGACAGGCTAATAGCAAAAGATGATATTCTAATCCCCTGCGACTTATTAGTTTTAGTAAATGGCATGGTAGCGAATGAAAACGCAGAGCTAAACAATATTCTAAAAACTCCAATTGGTAAAGATAAATTTTATAATGAAATACATCCAAAATTAAGACCAGTGGAAACTGTAATAGATGGCATATTCATAGCAGGAACGTCACAGGGACCGAAAAACATCTCAGAAAGCGTAACAAGTTCAATGGCTGCTGCATCAAAAACAGCATCTCTTCTCATTAAGGGCTATGTAAACATTGAACCAACAATAGCACATGTAATAGAAGAAAAATGCACAGGTTGCAAACTTTGTGAACACTCATGCCCATACGAAGCAATATCTTTTGTAAACAAAACAGATAAAGTAATTGCTGATATAAACCCAGCTATTTGTAAAGGATGCGGTGGCTGTGTCCCAGATTGCCCCGAAGACGCTCTCGAAGTTCTTGGCTACACTCACTCTCAAATAAATTCTATGATAGATTCTATGCTTTTGGAGGCAAAAGAATGCTAAAAAAATTTATTAGGCCACCATTACAAGTTATCAAGAACGAGATGTATTTTCATGAGAAAATAGCCTCTTTACTTAAAAATGAGCCCAAAACAATCCCAGAACTCTCACAAGAGCTAAACGTGCCCAGCTACGAAGTTACTATGCACCTAATGGCAATGAGAAGATACAATCTTGTGGAAGAGCTTCCGAAAAAGAGACGAGATGATTACTATAAATACGCTCTCAAGGAGAAATAATATGATAAAAGTCAATTCTGGATTAATAGATAAAATTAAAATAGATGAAAATTTTAACGCATCGGCATGTTTTAATTGCGGGACTTGCTCGGCGCTGTGCCCAGTAGGTTTTGATATTTTACCCAGAAAACTCTTTAGATATGTTCTTTTGGGCGATGAAGAGAAAATTCTTGAGAGCACAGATCAGATATTTTCATGCCTTTTGTGTAGAATGTGCGAAGAGCAGTGCCCCCAGGAAGTAAACATAACAGAAAATATAAGGCTAATCAGAAGCTATCTTGCTAAAAGCAAGCTGGGAGTGTGAAAAAATGAGCAAAGTAGGAGCTGTCTTAGGAATTTTAAATGATAACTTTGAAAAGAGAAAAACCGTATTTAGCGTTTCTAAAGAAAGCCTAACCTCATGGGCAAAAGATTTAAACATAAAGAAGGGCACAGATACAATAATTTACACAGGTCATATGTATCAACTTATGCCTATCACAAAGTCCGCAACTTCTATATATGAAAACTTTGAAGAATCATCTTTGATGAACTTTGCACCAGTAGGCAGGTTTATTAACAAGTTTGTTGACCTCTCTTCAATGTCAAAATATGCAGCAAAACCCGAGAAGAAAGAAGAAGAAAGATCTAACAAGTGCTTACAAAATATTTATCAACTTTTAAAGTATGCCGGAGTAGAAGCAGGATATTTATATGAAGATGAGCTCTATGTCGGGACCCTTCTATATGACAACGGCATAGATGAGCCACTGATCAATCAAGCAAAAATACTAAATAAAATTCTTAAAGATAACTTCGTTCAAAATATTATTACAGTTGACCCGCACACCACACACATGCTAAGAAAAGTTTATAAAAAAATTCTGCCAGAATTTGATTATAACGTAAAAAATTACATTGAAGTATTATACGAGAAGAAAATTAAACCACAAAACAAGCTAAATATGACATTAGCTATCCACGATTCGTGTGTATTGGCCAGATATGAAGAGGTTATCGATGAGCCAAGAACTCTTTTAAAAAATGCAGGAGTAGATTATGTAGAGCCAGAACTTTCGAGAAAGCTAACTCACTGTTGCGGTGGTCCAATTGAATCCCTCTTCCCAAAAAAAGCAAAAGAAATTGCGTCAAAAAGAGCAAACGATTTGCTATCCTGCTCAAACATAGTAACTACGATGTGTCCAATTTGCTTATTAAACCTAAAAGAAAGCACTCCTGCAAAGGATAATTTCCTGGATCTGTCTGAAATATTAGCGAAAGCCTATTTATAAAGTATTAGACATCTCAGAGTCAGACTTAGTATTGTTTTATTGATTACAATTTAAAAATTTAATCGGAGGAAGAAATGAGTGAAAAACTTGTAATTACCCTATCTACTGGGCCAGAAAATCCCGAAAAGGCAACTCTTGCATACATAATGGCTAATACAGCCCTGGCAATGGACGCCGAGGTATTAATGGTTCTCCAATCAAATGGCGTATACACTGTAACAAAAGGAGTCTACGAACACATAAAAGCTCCTGGACACGACCCGATAAAAAAGCACGTAGAAACTTTTCTTTCGAATGGCGGAAAATTCTATGTTTGTATCCCATGTTGTCAAGAAAGAGGCATCTCTCAAGACCAAATACTTGAAGGATGCGAAATGGCAAAGTCCGGAAAAGCAATGAAAGCTATATTGGAAGCAAAAACCACATTAAACTACTAAAATCTAAAATAATATTTTCATAACAAGATTCGAAGTTAAATTAAGGAGAAAAATTCAAAATGAGCGAAAAACTGATAGTTGTATCAACAACGGGATCAGAAGACCCTGAAAAGGCTACACTCGCTTATGTAATGGCCAATGCAGCCCTTGCAATGGACGCTGAGGTAATAGTTTGCCTTCAGGCAAGTGGAGTATACACTGTAACGAAAGGAGTATACGAACACATAAAAACTCCAGGACACGATTCGATAAAAAAGCACGTAGAGACCTTTCTTTCGAATGGCGGAAAGATATTCCTTTGTATACCTTGTTGCGAGGAAAGAAATATTACAAAGGAAATGGTAGTTGATGGCTGCGAGTTCACAAAAGCAGGGAAGGCTATAAAAGAAATACTGGAAGCAAATTCAGTATTAAATTATTAACTTATATAGCCCCGCCACTAAAATTATTTTTTAGAAACGGGGCTCTTTTAAATTCTACAAACACATCCTATATATCTTCTCGATATCTTCTTCAGTCAAAGGTTTAAACCCACTCAATACTCCACCCCTACAAGCCTTGTGTGCCATAGTTTTGAAATTCTTGTCATCGATGCCAATTTCATGAAGGGTGCTTTTAAGATTTATTTTATTGAACAAAAAGTCACTTAATGAAGATATTGCTTTTCTTGCAATCTCCATATCGGACAGCTTAGGATCGATGCCAAAGACATTAATCCCAAATTTTTTAAATTGTAAGACATTTGATTCATCCAAAATATATTCCATCCAACGAGGCGTTAGTATAGCAAGGCCTAAGCCGTGAGTAATATCATAAAAGGCAGAGAGCTCATGCTCCATTGCATGACAGGGAGCATGAAATTCACCGCCTGTTTGCAAGAAGCCATTTAAAGCCCAGGTTGATGCCCACATTAGATTTGCCCTTGCCTGGTAGTTCGTCGGTTCTTGGATAGCAATTGGAGTATATTTTATAACAGTCTTTATAACATCTTCTGTAACGCGTTCTATCATGTCTATTTTTTCTGATTTGTTAAAGTAAAATATATCGAACACGTGAGATAAAATATCAGCGATGCCGCAAGCAGTCTGATATGGGCTTACAGAAAAAGTATTTGTAGGATCAAGAAAAGAAACCTTCGGCAAAAGGAGAGGGTGCATAAGGCCATATTTCTCATTCGTTTGTAGATTACTGATAACTGCTCCTGAATCCATTTCCGATCCTGTTGCTGACAGGGTTAAGATTGTGCAAATAGGCAAAGTTTTTGTAACAGGAGCTTTGTGTGTCACAAGATCCCAACTGTCACCATCATAAAAGGTTGCCGCTGAGATTACTTTTGTGCAGTCTATTGTAGAACCTCCCCCGACAGCAAGCAGCACATCAATTTTCTCTTTTTTGCAGATGTCTGCGCCTTTGTTGACAGTTGTATGTCTGGGGTTTGGCTCTATACCAGACAACTCAAAAACTGTAAGATTGGCTTTTTTCAGCTCATCAATAACCCTGTCATAAAGACCAATCTTTTTAATTGTGCCTCCCCCATAAGTAAGAAGTACCCTTGTCCCAAACTGCTTTACTTCCTCTCCAAGGTGAGAGAGCTGATTGTCTCCAAAATAAATTTTTGTTGTGTTCTGAAATACAAAATTGTACATAGCTAGAACCTCCTATTGTTTAGAGTTAATTTATATTATTTTTAATAACAATACCAAAATATGCCTCAACTCAATTTGTTATAAAATTCATCATCAACTGGCTCAAGCCATTCAACAGAAGAACCGTCAGCAGGAATTTCCATAGCCAAATGAGAAAACAGGCTGTCTTTGGCCGCACCATGCCAGTGTTTTACTTCGGGTAATATTTCAACTACATCGCCCTGCTTCAATTCATGAGGCTCTTCTCCCCAGATCTGATACCATCCACGCCCTTGTATACAAAGGAGTATTTGTCCACTTTTGTGATGAATGTGCCAATTGTTTCTTGAACCTGGTTCAAAGGTTACATTTGTAATTGGACCTCCTTTGTCTGTAAGCTTCTGTAGATAAACTCTACCAATAAAATATTTTGAAAGATTCTCGGGCAGTAGATTGCCTTTGCTAAAAATCTGATTTTCATTATTGCTCATTTTTAACCTCCTTAATATTTAATAAACATGTTTATTAATAACTGAACATTAAACCCTCATCTAATAAAGTTTGTTGCAACAAACTCTTCTTGATCAGGAAATTTAATACCTGCTTTTATCCCTGCCTCTTTACACCTTAAGAACCATGCCATATTTCTTGCCAATGTGCGCATTGTTTGCAAGCCTTCCAGATCCTTGACTACATCGTCAGGATTCGCACCATGTACCATATTCCAGTATTGTGAAGTAATAATTGGCATTTGCATAATTCCAAAGTATTTGTTCAATTGATCAAAGGCTGCTGTGGTGCCCGCACGCCTAGCTGATATTATGGCAGCTGCAGGTTTTAAGTAAAAAGATTTTAATCCAGCACACAAATCAGTATAAAATACTCTATCTAAAAAAGATGTTATTGCACCGCTTGCCGATGCAAAATGAACTGGAGAGCCAAAAACAAAACCATCAAATTCTTTAGAAATATTTAGAAACTCATTAACCCGATCATCAAAAATACATTTTTTATTCTCCACACACGTCTTACATGCTATACAACCAGATATGGGCTTATTGCCTATCCAAAAAAAGTCGCTACCTACATCTTCTTTTTTCAAAACATTTGATATTTCCCTAAGGGCTGTATAGGTACAACCATATTCATGAGGGCTGCCATTTACCAGTAACACTTTCATAATACTCACCTCTTTAAAAATTTTTATTGCCAAAATGTAAACATTGCTCTATAAAATTAATATACCACCTGGAGTCTACTCAAAGTAAATGGGTTAAAATGTCTTGGAAAAATAAAATTAATAAATATGAATTTAGATCGGGCTCATTTAATAGCACTATACACTACGAAGATGAAAAACTAATGATATATTGATCATTATAATTATTGTATATCCAAAGGTTAATAGACAATCAAATTAAGTACTTAAATTAAACTTTTTAGTTCACATAAAATATAATAATTCTTTAAAAAACCTTTAATTCTAATTTAACCTTTAGGGTATATTATTTTTACTAAAGTGTATTTAATCCCCTACCAAGGCGTTTAAATGTGAGTAAAAATATAACAAATTTGCTTATTAATGAAGACAATCTTTTAAAAGTACCAAAAATAACTATTTATTTTTGGATCGCAAAACTTCTCTCTACTGCTATGGGAGAAGCTACTTCAGATTATTTGGTTTTTCATACAAACCCATATTTAGCTGTAATAACATGCGGCCTTATCTTTGCAGTTTCAATATGGCTACAAATGAAAAGTAATAGATATTTTGCACATTATTACTGGTTTGCAGTAATAATGGTTAGCGTATTTGGAACACAAATAGCGGATGTAATACATGTAGTTTTGGGAGTTCCATACAGCTTTTCCACTCTTTTTTTTCTCGTATCACTAATTCTAACGTTAGCTGCATGGAAATACAAAGAAAAGACTCTTTCTATACATAGCATATACACCCCACGACGCGAGGCGTTTTACTGGGCAACCATTGTTATAACATTTGCCCTTGGAACAGCAGCTGGAGATATGAGCGCTTTCACGCTCAATCTTGGGTATTTTGAATCAGGCTTGCTTTTTGCAGTAATATTTTCTATTCCGATAATCGCATATTTTATGTTTGATCTGAACGAAATAGCTGCATTTTGGATCGCATATATAATGACTAGACCCCTTGGGGCTTCTTTTGCTGACTGGGCAGACAAGCCAACAAAATTTGGCGGCCTTGGTTTTGGCTCATTTACAGTTAGCTTAGTGCTAACCGCAGCCATCCTTATGGTAATTATATTTTTAATTGTTTATAAGATTGACGATCCTGGTTAAATTTTTTATTTATTTTAAATATCATTTACTCATGAATAAACTTTAGCAGCTTGTCTTTAAACGCAAACAGTATAATCAAGAGAAAAAATTTTATAACAAGTCTAAATCTTGTACCAAAAATAAGGTTTCTATATGTCTTTCGTTTGTCTAAATTAGAAACAATATTTTGAGCTGACAAGCTGTAGTTAATCTCAGCAAAAAGTTTATTTTTCTCTGACATCAAAATGGCCTCAGCAGCC
>JAJXTU010000031.1 GCA_021783475.1 bacterium
CATGCTCTTATCTACATTGATATTCACTCCACCAATGGCATCTATAATTTTCTCGAAGCCTTTGTAACCCAATATCACATACTTATCAGGTTTTATACCTATGAAATCAGAAAGCGTTTTAAGAGCTAATTCTGTGTTTCCATAAGCATATGCTGCGTTAATTTTGTCATAATCGTGCCCTGGTATCGGCACCAGAGTATCTCTTGGCACAGACATCATAGTAATCGTTTTATCATTTGTATTTATGTTTAACCAGAGAATAGTATCAGTCCTGTGAGTCTCATCTACATCATCAATGCCAAACAATACAAGATTTAGCTCTCCCTTAGCAGGCTGCGCCATAAAGTTAGGAGAGAGTATATCCCCAATATTTTTGGTTGGGGTAAACATTCCAAAAACAAATCCGAAAAGACCAGATAAAGCGAACAATATCCCAAATAAAATCATAATTTTTTGCCTTGATGAATTCCTTCGTTTTCTTAAAACTCTCTTAGGAAGCTCATCGTTCAATTTATCTTCATTGTTTTCCATTTGAATCTCCCCAATATTATGATTAAAATTTGAGAGTTATAGATGCAAGATGCACATCCTTCAAAAATTGTACATTCTGACCAGTTATCATGCCCAATGAATCTTTCAACGTTGCATAATCTACGATCATAGAGCCTGTCTTAACTCCCGCATCATAATGAATTGCACCATTATAATATCCAACCTCTAAAAGAAGGTTCTTTTTATTAAGTGCATAAGTCCTATAGCCAACTCCAGTTATAGGTTTTACGCCAATTTTCAACTTTCCATCATTTAGAGATATAGACACATCAGATGAAATTATAGCATCACTTCTGCTATCTAGTTTATATCCCCATGAAAATTGCAAATCTAATGTTTTTTTCGTATGCTTACCTGAGTCGTCTTTAAGCGTTTCGGTTTCAAATGATGGTGTAATTCCATATTTAAACTTATTGGTACCGCTTTCCCACATATAGCCCGGCTGTAGCATAAAAAACTTATGAGTATATAAAATCTTTCCAGTCTTATCGTCTTTCATCCAGAAGTCACCCTTTGCAACCGAAAACCCTACATTCGATATGTCATTGCGGTGGGCAATCCCTATCTCAAAAAGTCCGCCCTTTAGGGTTCTCTTTGGAATTTTCCCATTTTCATCGGAATTTTGCGTGGCCCAATCAAAACCGGTTTCGTGGGGCACCATCCAAAGGAATCCAAAATTTGTTTTTCCAGCCTCAAATGGTAAGCTAAAACCATAAATATCAGCATCGAGTTGATCAAGATTCTTCATTCTTCCAGGAAAATGTCTTACAGGATGAGTCATCAACAATTGCAACCCCCTATTAGAAGCTATAGAAGCTGGGTTGAAAGAGAAAAAATTTAATCCTTCCTCGACCGATGAATTAGGTGATAGTGCACTGCCTTCAGGCGTTAATTTTATATAATCCATATTATTAGCAAATGAATTTTGAGTAAGAATAATACTCAAAAAAATAAAAAATAAAAAAAACGCACTGGATTTTATAATCATACCAGATTTTATTAACAATATATTAAAAAGTAATTAAAATTTATACTTCTTCTTTGCCAGAATCTTTTCTTAGAAAGCTTGGCAGGTCGTCAAAACCAAAGTTAACTGTGTCATCGAACACATGTTTCTTGGATGGAGTAGAGAAAGACGTGTCTGACCTTTGTTTCAAAGGCATATCGCTTACAGTATCAGAAAATCCAGTCGCAATAATAGTAATTCTTATGGAATTTTCCATTTCAGGATTAATAACAGCTCCAAACAAAAGGTTTGCATTCTCAGATGTCAAGGAACTCAATTCATCAGCCGCTTCATTAATCTCAAGAAGGGTAAGATCATAACCACCTGTGACGTTCATAATAATATTGGTCGCACCTTTCACAGGAATAGTAAGAAGAGGAGAATCAACAGCATTTCTGACAGCGTCAATAGCCCTCATCTCATCTTGACCAAATCCTACCCCCATAATGGTGTTTCCTGTATTGGTAAGAACAGACTTAAGATCGGCAAAATCAAGGTTTATAATGCCAGGAACAGTTACAAGATCGGAAATCCCCTGTACGCCTTGCCTGAGAACGTCATCGGCCAATCTGAAAGCCTCCATAAAAGAAAGCTTCGAATCAGCAAAGGTTATAAGCCTCTGATTGTCGATCACAATATATGAGTCGACTATCTTTTTCAGCTCCTCCAAACCCTGATCGGCGTTTTTCTTTCTCTTTGGGCCCTCAAACTTAAATGGGAAAGTAAGAACAGCAACTGTAAGTATTCCCATTTCTTTTGCAATGCTAGCAATATAAGGTGCTGCGCCTGTTCCCGTACCTCCTCCCAAACCAGCTGTGACAAATGCCATGTCAGCACCCTCTAAGATGCTTCTTAGATCGTCTTGGCTCTCTTCAGCAGCCTCTCGTCCCAAATCAGGGTTAGCACCTGCCCCAAGTCCCTTTGTAGATTTTGGGCCAATTTGCATCTTCTGAGTAGCCTGAGAAAGGCCAAGAGCCTGCACATCAGTATTGACAGCCCAAAACTCCACCGAAGAAAGCCCTGCTTCAATCATCCTATTTACAGCATTACCGCCCGCTCCACCTATACCCAGAACCTTAATAGAGGGACCCATTTTTTCATCATACATATAAAGACCTCCCACTTATCATCCTCTTTTAAAAAAAGTCTCAAAAAATCTCTGTATAAAATTTTGATCATCATATTTATTAGTTAATATTGTATTATTTAAAGCATAATTAATCAAACCCAAAACAGTTGCGTGTTCATAATCTCTTTTTTCAGTTGATGCAAGGGAAAAAGGCCTTCTTATCTCAACTGGGCATTCAAAAACTTCTTCAAATAGTTTTTTGAATGCAAGAAGTTTAGAACCTTGTCCAGTAAGATATACTCTCAAGGGAACCATATTATCAGAAACTTTTTTAAGTTTATCATAAATATACAATACTATATCCTCTGCCCTTGAATAAATAATATTTCTTAAAAAGTTCTTAAAGTCATCTTCGTCTGTTGGTTCAGAAAAATCTAATTTAAGTTTCTCAGCGTCATCTCTATTTAACTTCAGTCCAAAAGAAATATCTCTGGTAATATTCTCAGAGCCAAGCAAGACTGACGACGTAAATTCTGGAACTCCTCCAGAAAAAAAGACAAAATCAGTAGTTAAAGCTCCAATATCAACTACAAGTATTTTAGGTATTAAATAATCATTTTCTTTTAAGATTGCGTTTGCACTTGCTATAGGGCTAGGGAGTATGTCAACTAAATCAAGATGTAAAGAGTTAAATAGTTCTTTAAGAGTTCTATAATAGGTTGAAAGCATGTATATTACGTGAAAATTTGCCTGAAAAGCATTGCAAAACATACCCGAAGGGTTCAAGGTTTCGAAAGAGTTATCAATAAAAAATGATTTTTTACAAACATGTACCGAAGTATAACCTTTTTCTTCAGGTATTTTCAAAAGCAAGTCGTTTATTGTCTTTGATCTAATTTGTGTTTCTTTGGAAAACTTCTGATCAATTTTAATATTCTTAGAAACATAAACTTTGCCAGAAAGGTTTAATATACATTTTTCTTTGAAATTGGAACCTTCTTTTTGATATATAGATTTCAGACCCGCGCTCAAGATCGTCCTGACTTGCTCAAAATCATAAATTGTTCCATTTTTTATTCCATATGACGGCAAAGAAACAAAGTGTGAAATTGATTTATTAGAAAATTGATTCTTTCCAATTAAGACCCTTATAAAGGTGCTGCCTAGATCGATGGCAAGAATGTTGCTGTCTTTTACATCACTCATATTTGGAAGAAGGGGGGATGAACAAAAGATGCCTTATAGATGTTATGTTGTTAAAAATCCTAATTCCAAACAATATTACAGCTGCGATATATAAATCAATCCCCAACAAATCCCCTGTGTATGTCAATCCCGCTGCCACAATTGAATTACCAAAAAACCCTGTTATAGCTTGCCATCCACTAAATTTACCTTCTAACCCGCTTTTAAATGCCCCAAAGAATGAATCAGCAAAAGCAAGAATTACAACTGCCATATACTTGCTGTACACAAATGGCATTTCAATAGGAAAAAAATATGCTGCAAACATCCCAAGTATAAAACATACTAATATAAACCACATAACTCATTCTCCTTTGTTAAGCAAAGTTGCATAATTTATTTGAATATTTGCATTAAAAGCGGGAATATATAGAGAATCTGACTTTTCTACAGAAACCCTTATGCCTAATAACTTCAGATAATCAACTATGCCACCGCTCATTGTTAAAGAGTTATATAGTATTTCAGAAGAACCTATACCCTTTATCACAAAAGGCGGAGCAAGCCTTACCCCATTCACAAGAACGACAGGCCCTGCACATCTTATTTCAGAAATAGCTACAAGTCTTTGATCGTTAATACCTATGGCTTCAGCTCCACCTGCTCTTAGTTCGTTTACAATCCTTAACAGGTCTTCGTCATGAACAAGGGAAGCATTGCCTTCCTGACCATTTTTAGCATCCTTAACCGTAACAATTACCCCAGGACCTTTAACTGGTGTGACACCAGCTAACAGTTCAATTTTTTTACTCTCTTCTCCGATTGATACATTTTTGCTCTTCTCTTGTTCGAGCTTACTTTGTAGATCCATAACTTTCTGTCTTGAAACAAAAAGCTCTCTCTCAAGATCCAGCCTTTTATTTTCCGCTTCTTTTAAAAGTCCCGCCATTTCCTCAGCCTGTCTTGTGGGTATAAGATGAAATAAATCTTTTTGAGTTCTGTATTGAACAACAATAAAAAAACCTAATATAAAAGCAATAATGCCCAAAATCAGCTCCCACCTCTTAGGTGGCTGGATACTGTGTATGACCTTTTCTTGAATGCGGTGAGCTTTATTTTCACCGATCATTTTTTAATCACCAACCTCCTATCGTCCAACAAAATTATCTCCTTAGGCCATTTTTTATTATTTAACCTGTTTAAAAATTCAAAAATTTCCTTAAACTCACCATCAAAATTTCCATCATTTTTAAACTCAAAGACGCTGCCACTCATATCTTTAAACTTTATCACATCATCATTAAAATAAATAAAACTTGGCACAAAACCATATTTTGTTGAATAAAATAAGATGTTTTGAAGCACGTCAAAAAAGTTATCTTTTTTAATAAAGCTATTTACATATATAATCTTCTTATTTTTTAAATTCTGGTCAGATAGAACGTTGCCGTTTAGATCGTAAAAATTATTATCAGCATTAGCTTTTACTGCATAATCTGGAATGTAAAAAACGACATCAACCTTTCCAGTGTTAGTGTGGCTTATAGACTTAATTTTATAGAAGTCACTATTGCCAAATTGATTTTGTAAATAATTAAGAAATCCTCTATAGTCTATAAAATTGTATTTTTCTCTATTTAGAAGATAAAAATTTTTGTTTCTTATTGAGTTTGGCATCCCTTGAAGTTCCAAAGATGTAAAACTATTCATAGAAAAGAATGTCCAAAAAAAATAGGACGCAACCAAAACAAAAACAACAGAAATTAAAACGTTAATCCTCCATCGCCAGCTTGACCAAAAGTTTAACGATTTCCTGGAACGTGTATCCAGCAGCACTAACCTCCTTAGTAAACAGACTGTTGGCAGTCAATCCTGGAATAGTATTTATCTCAGACAGATAGATATTTTCAAGCTTATCTATAAACATATCTACCCTGCCAAAACACCTACAATCAAAAGCCTTGTAAGATCTTATTGCGAGATCCTGTAACTGATTTCTTAAGCTATTATCTACCCTTGCAGGCACAATCTCATCACACAAAAGAGGGTTATATTTCGAATCAAAATCGAAAAATTTTGTCTTTGGAAATATCTCTACAAGTGGTAAGGCAACCACATTTTTATTTCCAATAACGCTACATGTTATCTCTTTGCCGCTTATAAATTCTTCGACCAATACGATAGGATCATAACTAAAAGCAAGATCTATAGCACTTTTCAATTCATTTTCGTCATTTACGATAGACACACCAACGCTTGAACCCTGGGAGTTTGGCTTTACAACAAGAGGAAACCCCTTCAAACTTGAAAATTCAAAAGCATCACCAACATTTTCTAACATTATTGCAACAAAGTCTGGTTGTGGAAACCCCAAAGACTTACAAATCAATTTGCACCTATATTTGTCCATCGTTACAGCACATGAAAATACTCCAGAGCCAATATACTTTATCCCAATAGTATCTAAAAAGCCCTGTATAGTTCCATCTTCACCAGGCTTACCGTGTAAAACAGGAAAAACCAGATCAAAATTGTCAACTAAGATTTTTCTGCACAGATCAAGAGGGGCAAATTTAGATATATCAATCATCTCGACAGAATAGTCGGTCTCAATTAGAGATTTATAGACGTTTTCTGCCGACCATAGAGAAACTTCTCTCTCTGAAGAGGTACCGCCACATAAAATTAAAATTTTCATAAAATATTTGCCGATGACATTGGCAACTCCTTAAAGTTTCCCAAAAATTTAATTTCAGGCTCTAATAAAATATTGAAATTTTCTAAAACTTTATTCTGCATTAATTTTATTAATTTCACAGCATCTGACGAAGTGCCTCCGATATTTTCCAAAAAATTAGCGTGCTTTTTAGATACCCTAATTCCGCCAAATCTGTATCCTTTAAAACCCAAACTGTCGAGCAATCTTCCGGCAGAATTGCCCTGAGGATTCTTGAAAACGCTGCCAAAAGTTCTAATCCCCAAAGGTTGGGCGAACTTCTTTTTGCTTAAGAGATCCATTGTTTTTTTATAAATATTTTCTGAATTGCCAAGAGTTATTTCAAAACAAGCTTTTAAAATAACCTTATCTTTAATAGAACTTTTTCTATAAGAAAATTGTATATCATTTGCCTTAATTTCACAAAAACTTTTACTAATGCAATCATATACAAATATATTTTTTAACTTACTTGAAAAATCAGATCCGAAACAGCCAGCATTTCCTACAATAGAAGCTCCAACCCTTCCTGGAATCCCAGCTGCAAATTCAAAACCTTCTATTCCCTCTCTTGCACACCACCACGCAAGAGCACTTGATGACACATTTGCATCAACTTCAAGAAGCCCAGAAGCAAAACTAATCCCGTCATTCGCGCTCAAAGGGACAATATATAAAATACTTGTCGAAAAATATTCATCAGAAAAAACTATATTGGAGCCATTACCTAACGCTATGAACTTATCAATTTCCCCTAAAATATCAGGAAGGTCAACACTTTTCAAAAGATATAATCTTCTCCCTATGCCACCAGTACCAAAAGTTGTAAGACTTTTAAGTTGAAAGTTCTGAAGTATTCTGATCACTTATTTGTTTTCTTTGTTCTTTTTCAGAATTTGAAAAATTAGACGCTATTTTATCACAAATTTTTGTAATATCGCCAGCACCCATAAACAAATACACATTATTGTTATTATGAATTTTTGGTATAATCTCGTAAATCAGATCACGGGAAACGAAAAATGCATTGCCATTCATTTTCTTCTTACACAGTTTGAATAAAAAATTCCCCATATCAGGGTTTAAAGTCTTTTCTCCAGCAGCAAAAACGTCAAAAAGCAACAAAACGTCAGCCTTAGTTAAAATGTTACAAAAATCATCCAAGAATTTCTCAGTTCTCGAAAATCTATGTGGTTGAAAAATAAGAACTAAATTTTTATCCTTAAAAATGCTCCTTGCAGTCTGTAAGACAGTATTAATCTCTTCAGGGTGATGAGCATAATCGTCTATAATGTATGGATTGTTACATTTTAATTCAAATCTTCGCCTCACACCCGAAAATGTCGCTATAGAGTCAAACGCAGAAACAAAATCAAGACCAATTAATTTTGCCACACTAAAAGCTGCAAGTGAATTTAGCACATTATGAATCCCAGGAACGTTTAACGTTATTTCTCCAATCTTCTCCCCATCAATATATAGATCATAATAGCTGCCAAAACCACTTAAAATAACATTTTTACACTGTACATTGTTGTTATCGCCAAATCCATAAAATATCTTTTCTTTATCAGTAATCTTTTCTGAGACAATCCTTGCTACAGGATGATCGCCACAAATTACTAATTTGCCATCTTCGTTAATGCCTTGCATAAACCTCTCAAAATAATCCTCAACCATCTGTAAGTCATTGAAGAAGCTTGGATGATCGAAATCAATATTTGTAATAACTGCAATATTAGGCTTGTAATTTAAGAATGAACCATCGCTTTCGTCAGCTTCTATAACTATATACGGTCCACTTCCATGTCTTGCATTAGCACCGTAATCGTTTAACTCTCCACCAATTAAAAAGGACGGATCGAGTCCTGCATCATTAAGCATCTTGCTAATCATTGAAGTTGTAGTTGTTTTTCCGTGAGTTCCAGCAACAGCAATAGAAAACTTTTGTTCAATTATCTTAGACAACATCTGGGCTCTTGAAAGAACTGGAATATTTCTTTTTTTTGCACTTAAGAGCTCGCAATTGTCAGCTGGTATTGCCCCAGAATATACTACAACGTCAACGTCATCAGCTATATTTGCAGGATCGTGACCAATATATATATTTACACCCTTTTGTTTTAATTTTAAAAGAGACCTGGATTCTTTTTTATCAGATCCAGAAATAACTTTCCCATCTTCAAGAAGAAAAAAAGCCAAAGCGCTCATGCCAGTACCGCCAATACCAATAAAAAAGACATTTTTCAAATTTTTCATAATGTTTTCCATTAAGAAGTTATCATCTTCCTTTCTATAATTTTTTCAACAAGATCAACAATATTTTTTGTTGCTTCTATCTTTTGAAGCATTAAAAGTTCATTAATATTAATGTTTTTATTATCTGTTTCAAAAGCCTCTCTAATCATATTATATAGTAAGTTTTCAGAAAGTGCATTTTGGAATACAACTTTCCCGATTCCAATCTTTTCTAAGAAAAGGGCATTGTGTTTTTGATGCGACATTGCACCTGGATATGGTATTAAAATAGCCTCTTTACCTGTCTTAATTATTTCAAATACCGTAGATGCGCCACTTCTCGAAATAACCAAATCTGAAAGAGCATATAATAGAGACATTTTTTTAAAATACTTGAAATTTACATATTTACATCTTAAGTTTTTTAACTCTGGCAAAGATTGTTCGCCTGAAATGTGAATTACAAGATATCTTTCGTCAAGCCTTTCCAACAAAGACCATAAAACATTATTTATTGCTTCAGCACCTTGGCTACCTCCAAAACACAATATTGTCCTTTCTAATTTTTTCAAACCTAGCTCCCTTTCAGCCTCTTCCACGCTAACCTCTCCAATATCATCTCTAATTGGGAGTCCAGTGAAAAATACCTTATCTTTCGGTAACCTTTCATCAAATTCTGGAAAAGATACCATGATGGCCTTAGCGAAATGAGAAATAAGATTATTTGTTAAACCTAATCTAAAGTTTTGCTCATGAGATAAGATGGGTATTCCCAACAAGTATGCTGAAATACATGGAGCTACGCTAGTGTGCCCACCAAATGAAACCAAGCAATCAGGTCTTAGCCTTTGTATTTCAGGAACAAGTTTCAAAGACAAAAGTATAGTTTTTATAATAGAAAAAACTTGAGCAATTTTTGACATCCCAACAAAAGGATAAGATGGAATATTTTTCTTTTCAATACCCTCCAAATTTAAATTTTTAAGAAGATTTCCCTGAGACCAGAAGGATATTCTTGAATCAGGATGTATTTGCTTAATCCTCTCTGCTACACAGAGGGCAGGATAAAAGTGTCCACCAGTTCCAGATGTAACAATCAGAATATTCATTGTAGGCCTCTTGGCAAATCAGAATAAAACCTATAACAAAGAGCTATCATTGTTAGATTTATTATCTCAGACGTTCCTCCATAGCTAAGAAATGGAAGAGGAACCCCAATTACAGGTATAATGTTCAAAACCATAAAAACGTTTAAAAAGCCTTGTAGCCCCAATATTGTTGCAGTCCAAAGAATAAAAGATTTGTCAAATGGATCGGTAACCTTTTTGGCCATTTTATAAAGTAAAAAAACAACGTACAAAAAAATAAATAAAAATGTTGCTCCGCCAACCATGCCAAGCTCTTCTGAAAAAACAGAATAAACAAAGTCAGTATGTGCTTCTGGCAGATAACCCAATTTTTGCTTACCACTTCCAAGACCTTGCCCTACAAAACCTCCATCACCAATTCCATAAAGGGCTTGGACAATCTGATAACCAGTTGTTTGCATATGTGCCCACGGATTAAGATTAGAGGTTATCCTCTGCAATCTGTAAGGGGCAAGGAGAGCGCCAATTATAAGAATCACAAAAACGATACTGGTTATACTTAGCCAAAATCGAAAATTAATCCCCATATATAACAAAAATAAAAAGACAGTAGTAACTATTAAAGCCATCGAACCATAATCTGGTTGCATAGCAATTAAAATACTTATTGGAATTAGATATATAGATATCTGTATAATAAAGCCTGATATATTGCTTTTTAAAGCTAGAAAGAAAGCTGCAGCTTTTGAAATTTTTAGACCTAAAGTTAATTTTATTAATTCTGAAGTCTGAAAAGATATAAAGATAAGGTTAATCCACCTTCTAGCTCCATTTATTTTATGAGATATACCTGGTATTAGAGTTACGATTAGAAGAATTAAGCTTAAATAGAACAATGGATCAATATATTTCTTAACATGACCTGATGGAAGCTTAATTATAATAAAAAAAACAGACCACCCGATGAAAAAGTATACAAGAGCATGCTTAAAAAAGCTTAAAGGATCGGAATAAAGTTGTATCCCTAACTGGGCAGCAGAACTTGCAGTAAAAAGAGTTCCAGTTACGCTTAATAAAAAAGTAAAAAGCAGTAAAAGTTTTTTATCTTTCATTCTTTATTTGTTAAGTTATCTCTTTTAATTTTTTCCATAACCTTTGCTTTAAAAATCCTCCCTCTTTCTTCAAAATTAGCAAACATATCAAAGCTCGCACACGCAGGAGAGAAAAGAACCACATTATTCGGTTGAGCTAGTTCAAAAGATTTATCTATCACATCATCAAAACGGTCTAAAACAAAAACATTTGAAATATTTTTGAAATGTTCAAAAAATCTATCCTTTGCCTCCCCAAATAAAATAACCGCCCTACAGGTTCTATCTGCCAAATTTACAAGATCAACCAAAGAAGTGTTCTTGTCTCTTCCACCAAGAATTAAAATTAGATTTTTATTCGTTCCCCACGTCTTAAGAGCAACAACTGTGGATTCAGGATTTGTTGATTTTGAATCGTTAATCCACTCAATACCTTTATTAGAGTAGAATTTTTCTTGTCTGTGCTCAACTCCTGAAAATGTAGACAAAGCATTTTCTATATACTTTGGACTTACTGAAGAAAAATAAAGGGAACTAGCCACAAAAAGAGCATTTTCAGTATTGTGATCTCCTTTTAAAGAGACATCAGATAATTTAATAATTTTGACTAAATCAGAACCGTCTTTCACAACAATTTCATTATCAATAATTCCGGCTAATGAAAAGTTTTTCCCCTTAGAAACGCTTAAAAGTTTTGTTTTGAATTTCAAATTTTTAATGTGTTTTTCCAAATAAGGATCATCTTTGTTGTAGATAGAATATCCTATTTCTTGGTTTTCAAATAAGTGAATTTTAGAATTAAAGTAATTTTTAATATTTTTATATCTATCTATATGATCTGGAGTTAAATTAGTAATCATTGCAATTTTTGGCTTTAAAAAAATTGAATTCTCAATCTGATATGAACTTAATTCAAGCACCAAGTTAGAGCCAGGAGTTATGTTATAAATAATTTCGGAGAGAGGTGTTCCTACATTTCCAGCAACATAATAAGGCATATTTGCGATACTGAAACCAAATCCTATCCATTCGGTAACTGTGGTTTTTCCGTTAGTCCCAGTTACGCCTATTGTGTTTATTCCCTCTGGTAAAAGGCCAAAAGCTAAGTCTAAGTCACCAATTATTGGAATTCTTTTTTCCTTAGCAAATTTAAAAAAATCCAAATTTAGAGGAACTCCAGGACTTTTTACTATCCATGAAGTGTTATCCAATATCTTCGGACTGTGTTCGCCCAAGAGATAACTTATCTCTTTTACTTCTGGAAATTTTAGACTGCTTTTATCTGTAACTACTATATCAACTTTTTTTAATTCATTCTTAAGAAGTTTTGTAATACCATAGCCACTCTTACCATAACCAACTATAACAATTTTTTCAGGAACTTTGATTTTTTCAAATACCCTATCCCAGTTTAGCAACATATTTGTAAACTCACTGCAAGAAGCGTAAAGAGTAAAGAAAATATAAAAAATCTCATAGAAATATGCGTCTCCTTTACACTTGATAATTCAAAATGATGATGAAGCGGGCTCATTTTGAATATCCTTTGTTTTGTTTTTTTGTAATAAGCAACTTGAATTATCACAGAAAGGGTCTCAACTATAAAGGGCAGAGCAGATATAATAAAAAAAACTATTCTGTTTGTAAAAATTGCGAGTATTGCCAAAAATGCGCCAATACCAATCGAACCAACATCGCCCATAAATATCTTTGCTGGGTTAGCATTAAACCACAAGAAAGAGAGCAAAATACCGATGAAAGCAAGAAGCATCAACATTAGCGGCACATCTCCATCGACATACGAAAAAAATAGATAGCCAAAAAGTGTAGATAAGGCACACAAAGTCGCAAGACCATCAAGTCCATCAGTCAAATTTACTGCATTGGTAGAACCACTTATTACAAAAACCAAAAATGGCCACAAGATTAGGCCAGGGATATAAAACTGTAATGTCGGAGATACTTGAAATCTTGTAAAAATTTGGGAATTAAGAAAGAAAGCAAGAAAGAATACCGCAATAAGAGAAAAAATTAATATCAAAGCCATCTTTTGACGCGGTTTAAGGCCTTCATTCTTCCCCTTTTTTATGGAAAGCAAATCATCCACAAAGCCAATTATAAAAAATGGGAACGAAATAAGAAAAATTATAAAAGTCCTTGAATCTAAAAATGGTATAAACAAAGCAAGAATAAGAATAAAAAATATCCCTGCAGCAGTAGGGGTTCCAGTCTTTATCTTGTGAGCCTCAGGCCCCTCTTCTCTTATCTTTTGACCAAAAAACTTGCCAAAGTGCCTCTCCCATATAGAAAAAGCAAAAATTCCTATAAAAAAGCTAAGAAAAAGCTCAATCATTTATAAAACAAACCTCCATTTAAACGATAAAAATTAGTCTGTTGAAGATAGAATTCATATTTCTAATCCCACAATTCAAGAACCTTCCATGTTTTTGTAGAATTTGAACCCTTGATATAAACAAGGTCACCTTTGTCCATTATTTTAATTAGATCCTCTTTAACACTATCAATATCAATATTCTTAAATCTCAATTTAGAGCTATAATCAATTGATTTTACAAATTCTGTCCCAACAAAGTATGTTAGATAAGGATCCAATTCTTCTATCTTTTTTAAAACCTTTTTGTGCAGTTCTAAAGACTTCTCCCCTGCTTCTAACATATCTCCAAAAACGAATATCTTTCTCTTTTCGCCAAAGTTTAAGCCTTTAATTGTATCCAAGCCTTTTAAGAAAGATGTACTGGTAGCATTGTACGAATCGTCAATAACAATTTGGTCTTTTAATTTTTTAATCGAAAATCTCCCTTTTACAGAAGAGTAACTTTGCAAATTTTCATTTATTTCCTCCCATGTCAAACCTAAAAATCTTGCAACTGCCAGTGATGCCATAATAGGTTCAAATTGGGGGAGAAAAATGTTTGGTGCACTTAATACAAAATTTCCAAATCTACCAGATATATCAAGTTTTGAACCACTTATGAAAACTTCATAGGATTTAATATACAGATCGCCGCCATTGCCAAACCAGATAACTTCTTTTGGTTTTTCTCTTTTATTTGTCAGCATTGTTCCAAAAATCTTTCTGCTATACTCACAATCAGAATTTAAAAAGGCAGTTTCTACAAAATCGAGAATTTCTCCCTTTGCCCTTGCAATATTTTCCATTGAACCAAGAAGGCCAATATGAGATTCTGCAATTCTTGTAATAATGCCAATATCAGGCAAAGCGACAGAACAAAGCTGTGAAATTTCCCCTTTTGCCCTCATAGCCATCTCAAGTATGCCAAACTTTTCATTTTTCCTTGCTTCAAATAAAGTTAACGGCAAGCCAATTTCGTTGTTGAAATTTCCAAAAGTTGATATTGGATGATATTTTTTAAAGATAGTTTTCAAAATCTCTTTAGTAGTTGTTTTTCCTACGCTTCCCGTAATACCTATAACCTTTTCTATTCTTCGTCTAAATCCTCTTGCAATATCATGCATAGCAACCAAAGTGTTTGGAACTCTTACAAAAGAAAAATCAGTTTCAAAAACCAAGTCTCCTAAAAAGTCTGAAATCTCTGCAAAGCTCAATTCAGAAATTACTCCAGAGGCTCCTCTTTCTATCGCACTTTTAATAAAATTGTGCCCATCAAAATTTTTACCCTTAATAGCAATAAAAAGTTCTTTTCCCTTAATATCCCTTGAATCTACTGAGATCCTCTCAAATTCCATAGGGCCAATTCTTTCAATTTCGCAGGGCGTCAAAGATACTACAAAACTTAAATTGATAGATCCCTGAGAATTTGACGTCTGACCAATATTTAATTCATTTAAATTTTCATTATCACTCAAAATATTAAATTTCCAACCTCCTTAAGATTAACTTACTTAAATTAGAATTAAATTTCTGATAATTTTAATTCTTTAATAATTCCTTCACCACTTCTCTATCTGAAAAAGGATATTTTACACCATTTATCTCCTGATAGTCTTCATGACCTTTTCCTGCAATTATAATTGCGTCTCCATCTCTTGCAATTTCAATAGCTCTTTTTATAGCAGTTCTTCTGTCAGAAAGCACTTCAAAATTTGAATCCCTAATGCTCAAAAATCCAGATTTGACTTCTTCAATAATTACCAATGGATCTTCAAAACGAGGGTTGTCAGAAGTAATAATCGTATAATCAGAAAATTGGGCTGCTATTCTTCCCATAATAGGTCTCTTGCCTTTGTCTCTATTTCCACCTGCTCCAAAAACTAAAATTATCCTGTTTTTTACCATATCCCTTAAAGATTGCAAAACTTTTTCCAAACCATCAGGCGTGTGTGCATAATCTACCCATATCTTAAATGACTTCGTCTGTACACATTCTAATCGCCCATACGGAACAATCATATCTGAAAAAACATCTATTAATTTCTCTTTTTCTACTCCCATCATCCTCAAAAAAGAATAGGCTCCAAGCAAATTGGAGGCATTAAATTTTCCATAAATAGGGGCAAAAATTTTTTGACCCTCAATCATTAGATTTATGCCACTATTAACAGATTCAAATTTTCCAAAAAAAACAGCCTTGCTGTTGTCTAAAGAAAAGGAAACCTTTCTGAAATCCTTTACTTTCTCGTATAGTTTCATGCCGTAGACATCGTCAATGTTAATTACAACAAAAGCATCCTCTTTTAAGTAAGTAGGGGTAAACAAAGAACTTTTAGTTTCAAAATAATCTTCAACTGATGGGTGAAAGTCCATATGGTCTCTAGCCAGGTTGGTAAACAAGGCAGCATCAAACTTTATGCCATATAGCCTACCAAGCTTTAAAGCATGACTAGACACCTCCAAAAATCCATACTTCATGTTTAATTGAGCTGCTTGACTTAAAAATTCACATATATCTTTTGATTCAGGAGTAGTATTGCTGGTTCTCTTTATAATTTTCCCATTATGCATCCAACCCAATGTTCCTAAAGCAAAAGATTTATCCAATAATTTGTTTACAGCATGAGACAAAATCCAAGTAACAGTGCTCTTTCCATTTGTTCCTGTTACCGATCCTAAAAATAGCTTTTTAAAAGGGTAGTCGAAAAAAACGAGAGATATTTCCCTTAATGCCTGCAAAGTAGAATTTACTTTTATAGAATTTGGAAAGCTTATATCTTTTTCAACAATTACCCCAACTGCACCTTTTTTTATAGCATCTTCGACAAAATCATGTCCATCAGATCTAGAACCCTTAATGGCAAAGAATAAATACCCATCTTTAATATCATTAGAATTATAACTAATTCCTTTTACTTGACTGTTAAAAAACTCTTCAGTATCATATTTTTCCGATTCTTCCAATACAATATTTGATTTATAAAAAAGCTCTTTAACCGTCAAATTCGTCACTCCTTAAAAACTTTATTTTTATCCTCTAAAGGTAATATATTATCATTATTTGCCCATTGACATTACAGCAATAGCAATTTCCCTAAACAATGGAGCTGCGACTGACCCTCCCCAGTGAATACCAATGGGGTTATCAACTAAAACACCGATTACATACTCAGGATCATTAGCTGGGAAAAATCCCACAAACGACGCCACATATTCACCTGGTATATATCCACCTAGTTTTGATGGTTTCTGAGCAGTTCCAGTCTTTCCAGCTACCTCTACTCCATTTATCTTAGCATTTTCACCAGTCCCATTGTCTACAACGCTAACAAGGCAGCTTCTTATGAAGTCAGCATTACTTTTGCTAAACAACCTTACCGGAGTGCCAACATCATCATCAATAATCTTTAAAGGTACAATTTCTCCGCCATTAGCAATAGCAGAATAATAAGCTATTATGTTTAAAAAAGAAAGCGATATACCCTGTCCAAATGCCGATGTGGCCTGTTCCACTGGCCCTTTGTAGTCAGGCAGATGAACATAACCTTTCAGAAAATTTTCTGAAAAAAGATATTTTTCATCATCACAAAGATATTTGTTTAACAAATCAAAATATTCTTTTCTTGGCGCCTTTAAAGCAAGGGTTCCTGCACCAATATTGCTAGAATACCTTAAAATATCCCTTATACTAGATGGACCAGATAAACCCATTCCATCCTCGGCATCGAAAATTCTTGCATCTGCAACCTGTAAATACTTACCAATATTAACCGTTGTATCTTTGGATATTATTTTGTTATCCAATAGTATACTAAAAACTATTGGTTTCATTATGGAGCCTGGCTCATACAGAAAATCTCGTGAAAAAATCCTATAATCTTCCTCGGGAAAATCATAAAATTTATCAGGGTCTACTCTTGGGGTTTGAGCAAGAGTTAAGATAGCACCAGTTTTTACGTTAACGACGATTACAGTTCCCCTTGTTGCATTATATTTTTTTACACATTCATCCAAAAGTCTCTCAGAAAGACCTTGAAGCTTAGAATCTATGGTAAGCTTTAATTTAATGGACGAAGACTGGACAAGACTTTCTAATTTATCAATATTTACTATTCTTCCACTTGCATCAAACTCTATGTTCTCTTTTTTTGAAATACTTCCTAAATAAGAATTGTAAAACTTTTCTATGCCTTCCAGCCCCTGGTTGTCGGTACCCACAAAGCCCAAAAGGGGCTCAGCTAAGTCTTTATATGGATAAACTCTTTTTTCTTCCTTTATTAGCCCTATGCCTTGATTTGGAAACTTAGTTAAAATCTCTCGAACACTCTTTTCCATGTCAATTGGCATTTTTCTATATACCCATGTAAAAGGAGCCTTCTTATCAAAAATCTTTTTTAGATTCTCAATAGGCATACCCTTAATCTTCGAAAGATCTTCATACAATTCTTTTCTAATTTCATTATTCTTGATAAGAGCTGGCTGTATATAAAGAGAATAAGAAGGAATTGAAAAAGCTAATATAACTCCGTCTTTATCAAGAATTTCACCTCTTGGATTAGATACTTTAACTACTTCATTTCTTTGTGCTTGCGCGTATGAGATCAATTTCTGTCTATCAATTGTCACAAAATAAAGCTGCTTTGCCATTACAACAAAAAATAAAAAAATCATTAATTTTTGTAAATAGGCAATCCTTTTATTTATTAAGTCATTATGGGATTGATCTAACGGCTTATTTGAATGTATTCTATCTCTGATGGCAGATTCATTCCCTTTTTTAGAGCAACCGACTGCATCACCTTTGCGTTAAAAATGCTTGCTTCTTCCAAAGTTTTTTGTGTTTTTAAGGTTTCCAATCTTTGTATTGATGATTTTATACTGTCCACTTGATTTGATATTGATATTATGTCCGATCTCAGATAAAGACCATAAATTAAGGTTAGCAAAACTAAAAAAGAAAACAAAACTATTAGAACATTGCCTTTGACATTTATAAGAAAATCTTTTAGTTCAAAGTTCCTTGCTCTTTTTATATTCTCTATTTCAGAAAAGCTCAGATCATAATCCCTTTTCACTTTGCCTCCCATATTCTCATCTTAGCACTCCTTGCAGATGGATTTTTTTTAACTTCATCTTCCAAAGCTATAATTGGTCTCTTTGAAATTACTCTTCCCATTCCCTCTTTTTCCAAATTTCTAAAAGCCCACTTTACAATTCTGTCTTCACCCGAATGAAACGAGATAACTATAATTCTTCCAAGAGAATTAATATGCTCTGCGGCCTGCCTCAGAGTAAGCTCCAAACTCTCAATTTCCTCATTCACAACTATCCTTATCGCCTGAAAAATCCTAGTTGCTGGATGCCTCCTCCCATATGGATAAATTTTTTTAACAAGATCAGCAAAGTCAACTGTACTTTCAAAGGCCCTTTCACGTCTTCTCGAAGATATCATTTTGGCCAATCTTCTTGATTTGGGTTCCTCAGCATACTTTCTAAATACCTCTTCCATTTCTTCTTCACTCGCATTGTTTAGCCAATCAGAAGCAGTCAATTTTCCCCTTGTATCCATACGCATATCTAATTTTTCATCTTTCATAAAGCTAAATCCCCTATTTGATTCTTTAATCTGCATAGTCGATAGTCCAAGATCCAAAAAAAACAGATCAAATTTTCCATTGGGCAAAAAATTTAGATATTTATTAAAATTTTCAAATTTATCATTAATGATTGAAAAAGAACTTTTTTCAAAAGTAGACGATAGCTTTTCATCAGCTAATTCTGCTGCTTGAGTATCCTTGTCTAGTCCCAATAAAAATCCACCTGGGAGTATTCTTTCTAAGAAGTGAAAGCTGTGACTCCCACCGCCAATAGTCCCATCAATTACCACCTTGCCCGGATTCAAATTAGAATTCTCCAAAACCTCTTCCAAAAGAACCGGAATATGAATATCTTTTGTATAATTACTCATTATCAATAAACCTTTTTACAGAATTTGAAATCTTCTTCTTTTGTTCTTCCCACTCTTCAGGTCTCCACAATTCCACTCTATCCATCGCACCAATAACAACAACTTCCTTTTGAATATTGCTGTATTCCCTTAACAACTGCGGTAACAAGATTCTTCCAGAGCGATCTAACTGATCGTCATAAGCTCCAGAGAACAGAAAACGAATAACATCTCTGAGTTTTATATCTGATTTTGATTTCTCTTTGAGATATTCTACGTACTCTTCCCAATACTTGACCGGATAAAGATACAAGCATTTTTCAAAGCCTCTTGTCAGTATAATCTTTGAGGATATCTCATCTCTAAGCTTAAAGGGAATAGTGACTCTACCTTTAGAGTCTAAGGAATGTAGATATTCTCCACCTAACATAATTTTTTATCCCACTTTATCCCACTCATAGACACTATTCAACACTCAAATACACATATTGTCAACGGTTGAATAAATATCAATTATGTTTTAATAAAAAAAGATCCATATCACTTAAATAAATAGAGTCTTTAATATCTTTTCAGAAATATTAAGTTAAAATATGAGAAATTTAAAATGCTGGAGGTAAGATGCACAGAATATTATTTAGCTTTGATGGATTAAATGTCTATTCGTGGGGCTTTATGGTCGCGTTAGGCATAATTATTGCGACAATTTTTATCTTAAAAGATGCCGAAAAGAAGAACATTAACCCAGATAATATTCTAAATATTGGAATGGTTAGCATACTATGCTCTTTAGTTGGAGCAAGGGTTTACTACGTCATAGAACACCATCAGGACTTCGCGAATAACCTGATTAGCGTTTTTTATTTGTGGGATGGCGGATTAGTTTTTTATGGAGGACTGGTGGGCTTTGCTATAGCATTCTATCTTCTAACAAGATATTACAAGATCAATTTTCTTTCTCTTACCGATCTAATAACTCCTTTTCTACCCCTTGCATACGCAATAGGCAGAATTGGTTGTTTTCTTAATGGTTGCTGTTACGGAATTGTCGCAAATACTCCTATTTCAGTTGTATTTGCCGATGCCCACGTGCATGGAAGAAGGATCCCTACTCAGTTGATAGACTCCTTTGTGAGTTTTTTATTTTTCATTTTAGCTAGTCTTTTTTTCACAACAACTTTTCTCCCATATTTTAATTATCTCTTGACCGATTTGATTCCAAGTATGAGTCCAGGTGAACTTTCGGACCTTTTCATCTTT
>JAJXTU010000111.1 GCA_021783475.1 bacterium
TTGTGCAATATGTGACTTTGAAGCTTTCTGTAGATTCATTTTTTGATATAAAAATCCTTGGTTGAGATGAATTGTTTATCTCTTTGCATGCATCCATACATTTTTGACATCCAATACATTTTTTTTGATTTATTCTAAGTCTCACGTCTTCCTCCTATCTTTGAGTGCATGAGAGGCAGGGATCTACACTGGCAACTATCAAAGTAGCATTTGCTAAATCGTTATTAGGCAGCATTGCTGAGAGGGCTGGAAGATTGACAAAGCTAGGGGCTCTAATCTTGTGCCTAAAGGGAACATCCGAGCCATCAGATACCAGAATGTGAACGTCCTCGCCCCTTGGCGCCTCATGCCTACCTATTGATGTACCTTCGGGAATTATTGGTCTAATTTCTTTAGCAATTGGGCCATCTGGCATAATTTTTAAAAGTTCTTTGATAATGTGTATGCTTTCCAGAATTTCTAAGAACCTTACCTCTACTCTTGCAAAAACATCACATCCATTAGAGACGATTACTTGCCAGTCGACCATGTCGTAAGCCGCTCCTGGTTCATCGATTTTTCTAATATCTTGAGATATTCCAGAAGCTCTTGCGACAGGTCCTACGACTGAATATGTAATTGCATCTTCTTTTGTGAGGACCCCAACTCCTTTGGTCCTGAGTTCAATTGTTTTGTCATTCATAACTATGTCAATAAATGATTTGCAATCTTCTTCCACTTCGTTTAATATCTTGTAAATTTGCTCTAAATCTGTAATATCCCTTCTAACTCCGCCTATCGTATTAAACGAATAGTTTGCTCTGTGTCCGGTGGTTAATTCCATTAGATCTTTAACTTTTTCTCTCGAATTCCATATTAAATAAAATACGCTTATAAAACCAATTACATGTGCTGCTATTCCTGCCCAAAGAAGGTGTGAATGAATTCTTTCAAGTTCGCTAACTATTGTTCTTAAGCATTTAGCTCTTGGGGGTACGTTAACATTTCCAAGTTTTTCTACTGCCTGGACCCAGGCCATTGGGTGAGTCATACTTCATATTCCGCAAACTCTTTCTACAAGTGGAATTATTTGCCAGAAATTTTTTGTTGCAGATAGGTATTCAATACTACGATGTACGTGACCTAGATCGATTGTCGCGCTCTTTATCTTGGTGCCTTCTGCTTCAAGAGTGTATGTGGCTGGTTCTTCGAGGGCTATGTGGATAGGCCCAATAGGAAGAGAAAAACCCTTTTTTATCTCACTTTCAGACAATTTTGTCCTCCTGAACTTTATTTTTTCTTATTAAAATTTTTTCTGTTTCTTGCTTAAGAAGAGGCATTTTTAATTCTTTTTGTGATGTAAGTAGAAGTCCATTTTTTGCGGTTTTATTGTCAGTAAAATCAATGCCAAACATTTCAAAACACTCACTTTCTCCCCAATTGGCATTTGGATATATTGAAGTTATACTGTTATATGTGGCAGGGAGGTTTTTCTTGAATTGGAATGAAAATAAACAACCTTCAATATCGTATAGATTTTCCAAAATTATTGATTTTTCATCTTCAAGATCCAAATGTGCATTAACCAGCACGAATCTTGCATCAATTGACCTCATCACAATAGCAATTTCTAAAGGAGTTTCGTCAGTGGTGTTTCTATAAATGCCTTTGTCTAAGATACAGGAATTTTTGATCTTTTCAAATATAATGCTTAAGTTTTGCTTGTTCATAAAGTTAATCTCGCCCCTCATTAAAATTTATTTATATATAAAGATTACTTTTTTATATCAATGCATTTTATGATCATTTTACAATAAAAAATACTTATTTTTTAATAAATTAAATTAACTAATTTCTTAGACAATTCTAAATTTTCTCAATCTTGTAAATGATTACACTTTTAAGTTAATTTAGTAAAATTCATAAATAGTTAGGAGGTAAATTGAATGAATTTTAGGGTCGAAGAAGATGCGATTGGCCAGGTAAGGATCTCAGAAGAAAAGCTTTGGGGGATTCAAACCCAAAGGGCTATTGAGAATTTTAAGGTTGGAAATGAAATTATGCCATTTGAAATTATTAAGTCTCTTGGTATAGTGAAGAAGGCTGCTGCAAAGGCGAATTTAAAGTTAAAAATTCTTGAAGAGAAAAAGTCTAAAGCGATAGTTGAAGCAGCCAATGAAATAATTGAGGGAAAATTCCTTGATCAATTTCCATTGCATATATGGCAAACTGGCAGCGGAACAAGCACTAATATGAATATAAACGAAGTTATAGCAAATAGGGCCAATCAGATTCTAAAGGAAAAGATTGTAGATCCTCATGACGACGTTAATATGTGTCAAAGTACGAATGATATTTTCCCTACTGCAATGCACATTGCCTTTGTGGCGGAAATTAAAAAATTTCTTTTCCCTGCACTGGATAAATTTAGCGAGACTCTTAAGGATAAATCAAGTCAATATAAAAATATAATAAAAGTAGGTAGAACTCACCTTCAAGATGCCGTCCCTATAACTCTTGGCCAAGAGATTTCTGCTTGGCAGACAATGATTGACAGGTCGAAAAGCATGATTGAGAGTTCATTGGATCAATTAAAAGATCTGGCTCTGGGCGGTTCAGCCGTTGGCACAGGATTGAATGTTCATCATGGTTTTGAAGATATCGCTGTTAGGGAAATAAATAAAATTACAGGTGAAAATTTCTCTTCATCAGTAAATAAGTTTTACTCTTTGACTAGCAGAGAACAAATAGTATTTTCGCATGGTGCCTTAAAGTCTCTTGCAACCGATCTCATGAAGATTGCAAATGATATTAGGCTGTTGTCAAGCGGACCAAGATGCGGTATAGGTGAAATCAATATTCCTGCAAATGAGCCAGGCAGTTCAATAATGCCAGGAAAGGTTAACCCAACTCAGTGTGAAGTAATTACAATGGTTGTTTGCCAGATATTTGGGAACGACTTAACGATCTCTTTTGCCTCTAGCCAAGGAAACTTTCAATTAAATGTTTTTGCGCCGGTAATTGCTTATAATTTTTTGCAATCTATAAAGCTTTTATCTGATTCAATAAGCTCATTTGATAATAAGTGCGTGAAGGGTCTTACTCCAAATATTGAGAAGATAAATTATTATCTGAAAAATTCTCTTATGAGTGCTACCTTTCTCAATCCATATATTGGTTACGATAAAACAGCGAATGTCGTAAAGGAAGCCTTTAAAGAGAATATATCAATAAAGGAAGCTGTTTTGAAGCTTGGATATTTGGAAGAGAGTGAATATAACTTACTTTTTGATTTAAGAAAAATGGTAGGATTGGAATAAAATTTAGGGTGCAAATTTCTTGCACCCTAATAAATTTACTGTAATTCTTTGCCCATTGTTTCTGGCAAGAAAAATATTAAGATCGCACCGAGAAAGAAAAAGATAGAAGTAATTGTTAGTGACGCGCCAAGACCATAGCTAATAGCAAAGAAACCTACTACTGTAGGAGCAAATGCGCTTAGCGCTCTACCTGTATTGTAGGTGAAGCCTACCCCTGCACCCCTTGCTTTTGTGGGGAAGAGTTCTGATATGAATGCTCCAAATCCGCTAAAATACCCTGATCCAAAGAATCCAAGGAAAGGACCGAGCATCATTAGCGTATTAGCATCCTTTGTGTGTCCATAAAAATATACCAAAATTGCTGATATTATTAGGTAAAAAGAAAATGTAGGCCTTCTTCCCAATCTATCTGCTATAAATCCAAAACTAACGTATCCTAAAAAGGCACCTACCATAGTTGGCATCATAAAGTTCGAACTCTTTACTATACTAAGCCCTGCTCCTCCTTTTTCTACTGGAGAGCTTAAAAATCCAGGCAGCCAGACAAATAATCCCCAATAAGCAAACATAACTGCTGAGCTAATTAAAGTGGTAATTAATGTATATCTAAGCAGGTATGGCTTAAATATTTCTACAAATGAAGACAGAAAAGCTCTGTTCTTATCAGTTTTTTCAATCCATATCTTTGGTTCATCTACAAATTTTGTTACATAAAATATAAATAGAGCTGGAAGTATGCCTATAAAGAAAAGTACCCTCCATCCATGTGCTGGAATAACATAAGCAGCTACTAATGCGGCTAAGAAGTAGCCTATCGCCCAACCGCTTTGCATAATGCCTATTGCCTTTCCTCTGTGTTTGGTTGGCCAAGATTCGCTTACAAGCAGGGCACCGGTAGCCCATTCGCCGCCCATTCCCAGTCCAAGAAGAGTTCTTGCTATTGCAAGCTGCCAAATGTCTTGAGAGATACCGCTTAAACCAGAACAGATTGAAAATATTAATACAGTTGACATCAAAGCCTTTTTCCTACCAATTTTGTCGGCGACAATGCCCCATATTATACCGCCAACAGCTGAAGAAAGAAGAGTAAGCGAAGCCAAGAGTCCTAAGATTGCGGTGTTTATGGACCACTCTTTCATGATACTTGTGAGAGCGAAGGCATAAAGCATAACATCAAATGCATCTAACCCCCATCCCATAAAACCTGCAAAAAGAGAATACCACTGGCTTTTGTTGATCTCTAAGTACCATGGAACGCTTTTTTCTGACATAGTTTGCACCCCTTCCACTATAAAAATTATTATAATAATACCATTAAGCGTTAGAAATTTATAATAGAGATAGTTAGTTATATATTTTAATTTTTTATAAATGCATAAGAAAAACTAATAGTATTTAGGGCACTAATCTATTTCTAATTTGTTAGTAGAATAATAT
>JAJXTU010000032.1 GCA_021783475.1 bacterium
TCTCCTCTGCTCCGTGTGCAGTATTCGAAGCTGCCTGAGAGACCTCTCCTGATGAATGAGACAATATGGTTGCGTTTTCTTTTACCTTTTCAGATGCATTTTGTAGATCTGATACAAGACCCTTTAAACTCTGTATCACAGATCTCGTGTTCTCTGCCATCTTCTTAGTACTATTCGAAAGAATCCCCAATTCACCAAAATAATCTGTATTTATATCTACGTTTAAGTCCCCTTCTGAAATCTTCTTGTTTACTTCCACTATCTCTGAAAGAGGCTTTGTAATACTTCTTGATATGAACTTAAATATTATGAAGGATATTATAGAGATTATTATGATAGCTAAAAATATTATTGTGAGAAGGTTATACAATCCTGAGTAGAAATCAGTTGATGTTACTGGAATTAGCAATATCCATCCAGTAGAGGGAATTCTGTCCCAGGCCATTATCTTTTCCTGTCCGAGAAAACTATAGGTGCCATATCCTGTAGGCTCACTTACTATCCTCTTGCCAAGCTCAGCAAGGGATGGTGTAATAGTAGAGCTAACTTTAGTAATGTTTTCTTTCATAACCATCTCTTTTTTTGGCGGCATTACTATATATAGGCCTGTTTTGTCGAGCAAAACTCCATATCCTGATTTGCCAAACTTTATACTTGATACCAGATCTTCTACAGTACTGAGCCTTATATCCTCACCAATTAACCCTATTGGAGTGCCCGATGCATTTAAAATTGGTACTACAATACTAAAGATCTTGCTCTGGTCGAGTCTATTTATATATATAGGCGTAATGAACACCTTGCCAGTAGACATAACTGCCTTGAAGTAAGGCCTGTCAGATACGTTTATGTTTGGAATAATACCAGAATTTGCAACTACTTCACCTTTTTCATTTGCATAAAAAGTGTCGTTTGCCTCCGGGAAAGACCCAAAGGTAGTTTTCAGGAATTCAAAAACTTTATTTTTGTCACCACTTTGTAGTGCAGGATCTTTAGCTAAATCTGTCAATGCTCCAATTTTATTCTCTATAAAGGTGTTAATGCCGTTGCTTGCGGTCTTTGCGGTTTCTTGCATGGCTGCAGTTGTTTGATCTTTTATGCTTTGTTTTATTACAAAATTTGAAACGAGCATAATAGATACGCCTAAGATTACTATTATCAGTATCATGCTAAAAGAAAGCCTTGAATTAATGGTGTTCCAGAGGCTGAAACCTCTTGTTTTGCTTGCGGTTTTTTCTTGTTCTGAGCTCATTTTATCCTCCTTTGGACTTTTGCAAATTAAAACGCTCTTCTAAAAGGCTAAAACCAAAAAATATTTATACATAATAATACAAACATTTGTAATAATACAATAATTTGTATTATTATGTATATGTTTTTAAAAATGATCAAGTAATTTGTTTTTAATATCCTTAAATCATTATAGATGTCACCTTGTCGTGTGTCTATAAAAAATTTTCTTGTAATTTATTTTTTTAAAATTATGTATTTTTGTATTCTTTATTTTATATAAAATTTATAGAGTTAAAATTTTTAAAATGTAGTTTTGAGATTATTTTAGGCTATACTTAACAATATTTGAAAAGTTTTATATAATGAGTTAAAATTATATCAGATATAAATTATTTATATATTTATAGATTGGGGCTAATGACGATTAATAATTTAATGCGTATAAATAGATTTTTGAGTTTTTCGGGCATCACTTCCAGAAGGAAGGCAGAGACTCTTATTTTGTCTGGAAGGGTAGAGGTGAACGGAAGCGTTGTCTTAGACCTATCACATAGAGTTGATCCACTAAATGATATCGTAAAGATAGATGGAAAACTAATAGCAGTTAAAGAAAATATGCATTACTTGCTTTTCTATAAACCAAGATGGGTTTTGACGGCTCTTGGGAAAGATCCAGGTGGTTTAGACACTCTGGATAAATATTTCAAAGATTTTAGCGTGAGGCTATTTCCTGCTGGCAGGTTAGACTTTGATTCAGAAGGGCTAATTCTGATGACAGACGACGGCGAATTTGCTCACAAAATACACCATCCATCTTTTAAGGTTGTCAAAAAATATCAAGTTTTGGTTACCCCAGAGTTTGATGCCTCTCTTAAAGAGAAGGTGCTTTCAGGATGCATTCTGGCAGGCAAATTTGTTAAGCCTGACAGCTTTAAGGTTCTTAAAGACTTGTCTGATTCATCCTGGCTTGAAATAGGTTTTCATGAGGGTATGAAGCACTTGGTGAAAGAATATCTCAAAAAAATGGGCTACAGCGTCAAGAGGTTAATTAGGGTTGCTATTGGAGACCTTAGATTTGGTGGAACCTCAGGCTCATATAGATGGTTAACTGATGAAGAGGTAAATAATTTCAAAAGAAAATATTTTGGTGATAAAAATGGAAAATCTTAAATTTTTAAATCCACTAAAGGTTAATAAGACTATTGATATAGTTTATCTTATGTGTCCGATGCACATCGTTTCTATTAAAAAGGCATTAAAAGAATTAAAAGAGGGAGAAATTCTTGAGGTGTTGAGCGACTTTTCTCATGCACTTGAAGATATTCCAAAATGGTGTAAGATGTCAGGTCATGAATTTCTGGGGATTATCGAAGGGGATGACTATTTGAAATTTTACATAAAGAAATGTCAGGAAGAAATACCCAATGGTTTATCTTGATTACTACTCTACTTCTCCATTGGAAGAAGAAGTTTTCGAGGCAATGTGTCCATTTTTGAAGGAAAGATTCTACAATCCTCTTTCGAAAAACAAAATGGGCTTCTTAATAAAGGAAGAAATTGAGGTTGCCAGGTCAAAAGTAGCTAATCTTATAAATGCAAATAATGATGAAATTATATTTACGTCATCTGGCACAGAGTCAAACAACGCTATTATTAAGGGGCTTTCTTTCGCTTATAAGAAAAATGGTAAACACATAATTACTTCAAAGTCAGAACACCACTCAGTATTAAATCCTTTGAGAAGTTTAGAAAGAATTGGTTTTTATGTTACATTTTTATCGCCCGATACATATGGCGAAATCAAACCATCCTATGTAGAAAGCGCTCTAAGGGACGATACTATGCTTGTCTCGATTAACTTTGGCTCTGTTGACGTGGGTACAATTAACAACATAAAAGAAATCTCAAAAATTTTGAGAAGTAAAGATGTGCTATTTCACATTGATGCTGTTGCGGCAGTTGGAAATATTCATGTGGACGTGAAAGAATTGGGGGTAGATTCTCTTTCTTTTAGCTCGCACATTTTTGGTGGGCCAAAAGGAGTAGGCGGTTTCTATCTTAAAGATGGGCTAAGATTTATGCCACTGATCTATGGCGGCCCTCAAGAGTTTGGCAAGAGAGCTGGTACAGAAAATGTGGCAGGAATAGTGGGTACAGGCGTAGCTGCCGAATTGGCAATGATAAATCTTGATAATAGAATTAAAAAAAGAAATAAAGCAATAGATGAGATTAAAAATATATTTTCTTTTGATGGGATAGAGATTGTTGGCAAAGATCTTGAAAGGCTGCCAGGGCACCTTTCTTTTATAATAGATGGGATAAAAAGCGAAAGTATGATTGCTTATCTTGAAGAAAATGATATATACGTTTCAAGCGGTTCACCATGTGTTTCTTATGCCTTGAAGGCTTCGCCAGTTCTTGTTAGTATGGGTTATTCCTTTGAACAGGCATCAAGCGTGATAACTCTTTCTGCCAGCCACAAAACAACAGAAGATGAAATAGAGTATTTTCTTGATATTTTTGGTAAAGCCCTTGCAAAGTTAAGGTAAGAGGTTATTTACAAAGCTTCTTACAATTTTTTTTTACGAGGTCGTTAAGAGTTAACTTTTCCAAAAAAGAATTTACCTGATTTCCAATCTTCTGCCAAAGTGCCCTGGTAAGGCAATCTTCAGCTCTGTGACACTTCCCTGGATCAGCAGAACACTCTGTGATCAGCACAGGACCCTCAAGTATCTCTATGATGTCCTTCAAGATAATCTTCTTCGGATCCTTGTTTAATTTGTATCCACCGCCAGGACCCTTAAAGCTCTCGACTATATCGTGATGCTTTAAGACGTTCAGAACCTGCTCAAGGTAAGAGAGAGATATCTCTTGATCCTTAGCAAGCAAATGAGCTGGCACAGTATAGCCCTTTTTTGCCTGTGCAAGTTGGCATAAAGCCCTTAAACCATATCTTGTTTTAGTTGAAAGTTTAAACATAAAAATATAATATCACATAACTGTAATAATTTGTTAACTTTTTAACAACACAATCAATAAGAGATATTTATCTATCAATTAGTAACTCTTTTTGTTAATTTGAAAATCTTATTAAAGAAATATGAAGATTCTTCCCATTTCAAAATAAAGCTTAAAATAAAATAAAACGCTATTGAAGAAAGGGGAAAAACTATCTCAAGATATCCTCTTATATGTGTGGTAATGAAAAGTAAATAAAATATTGAGCAGCACAAAAAGGCAAAAAAACCTCTAACTAATATCCTTGACAAGAAATCCTTAAGAGAGAACAGATCTTTCTTGTCAAGGATATAAAGCTGCCATATAGAACTTATTAGTGTCCCTGCAATAGATCCTAAGGCTATCATTACTATGCCAAATGACTTAACAAATAATACACAAATCAAGATGTTACACACTATTCCAACTAATATCGACCAGAAGCTTTCCCAGGGCTTTTTCAGAGCTATAAAGGCTTGGTATGACATGCCAGTTATCCCAACTGTATAAAGCATCAATATATGGTAAGACAAGAATTGAGAAGTTATTATTGCTGCACTGTTATTAAAGGCTCCATGTCTATAAGTAATTGATATTATTATGTAGCTAAAAAACATAGTGCTAAAGACAATTGGAGACATAAGATATATTATTGCGCTCATGCCGTTTGAAAAAGTTCTCTTGAACTCATTAATTTTATTTTCACTTGCAAACGATATAAGAGTTGGAAATAGGGCGCTCATAATAGAAAAGATTACAAGCCCTGCTGTCCCATATTCAAATCTTGCAGAATAATTAACAGCGCTTATTGCTCCGCTTGCAAGCCATGATGCTGCAGTAGTCGCTATAAAGAGATGAATTGGCCAAAGATTTGTGCCTATTAAAGTGGGCAGCAATAAATTTAAAAGTCTTTTCTGGCCTATATTAAAAAGTTTAAATTTGTGAAAGATGTTAATATGAATTTGTTTTTTTATCCAGATATAGAGTCCGATAATCTGCAATAAAGCCCAGATTACTTGTGAGAATATAAAAGCTTCTATGCCAAATGATTTTGTAAAAAATAACAGGGCACCAACTGTAAAAATATTAAACAAAAAAGCAAAGAGCACTGGATAGAAAAATTGATAATAAGATTGACATATTACTGTTAGAAACTGACCAATTCCTGCAAGCGTCGAATATGAAACGTTTAAGACTACTATGGATATGGCAAGCTTAGTACCAATTAATTTATCTTCACTTTGCCATACAAATATTATTATTGATGTTAACAAAAAAAGTACTAATGATTGGATTATTATCCACAAAAATGAATTCGCAAGAAATTCAATAGCGCTATCATTGTCTTTGGATTTCATATCCAAAAATACTGGCATAAAGGAGCCAGAATAGGTTTTTAATATTGACCATATAAGAGAATTTGAAAGATTGAATGTAAAGAAGAAAAAGTCTGTGATATGACTAATTCCAAAAGAATAGGCAAACAAAAGCTCCCTTAAGAAGGCAAGAGGTTTTGAGAACAAGTTAACGCCAGTAAGTAGCAGGGATGCTGTAAATGGAGTTTGTTTATCTATGTTTGATTTTATTTTCATATTAGAGGTAAAATAGTATAAAACTAAAAAACATTGAACGTGAAAAATTCTTCATTAATTTCAGCTTATTTAAAGCATACGATCTATGTAATAGTTTTGAAAAGTTTTTTAACATAAAAATAATATAAAACATTTTATATAATCAGTAAAGATCTAATAGTTTTATATTATTTTTAGCAGATTTGGTCTTTAAATTTGTTCTGATAAGTTCAAATTTTTTTAATAAAATTAAGAGATTGAAACTGATGGGGAAACTTATTTGTACTTTCAACTAGTGATATTGCATAACTTAGATAATTGTGTTATCCTTTTTAGAGATGTCGGGGTGTAGCGCAGCGGGAGCGCACCTGCTTTGGGAGCAGGGGGTCAGAGGTTCAAATCCTCTCACCCCGACCATTCTGATTTCTTAATTAAACGTAGAAAAATTGTATTAATTTTGGGGAGGCATTTATGGCAGATATTAGGGTAAGCGCTAACTCAGCCGCAAAGTCAGTGGCAGGTGCCATTGCCGGAGCAATGAGGGAAAAAGGTAGAGTAGAGGTTCAGGCTATTGGTGCAGGTGCTGTTAATCAGGCTATTAAGGCAGTCATCATAGCACGAGGTTATCTTGCTCCAGGCGGGCTTGATATTATTTGTATACCATCTTTTACCTATGTAACTGTGGATGAGGAAGAGAGGACTGCTATAAAGCTGATTGTTGAACCAAGGTATTAGTATTGGAGTACGAAAGGGTGTGTAGGAAATAGAGTTATCAGGCAATCAAATAATACTTATAGTTCTAAGTTTTGCAATATTTAACGTTGTTATAATTAGTGCGATGTTTATATTTATTAAAAGATCTTTTTCTGAGTTTGCCGCCTTTAGTCCGGCGGGAAGAACGCTTATACAAAATCGAATTAAAGAGCTTGAAGGTAAATTGGAGGTCGTTGAAAACAAATCTAAACTCCTATCGAGCGACATAGAAAAGATATTTGTTAAATTAAGCAATACCTTTCAGTCTTATGGAATTGTTAGGTATGATGCTTTTGACAATATTAGCGGTATGTATTCTTTTTCTTATGCACTTTTAAACGCAAATAAAAACGGCATCATAGTGACCTCTTTGATGAGTAGAGATTTTACCAGAGTTTATACAAAGGAAGTGTCAAACGGAACGGTTAATCTGGAGATGTCTCCGGAAGAGAGAAAAGCCCTGGAGATTGCTATAAGTAAAATTAGCTAAGTTTTGAGGTGCTATGCCAAAAAGATTGAACGATGAAATTACCTTTATGATATTGCCTCATTCAGGTCACACTCCATTCTCCTTTAAAATGAGTTGGGGGGTTTTGGTTTTTTGTCTTACTATCTTATTTTTTGGCGCACTTTTCGTAATTGGGACCTTCTTCTTCGCTCTAAGTGTAAACTCAAAATTATCAGATTATCAAATCGTAAAATCTCAAAATGCAAGGCAAGTTGAAGAGATAAGACAGCTAAAGATAGAATCAGAATCTCTGAAGAAGGATCTTAAACGTCTTAGCGATGAAGAAAGAGAATTAAGATCAAATTTAGGCATATCTGAGCCCTCTGACTCTACTTCCAAAGCTAAATCTGATAAATCATCTTCTATAGAGGGAATAACCCCAATTGGCTCAGAAGATATGGGAAATTTATTTGGCGTTACTATGGATCCAAGGCTTGCAAATATAAAAAACGAACTTTCTATTGTTAGAACTCAACTTTCTTCTAGAGAAAGAAGTTTTCTACAAATATCTCAAATAGCAAAGAGGAAGATTAACGAATATGCTTCATTTCCTACAGGCTTTCCTGCTGACGGTGTAATTACTTCTTATTTTGGATATAGGCCTGCTTTTGGAGATTTTCATCCAGGAATTGACGTGGCTACAAGTTATGGATCCCCGATTTATGCTACAGGCGATGGAGTAGTCGTTTTTGCTGGGTGGTATCTATCTGGATATGGTATGACAGTAATAATTGATCATGGCAATGGCTATGAGACGATTTATGCTCATGATAGTGCTTTCGCAGTTAGGGTTGGGCAAAGGGTTAGGAGAGGCGAGGTAATTGCATATATAGGTTTGACAGGTTTTACAACTGGACCGCATGTTCACTATGAGGTCCACCATTATGGCAGGGTAATAAATCCAATGTCAGTAGTTGGAGCAAATCCTGCAGAGCTTTGAGGGAGGAAGAAATGATGTTATTTAAAGTTAAAAGAGGCAGTAGCCCAGTAAGCCCAGATACCATTCTAAGTCATAAAAATGAATTTTCTGGGACACTGAAGGGCGAGGGAAATGTAAGGATAGATTCACCCTTTGAAGGGGAAATTGCCATTGACGGAGAGCTATTTGTGGGGCAGGATGGAAGAGTAAACGCTAATGTCAAGGCTAAAAAGGTGTCTGTTTTTGGTGAAATCAGAGGAAATATAGAAGCTACTGAAGGACTTGTGATACATAACAGCGGAAAAGTTTTTGGGGATGTAAAGGTCGGCATTCTATTTGTAGACGAGGGAGCGGTTCTTGAAGGCAAAAGTGAGATGTTAAAGTCCTGAAAGGCAAGCTATATTTAATTGGCACTCCGATAGGAAATCTCAAAGACATAACTTTTCGGGCAGTTGAGGTTCTGGGTTTTGTAGATTCTATATTTTGCGAAGATACACGGGTAAGTTCTAAACTTTTTAGTCACTACAACATTAAGAAACCCCTTTTTTCATTTAATTCTCATAATTTTTTGAAACAATCTGAGTTTGTTTTAAAAAAACTTGAAAGTGGATCGGTAGGTCTGGTTACCGATGCTGGCATGCCTGGTATTTCTGATCCAGGGTCTTTTTTAGTTAATTTGGTCAGAGAAAATAATTATGATGTAGTTGTGATACCTGGGCCAAGCTCGCTTACGGCTTCGATTGCTCTATCTGGTTTCAAGCCAAATTCATGGCTTTTCGCAGGATTTTTTCCAAAGGATACCTCTAAGAGAAAAGAAGTAATTAAGGCTTATATGGATTCCAAAGGGCACCTTATCTTCTTTGAGTCAGCCAAGAGGTTATGTGAGACGCTCTTATGGATTAAAGCGAATTTTGAGATTAACCCAAAGGTCTGTGTTTTAAGGGAAATAACAAAAGTTTACGAAGAAGTAAATTGTTTTGAACTTTTTTCTGTAGAGGACAAAGCTGGCTTATCTACTGTTAAAGGGGAGATTGTGGTGGCTCTTGAGTCAATCGACTTAGCTGAGGACAACGAGAGATTTTATGAGTTAGCTGCTGACTTGATAAGGCTTGGTGTAGAGCCATCAAATCTCTCAAAGCTTTTTGCAAAACACATAGGGATAAACAAAAACTGGCTTTATAAAAAGCTTTTGCAGAATAAACAGTAGTTGAATACAGTTTTTTTCTTCTGTTGCGACAGACTTTATTAAATATATGACTCATATTGGAGGTAATGATGAGTGAGATCTTAATTACCACGGAGCTTGATCCTCAGGGTTTTTTGATTAAAGAGAGGTTTGGCATTGTGTTTGGTGTCTCTGTTTTTTCCAGAAATATCTTGGGAAATTTTTTTGGTAGCATTCGTGCAATATTTGGCGGCGAACAGAGTGGTTATGCCAAGATGATTATGAAAAATAGAGATAATGCTATTGAAAAGCTGATTGAAAATGCCAGAAATGTAGGAGCGAATGCTGTAATAGGCGTAAGATTTGATTCTAATGAATTTGATTCTGGAAAAGGCCAATCTATGAACGAGGTTGTAGTTTATGGTAGTGCAGTAAGGTTGGAGAGGAAATAAAATTTTAGGATTAATTTTAGCTAATTTTTTTCTGTAGGTAGAGTGATATCGCAAAACTAACAATAGGTTATAATATTTATATAATTTTTAGGAGGGCTATATGGCAAAATCTTTCTATATCACTACACCTATATATTATGTAAATGATAAACCACACATAGGTCATGCTTATACGACTGTGGCATGCGATGTTCTTGCGAGGTTTAGGAGACTCCAGGGTAAAGAGGTTTTCTTTCTTACAGGAACCGATGAACATGGCAAGAAGATTCAAAAGGCAGCAGAAAAAAATGCTTCAGATTCAAAATCATACGTAGATTTTTATGCAGGAATTTTTCAGGATGCGTGGTCTGCTCTTGATATATCCAATGACGACTTTATAAGGACTACTCAAGAGAGACATTATAAGTCGGTAGCTAAATTTTGGCAGATTGTTAACAATAATGGCGATATATACAAGGGTAAGTATTCTGGCTGGTATTGCGTGCCATGCGAAACATTTTTCTCAGACGATCAGCTTGTAGATGGAAAGTGTCCAGATTGTGGGAGAGAAGTAGAATGGATGGAAGAAGAATCTTATTTCTTCAAACTTTCAAAATACACCCAGCCTCTTTTAGATCTTTATAATGATAAGAAAAATTTTGTAATGCCTGACTTTAGAAGGAATGAAGTGATTCAATTCGTTAGCCAGGGGCTCAAAGATCTGTCTATATCGAGGAGCAAGTTTTCCTGGGGAATAAAGGTTCCTGACGATCCAGGACATGTTATATACGTTTGGTTTGATGCGCTATTGAATTATCTTACGGCTGCTGGGTTTGCTGAGAATGAAGAGAGATTTAGAAGTATTTGGCCTGCAGACGTTCACGTTGTAGGCAAAGAAATTGTGCGTTTTCATGCAATAATTTGGCCTGCTATGTTAATGAGCGCAAAACTTCCTTTGCCAAAAATGGTTTTTGGGCATGGTTGGTGGACGATGGAAGGCGAGAAGATGTCAAAATCCAAGGGAAACGTAGTTGATATTTGGGCATTGTCGAAAGAGGTTGGGGTAGATCCAATGAGGTATTTTTTGATGAAGGCTGTTCCGTTTGGACAAGATGGAGACTTCTCTCATAAAGGCCTAAGGGATATCTTAAACGCAGATCTTGCAAATGATTTTGGAAATCTTCTGAATAGAACTGCTTCTATGCTTGAAAAGTATAACGATAGCTCATTGAGCGATGCAGATAAGTATTTTGATAAAGAGAGTTATATAAAATTAAGAAACATCTTTGATGGTATGAAGGAAAGAATTGAAAAGCATTATGACAACCTGTCCTTTAGCTTTGTTCTTGAAGAAATAATGATATTAGTTAAAGGCGCAAATAAATTTTTAGATGAGACTTCTCCTTGGAGATCCTTTAAAGAAAAAGGTTTTGATCTTGAAGTTGCAAGCACCTTTTATCATGTATTTGAGGTTATAAGACTCGCTGCAATAGCTCTTTATCCATTCATGCCTACAATTTCGGGAGATGTCTTGAAAAGGCTTTCTGTAAACAAGGAGGCGGATTGGTCTGATTTTAATTGGGGCTTATTGCCTATACCTTGTAAGATTGAAAAAGGCGAGCCTATTTTCAAGAGGCTTGATACGTAATGTTTTTTGATAGTCACTTACATCTAGAAAACGAATCGTTTGAATCTGACAGGGAAGAGGTTATAAAAAGGGCTTTAGACGGGGGAATTGATCTTATGATTAACGTGGGCTCAGATCTTGAGACATCTGTTAAATCAGTTGAATTGTCAAATGAATACATTGGTAAGATATTCGCTGTTGTAGGGTATCACCCACATGAGGCTAAGTTTTTTAATGAGGGATCTTACAAGGCGATAAAAGATTTAACCTTTTTGAAAAATGTTTTGGCTATTGGTGAAATAGGTTTGGACTATCATTACGATTACTCTCCAAGGGACGTTCAGATGGATTGCTTTAGAAAACAGCTAAGGTTAGCAGGGGAAGTGGGACTTCCGGTCGTAATTCATATGAGAGAAGCCACTAAAGATACTATTGATATATTGGAAGAAACTAACGCTCAAGCTATAGGTGGGGTCTTCCATTGTTTTTCTGGCTCTGTTGATACCATGAAAAGATTGGTATCTATGAATTTTTTTATATCATTTGCGGGGCCGATAACCTTTTCCAATTCTCACAAGTTAAGAGATGCGGTTTTGGAAACTCCGATTGATAGGATTTTATCAGAAACTGATTCGCCATTTCTTGCTCCCGTCCCGTATAGAGGGAAGAGAAATGAGCCTTCCAATGTAAAGGAGGTTGTCAAAACTATTTCTTTAATAAAAAAAATAGAGATTGCTGATTTGGAGAAGATGTTATATAAAAATTTATTAAACGCATTTCCAAAATTAAAACTATTTAAAAATTAACTGATGGATTGTTGTATTAAAGCACATTTCATTATTTTTTAGTTTAATACTGTCACTAATTTTTTCAACTTTAAATGGAGGTGTTTAACTTGAGACCAGCTTATGTTTCTGGATATTTTTACCCGCTAAGAGAGGGAGATCTTTTGAAATTTATGTCTGAAGTAATTTCTGACAATCCAAAAAAAAATGTAAAAGGCGTTGTGGTTCCTCACGCTGGTTATAATTTCTCTGGTAGTATTGCTGGCAAGGTTTATTCTTCAATTGATTGTCCTGATACCTTTGTACTTATAGGTCCAAAGCATTCCATGGAATCAGATGGTATATTTCTATCTCAGACTTCATGGGCTACGCCTCTTGGAGAGGTTATGCCAGATAGAGATTTGGGGGAGTCTTTGCTTCATCATTGTGAGTTTATTCATCTTAACGAGAGAATTCATGCGAATGAACACTCTCTTGAGGTTCAAGTCCCCTTTATTAAATATGTTTGTCCCAATGCGAAAATTTTGCCAATTGCTGTTTCTACTACATCGGAGGGCATTCTTTCTACTACAGGTAGGTGTATTGCAAACGTGATCAAACAATCTAATAAATCAGTCGTTGTGGTTATGAGTAGTGACCTAAATCACCATGAACCACAGGAGATAACCTTGAACAAGGATGAAAAGGTAATTAAAAACCTGACATCATTGGACCCAACAGGTCTACTCAAGACTGTTTATGAAGAAGACGTCTCTATGTGCGGAGCATGGTCTTGTTTTCTTGGGTTGACGATATTGAAGGAATTGGGCGTTGACAAGGCAGAACTTCTTGAGCACAGGACTTCTGGTGATGTGAATATGGACTACACTCAAGTGGTAGGGTATACGGGAATCTTATTTGAATGATTGGTTAGAATGAAGAGCAAAAAAAACATAACAGATGGACCTTGTATTGCAATAACAACTGTTCCGGAAGAGCATGCCGTTTTTCTGGCAAAAAAGTTGGTTGAGACAAGGGTTGCGGCTTGTGTGAACATCTGTAAGAATGTAAAATCCATCTATATTTGGGAAGGGGAATTAAAAGAAGATACTGAGAATATCTTGATTGCCAAAAGCTTTTTATCTTTAAAAGAAAAGTTAAAATCCTTGGTTCTCGAAAATCATCCGTATGATACGCCTGAAATAATTTTCTTAAAAATTGAAGATATTGAGGCAAAATATTTATATTGGATGAAAGAGGTTTTGATGGCTTAATGAAATATCTTGGTGAATTTTTTTCTGATGTAGGGCAGCTTTCATACCTCTTTTTTAGATCGCTGATAGCTGTTTTAACTGCTAAGTTTAGGTTTTTTCTCTTTCTCGATCAATGCTTTATGATAGGCGTAGAGTCGGTACCAATAGTTTTTATTACCTCTCTTTTTGTTGGTATGGTATTTGCTATTCAGACAGCTAGGGAGTTTGTGTTCTATGGGGCTGGTTCAGTAGTTGGAGGCGTAGTAGGCATTGCAATAATAAGAGAGCTAGGTCCCATGATCACTGCTGTAGTTGTAGCAGGTAGAGTGGGTTCTGCTATGGCTGCTGAAATCGGGACTATGCAAGTTACTGAGCAGGTAGATGCATTATCATCAATGTCGGTTGATCCGATATTTTATCTGGTAGCACCAAGAGTTTTTGCTTGTATGCTGATGCTTCCGCTTTTAACTATTATAGCCAATTTAGCAGGTGTTATAGGTGGCTATTTTGTGGCTATTTACTATGGAGGGGTCGTCCCATCATCCTTCACAGAATCATTAAAGATATTGGTTAAGGTTTGGGATATTGAGGCAAGCCTCGTAAAGGCTATGATTTTTGGATGTGCGATATCCCTTGTGGGCACCTTTGCAGGGTTGAGAACAAAAGCAGGGGCGAGGGGAGTTGGGAACTCTACTATGTTATCGGTTGTGGTATCTTTAATCCTAATTTTTGTTTTTAACTATTTTCTCTCAATGGTAATGTTTTCTAGATGATTAACTTTTCTAACGTTTCAAAGAGTTTTGGGGATAGATCTGTTCTTGAAGATATAAGCTTTTTTATACCAGATGATAAGATAACCATAATTATGGGGCCTTCTGGTTGTGGAAAGAGCACTGTCCTAAGAATGATGATCGGTTTGATGAAGCCAGATTGTGGCAAGATAGAGATTATGGGGAAGGATATTACAAAGATTTCTAACAAAGAAGTCTTTGAATTAAGAAAAAATATGGGGATGGTATTTCAAGCAGGAGCTCTTTTTGATTCCTTAAAAGTAATTGATAACGTGTCATTTTTTCTTAAAGAGCACAAGTTAAAGTCAAAAGAAGAAATACGTTCCCTTTCAATAGAGGCTCTGAAGTTTGTAGGGTTAGAGGACAGTGCAAATTTGTATCCATCAGAGCTTTCTGGTGGCATGCAAAGAAGGGTGGCTATTGCAAGGACCATAGTATATAAGCCAAAGATTGTTTTGTTCGATGAACCGACTACAGGGCTCGATCCTCATACAAGTAGAGTTATAGAGGATCTAATTAGAAATCTTAGAGAGCAAACGGGTGCCTTGATTCTGATTGTGAGCCATGTTTTTCAAACTGCATTTAGACTGGGTGAGAGTATCATTTATGTGGATAATGGTAAAATATTATTCGAAGGAGAGCCCAAGGATTTTGTAGAAATTGACAACCCATTTGTGAAAACATTTCTTGGTCCAGAGGGTAAAAATATATTTTTCAATTATAATATTTAGAAAATAACTATAAAATCGAAAGGGGATAGATTTGGAAAAAGGTAGAGCCATAAAAGTTGGAATATTTGTAATTGTTAGCTTAGTTTTACTTGCGGGCTCTATTCTGTGGTTTCAAAGTGATTTTCTAAAGCCAATGTATAGTATAACTGCATACTTTCCTGATGTAAGTGGCCTTGCTGCTGATGCTCCTGTTTATTATATGGGAGTTAAAGTTGGAAGAATTAAGCAGATTACACCGACCCTTGATAAGGGCGTAGAAACAGTAATCATGATAAATAAGAGTGTTCTTATACCTAAGGGATCATACTTTTCAATTGGAACCTATGGATTAGTAGGTGACAAGTTTATTAGCATAACTCCTCCCAGAGTTTTGACTAAAGAATATCTCTCTAACGGTTCGACAGTCGTAGGAATTTCACCTCCTTCGTATGGTCAGATACTTGATGAAACGAGCGTGTTACTGGTTCGGGTCAGCGATCTTACAAAAGACCTTCACGATACGCTTTTAAACCCAGAATCAAGGGAGTCTATAAAGAAAACACTCTTTCTGGCCTCCTCTATTGCGACCAATATAGACAGATTTACCAGCGTATTGAGTGAGCTTGCTTATAAAAATCAATCTGATGTAAGCCAAACAGTTAGTAATCTAAAGGGTTTTTCTGAACACCTTTTAGAGATATCAAAGAATATCGATAAGGGAGTATCTGATCCAGAGCTTCTGCCTTCGATAAAAAGTGCATTGCTAAATATTAATAACGCTTCAAAAAATGTTTCAAATTTAGCGGCCAATCTTAATGACGTTGTAAAAGACAAGAAAACCAAAGAAGAGATAAAACAGACTATTTCAAACGCTCATGAAATTACCGAGAGGTCAAAAAAAGTTTTGGACTATCTTGCAAATACTAAAATAACTCCGCAGGTTAGAGTTTTTAGCGGCCCGAAGGATGAAAGAGAGGGGGCATTTTTCGTGGACATATCTCCTCCTGGAGATAGATTTTACAGATTTGGAGTCAGAGACTCTGGCGGAAAGACCAAGGTCGACGCTCAGGCGGGTCAGAGGATAAACGATAACCTGGATGTCCGTATGGGATATATGAATTCTCACTTGGGAGCTGGAGTAGATGTACATTATGACAGATTTGGAGTTGAGACAGAGGTATACGATCCAAAGCGCACTACTCTTGATAGTATTTTGTCATATTCTGTTACTAAAGATGTCGATCTTTTGATGTATTTAAAAGATCTCACGAGGAGCGATAGAGAAGTTCTTGGCGGAGTAAGATATAAATTTAACAACTAATTATGAATAGATTTATCTTATAAATTTTAAGTAGGGAGGCACGATGTGGCGTTTTTATTGGTAGTTTTGGATGGCAGCGCAGAAAATCCATTGAAAGAACTCAACGATAGAACACCCCTTGATGTTGCAAAGACTCCAAATTTAGATAAGATTGCAAAAATGAGCAGGATTTTTAGATCTAATTTCGTGCCAGATAGCCTTCCTTGCGGTTCTGAAGTAGCTAATATGGCTATATTGGGATATGATCCTATTGAGTTTTATACAGGGAGAGGATCTTTGGAGGCTGCAAGCTTGGGATTGAAAATTGAAGAGGGTATGGCTGCTTTTAGATTGAACCTGGTCTTTGCTTCTGATGGCATTATGTTAGATCATTCTGCTGGGCACATAAAAACTGAGGACTCAAGAGATCTGATCATCGAAACAAGAGAAAAGATTTTAGGTGGAATTGATGCGAAAATTTATCCTGGGGTTAGTTATAGGCATATTCTTGTAGGAGATGAAGACTGGTTAGGCGCTAAATTGACTCCACCTCACGACATATTGGGATTGAAATTCGCAGATTATCTACCAGATTTTCCTGACTTAAAAAAATTAATTGAAAATTCTATAAAAGTTTTCGCAGATTATAGAACTGTTTGTCCTGATTTAAAAGTGAGTATGGTTTGGCCCTGGGGTGGTGGCAGGGTTGTAAAATTGCCACAACTGAAAGATAAATTCGGATTTAATGGGGCTGTTGTAAGTGCTGTAGATCTGATAAATGGTTTAGGTATATTATCTGGTATGGACTTAATTAACGTAGATAACGTTACGGGCTTTATCGATAGCAATTTTGTAGGTAAGGCTACTGGCGCAGTACAGGCTTCAAAGGAACACAATTTTGTTATGGTTCACATTGAGGCTCCCGATGAGTGCGCTCATAGAGGGGATCCTTTTCTTAAGATTTCAGCCCTTGAGAAGATAGATAGCGATTTCTTTTCTATAATTTTAGAAAACATATCGTCATTTGAGAAAATCTTAGTTGTTTCAGACCATCTTACCTCATGTGAAATAAAAACTCATAAGCATGGAGACGTGCCCGTTCTTTTCTATGACCGCTCTTATATCGGTGCTTTAAGCGATCATAGATATACCGAGGGATCTTCGATAAATTCGGAGTTTATTGTTGGCCACAAACTAATAGAAGAGCTAAGCTCTTAATTATTATCTACATAATATTATGGAAAAATTTTACGAATTAATTCCTTGTAGCACTTCAAATTTAGGCGCAGGATATGATGTTTTTGGTCTATCTCTTGATCTGTTTTTAGAAATTGAGGCAAAATTTGGACAACGATGTGTCACAAATCTACCCAGGCAGCTTGAAAACTCACTTCTAAATATTGAATCAAAGATTCACGAAGTACTTGCTATAGACAAGCCAAAAAATCTTACATGGAGCCTGAATAGCAAGATCCCGATAGGCAAAGGATTGGGTTCGAGCGCATCCCTGATAGTAGGCTTGTTGAAGATAGTTTCTTCTGCTCATTCTATCAAGTTAAGCGATCAGGAGCTTATTTCTCTGGCATCCTCAGTAGAGGGGCATCCTGATAACGTTTCACCTACCATATTGGGGGGGTTGACCATATCATTTACTGACTCTGATGGCAGCTTTAAGGCCATAAGAACTTCTATAAAAGAGTTTCCGAAAACCATTGTTTTTGTGCCTGATTTTTCACTGCAAACAAAAAGGGCTAGACAGGTAGTGCCAATGGAAGTTAATATTTCAGACGCTATAAAAAATATTTCTCAGACAAATCTCATTTTGGAATCCCTATATAGCAAGAGATATGATATTATGCATTATGCTATATATGATAGATTGCACGAGAATTTTCGTGCAAAGTTGATCCCAGGGTATTTAGAGGTTAAGGATAGGATTATGCTTGATGGTGCATATTTTGCCTCTTTATCTGGCGCAGGCCCTTCTATATTTTCTTTTGTTCCAGATAACTTTGATCCAGAAGGTGCTGTTTCTAAATGGAAAGAGTTTGATGTAAATGCAAAATATTATATATTAAATGTGTACCTAAATAATAAATAATTTGTTGTTATAATATATTATTTTATTTTTGGAGGTGGACACCCCATTGTTGGTTGTAAAAAAATTCGGAGGCACTTCTGTTGGCAGTCCCGATAGGATAAAACACGTTGCAAATCTGATCAGTAGAGCCGTAAAGAGTGGCGATAGGGTAGCGGTAGTGGTTTCTGCTATGGGTGATTCCACTGATCATCTTGTCTGTCTTGCAGACAAGATTACAAAGAACCCATCACCAAGAGAAATGGATGTTTTGCTCTCTACTGGAGAGCAGGTATCTATTGCTATAATGGTTATGGCACTTAATGAGATAGGCATAGATGCTGTGTCCTTTACTGGTTGGCAGGCAAATATAAAGACAACTTGTTTGCATGAAAAAGCGAGAATTTTATCTATTGATCCAGAGTTACTGGAACAAGCCTTGGAAGAGGGGAAAGTGCCCGTAATTGCAGGTTTTCAAGGGGTTGCTGACGACAATTCTATAACTACTCTTGGAAGAGGCGGTTCTGATACAACTGCGGTGGCTATTGCTGCAGCGATAAAAGCAGACTTGTGTGAAATATATACCGATGTAAAGGGAGTTTATACCACAGATCCCAGGGTTGTAGAAGATGCCAGACAGATAATGACAGTTACTTATGATGAGATGATGGAGCTTGCCCTCTTAGGCGCAAAGGTTTTACACCCTCGGTCAGTCGAACTTGCTAAACACTATGGCGTTGTTTTAAGAGTTCTTTCAAGCTTTGATGATTGTCCTGGTACAGACGTTAGGGAGGTTGTTGAAATGGAAAATAGAAATGTTGTTACAGGGATTGCTTTTGATGAGGATGTCGCAAAGGTTGGAATAATTAAGGTTCCAGATAGACCTGGAATTGCATATAAGATCTTTGGCACCCTTTCTGAAGAAAATATAAATGTAGATGTTATAGTCCAGTCAATTTCACCCGATACAAATTTTACCGAAATGGCATTTACCCTATCTCTGAAAGATCTGCCTAGGGCTCTAAGCATTTTGAAAGTTGTTTCTGAAGAAATAGGTGCTCAGGGTATTATTTATGATGATAAAGTTGCAAAGGTTTCTGTGGTTGGTGCAGGTATGGGAGATAGACCTGGAGTAGCAGCTACAATGTTCAAGGCTTTGTCAGACGTAGGTATCAACCTTCAGATGGTTTCTACATCTGAGATAAAGGTATCATGTATAATTGCGAGGGAAGATGTAAAAAAGGCAGTTCGATCCATTCACAAGGCTTTTAGTCTTGAAAAGGAGGGTTACTCTTGTGGTTAGAACTATAGATGAGATCAATGAAAAGATAGAAAGAGACGAGGTTGTGGTTTTAACAGCTAAAGAAGCTTATGACCTGGTTAAAGAAGAAGGCGTCAAAAAGGCTGCTTCCAAAGTAGATGTGGTAACTACTGGTACTTTTGGAGCTATGTGCTCTTCGGGTGTTTTTTTGAACTTTGGTCATACCGAACCTCCCTTGAAGATGGAGACAGTGATGTTAAACTCAGTACCTGCGTATGGTTATGTTGCAGCAGTCGATGCATATCTTGGTGCTACAGCAAGGTCTTCAGAAAATATCGAGTATGGCGGTGCACACGTAATTGAAGATCTTTTGTCAGGAAAGAGAGTAAGGCTGGAGGCTACAGGTACGGGGACAGATTGTTACCCTAAAAAGGACATTGATACAAAGATAACTCTTGACCAGATAAATGAAGCAATAATGTTTAATCCAAGAAATTGCTACCAAAATTATGCTGCGGCAACCAACTCTTCTAATACGAGACTTTATACCTATATGGGTGCGCTTTTGCCTAAATATGGCAACGTCAATTATGCCACATGCGGTTTATGGTCGCCATTGCTTAAAGATCCCGAGTACAGAACAATTGGTATAGGCACAAGGATATTTTTTGGTGGGTCAATAGGCTATGTGGCTTGGAATGGCACTCAACACAACTCATCAAAGCCAAGAGATGAAAATAATCTGCCTATTGGACCTGCGGGAACGCTTGCGCTAATCGGCGATTTAAAATCAATGAACAAAAGATACGTTCGCGGCGCATATTTTGAGGGTTATGGAATATCATTGATGATGGGTATAGGTATACCTATACCTGTGATAGACGAAGACATGATGTACCAATTATCTCTTGGAAATGAAGACATAAAGACAGTAGTAGTTGACTATTCTGTTGCATCACGTTCAAGACCGATTGTTAGGGAGGTAAATTATCAGGAACTAAGAAGCGGTTT
>JAJXTU010000033.1 GCA_021783475.1 bacterium
CCCCCCAATCATCATATACAGAATACATATCAACTTATACAAGTTAACCGCCTCACTAAAATTTTTTATATTTTTAAGAAAAAATTGTATCTTTTATATATAAAAAAAATTTACACATTTTTTATTGTTAACGTCTTTTGGCAATAAGGTGAATAATTGTGAAAAATTTTAAAAAGAGTTCAAATAATTCTAAGTCCAAAAAGTCTATAAATTCAAAAGAGATTTATATTGAAAAAACACCAGATTTACACTTCTTTCTTCAGGCTACTGAGGACACCATTAGTAACAACCTTTCAAAAAATAAAAAAAATAACGATAAAAAGTTCTTAACAAATTTAGTCGAGTTAAATGTGCTATTAACCCAGATAAATGAAATTGCTTCTCAAACAAAAGATGAAAATCTTTTTCTCAAAACAATTTGTGAACTAATATCGATACATACTGACATAAAACTTGTTTTTATAGGCAAAGCGAATTCAAATGAGGACATAGAATTTATCGGGGTATCTGGCGTCACACAGATTTTAGATGATATTAATATATCCGTTCGTTCATATATTCCTGAAGGTCAGGGTATGGTTGGCAAGACTTATAGAGAGAAAAGACCTTTCTATACGTCATTTGTAAACGATCCCTTAGAGAATCCATGGAAAGAAAAAGCAAAAGAATATGATATAGCATCTGGGGCCACATTTCCTATTTTTAGAAACAAAGATATCTGGGGGGTAATATCCTTTTATCATTCAAATGAAGATTTCTTTGACAATGAAATTCTTAAAGATATTCTGGAAAAGATTTCATATGATATTGGTTTCGGATTAGACCATATAGATCTTTTTAACAAAGAAAAGGAATCGGCTCAACTAAGAGAGGCTCTTTTAAACAATGCAGGTGTCGGAATAGTAATGCTTAGATATCCCGATAGAAATATCCTCGACGCAAATAGGACTTTTGCTATTATGATGGGCTTCAAGGATGAAAAAGAGATGCTTGGATTAAAGATTAGAGATTTTTATCCTGACGATGAGACTTATAACAAAGTTGGAAATTTTACTGAAGATACAATTTTTCAAGGCAAAAATGATGTATTGAAAAATGTTCATTTTGTTCGCTGCGACAAAACAACCCTTTATGTAGATTTATCTGGAGTATTAACTAAAGTTCAGGACAATAAGAAATATGTAATTTGGACTGTTATAGACGTTACAGAAAGAGATAGACTAAGCGAAGAGTTAAAGTATCAAGAAAGTTTCGACCCATTGACGGGGCTTCCAAATAGAGCCATGCTTGAGGGTGAACTAAATAAGGCATTTTTAAGGGCAAAAAGATATGACTGGTCTATGGCTCTTGCTGTAATAAATCTTGATTGTTTTGGAATGATTAACGAAAAATTTAGTTATTCTATAGGGAATGAAGTGCTAAAAATTGTAGCCAAAAGATTGCAACAATCTCTCAGAAAGACTGATTTTATTTGTAGGCTTAGCCTTGTGGGAGATGAGTTTGCGATAATTTTTGAAAACTGTCAGGATAAAAATAAGCTTTCAGTAATATTTAAAAAGATAGAAAAAAGCATCCTTCAGCCAATCGTTTTAAAAGATAATTTAGAAATAAACATAGTAGGCCTTAGTATGGGTGTGTGCCTCTATCCTTATGTGAAAGTTGATAACCAAAGTGAACTGATTCGCTATGCTCTACAGGCTCTCTATGATAGCAAGAAACACAAACAGGACAGGGCTTACTTTTGGACTATATACGGCGAAGCTATATCGAAAAAACTAAATCATTGTCAGATGTTATTAAGTCAGGGCAGAGTAATGGTCTACTATCAGCCTATTTTTGACAATCAAACGTCAAGCATTGTCGGGATTGAAGCCCTTGCAAGGCTGCTTGATGATGGTGGAGCCATACTTACGCCAGATAAATTTCTATCAAAATTTACAAATGAAGATCTATTAGAGCTAACTCGTCAGGTGTTAACAATTGCCCTTAGGGATGTTGAGGAGTTTGATGAAGATGGCCACTCCTTAGTAGTTTCTGTAAACATAGAGCCTGGTTTTGTGTCAGAAAATTTTGTAGAGCTTGTTAAGAATATTATAGAAAAAAGCAAGGTAGAACCTTCAAAAATATTTTTCGAAATACTTGAAAGAACTGAATTCACTCAAATTGAAAAGGCAATAGAATATCTTATGAAGCTAAAGGATATTGGGGTTCAGCTTGCGCTTGACGATGTCGGCAGCGCATATTCATCACTTTTAAGAATAAAAAATCTTTCTGTCGACAAGATAAAACTGGATCAAGGCTTTATTCGTGGATTAGAAAAGAATCCTCAAGACCTTCATTTTGTAGAATCTATATTCGGTCTGGCAAGGGCGAAGGGTATATATTTCGTGGTAGAGGGGGTAGAAACTCCAGATATATTTGACGCTCTAACTTCCATGGGAGTTCCGCTGCTCCAGGGCTATGCAATAGCAAGACCAATGCCAAAGGATATGCTAAAAGAATTCTTAAATATAGGGTATTTTAGATTTAGATCCTTAAAAAGCCTCTTAGGTATATATTCCAGACAACTGGTTCAACATGGCATTTTAGAGAGATCAATATATTTTGGTTCACACATAGAGGATATTTTGTGTTTTACTGATTTTAAAAATAGCCAGCTCTATATTGATATGAAAAATATGGGCGTATCAGATGACAGTCTGATATTTAAATATTATGAAGAATACTATCTTGCTGTAAACGATATGAACTCAAATCCAAGTGAGAGCAAATGGGATAGAATTAAAGAAATTGAAAAGGCTTTAGAGAGAGCTATAATCAAAGAATATCGTAAAATGAAGCGAGAGACATAATCGAATTGATATACACTTTGTAGCAAGTTTGTGTAAAATGCAGTATTTTACTTTATGCTTATAGGGGTAGATTTCTATTAAAATAGACAAAATATTACGTTCAAAAAGGAGAACAATCTCTCTTCAGATAATAGAGGGCGCAAAGCTTGTCGTGAAGGCTCCATATTATGTAACAAATGTGGACATAGATAGGATTGTTGAGAAATACGCTGAATGGATTGAGAGAAAAAAATCTGAATTAATCGAAAGAAATTCAAAACTTTTAGAGAAGAAATTTTGTGATGGAGAAGAATTTTTTTATTTAGGAAACTTATTTAAATTAAAAGTAGCCGACTTTCAAGCTAAACCTATAATATTTGATAATGGATTTTATATTGCAAAGCAATCTCTACCACAAGCTAAAGGCATATTGACAAATTGGTACAAGAATCGTGCTCGTGAAATATTTTCTGAAAGAGCTACATTTTACTCGCATTTAACAGGATTAAAATTTAACAAGTTAAGAATTTCCAGCGCAAAGACGAATTGGGGGTCTTGTTCTTATAAAAACACCTTAAGTTTTACCTGGAGACTTATTATGGCTCCTATAGATATTGTTGATTACGTAGTAGTACATGAAATTATGCATATATCGATTAAAAATCATTCAAAGGAATTTTGGAGTAAGGTTGGCGAGGTCATTCCAAACTATAAAGAAAAAAGAATTTGGCTAAAAGAATTTGGTCATGAACTGATACTTTAAAATTACATACCCAGCTTCTTTTTAAGATAGCTGGGTATGCATGACCTATGGGTAAAAAAGGGACGACGCTATCAATAAATTGCATAACTTTAAACTTTATAACCCCCTTAAGCCTTGATGGTTTGTAAGTCTTTTACTGTTTCTGATGGGAACCTGTTAATTATTACAGGTATTGGAGACTTCTTTATAACTCTTTCTGAAACTGAGCACATAAACATTTTACACACTGGTGAAAGAGCTCTGGTTCCAAGAGCGATAAAGTCAACTCCTTCTTCTTTTGCAATTTTCAAAATTTCAGTAGAAGGATCGCCTATGAGAATTCTTTCTTTTACTGCAGTTCCTTTTGTGTTAAAGCCATTCAAACACTTGTCAAAAATCATTTCACCGTCTACCTGAGCAAGTGCCATTAGTTGATCGTCAGTAATATCTTCGTATGAAACAAAAGACATCCTTTTTTCTGCAAATACCAAAGTAACCTCAGAATCCTTTTCCTGGCTAGCAAAGTTAATAGCCCATCTTGCAACATCTTGGGAGTCCTTAGAATCGTTTACTCCTACCAAGATTTTCATTCTACCCTCCTTTTTGTAAACTCATTTTACACTGAATACACTTACAACATTAAGCTTTTATTTAATAATAGCACTATTAAAAACTTTTTTTTATAACAATATTTTATGAATTAATAAGAGTTTAAATTGAAATAATTTATTATATTTAAATTAATTTAAAATTTATAAAATTATAATTTGGGTTTATAATAATTCAAATGAAATTACTAAAAATTGGGGAGGCAATATTATTGGGCTTATATCCTTTTGAGACAATCGAAAAGAAGTGGCAGGCAACATGGAAAGAAAAGAAGGTCTTTAAAACAGAAGAGGAAAAGGGAAACAAAAAAATATTTATATTGGAAATGTTCCCTTATCCATCGGGGAATCTTCATATGGGGCATGTTAGAAACTATACCATTGGAGACGTGGTAGCTCGCTATCACAGAATGAAATCATATAATGTTCTTCATCCAATGGGTTGGGATGCTTTCGGAATGCCTGCTGAAAACGCAGCTATTAAATACGGCGTTCATCCATATGAGTGGACAGTAAAAAATATTGAGAATATGAAGAGACAGCTAAATTCTCTAGGAATTAGTTATGATTGGGATAGAGAGGTAGCTACATGCTTTCCTGATTATTATAAGTGGAATCAATGGCTATTTCTTCAATTCTACAAAAAGGGATTGGTATATAAGAAGAAATCAAAAGTTAACTGGTGTCCCGAATGTAAAACTGTTCTGGCAAATGAACAGGCAGAAGAGGGAAGATGCTGGAGATGCAAAAGCGAAGTTGAATTAAAGGAACTTGAGCAGTGGTTCTTTAAGATCACAGATTACTCTGATGAACTTGTAAAAGACCTTGATATCTTGAGAGGTTGGCCCCAGAAAGTAAAAGTTATGCAGCGTAATTGGATAGGCTTATCAGAAGGGGTAATGATAAAATTTAAGCTCTCTGAAAAAGTTGAAGGGTATAAAGATGATTTCATAGAGGTATTTACCACAAGGTCAGATACTCTTGGTGGAGCAACTTTTATGGTAGTTTCAGCCGAACACCCAATAGTTAAAAATATCTTAGACAGCAAAAATAATGAAGAATTGATAGAGTTTTTAAAGGATTATGAAAAAGAAAAGATTCAAAATAGGTTTACAGTTGGTGTAAATGATAAAAAAGGCGTATCTCTTGGCATAACAGTTGTGAACCCACTTACAAATGAAGATATTCAAGTCTTTGCATCAAATTACGTTCTTATGAGCTACGGTACAGGAGCTGTGATGGGAGTTCCTGCTCACGATGCAAGGGATTTTGACTTTGCAAAAGAGAAAAATCTTCCTATTAAATACGTAATTAAGCCTGAAGATAAGGATACCTGCGATGAGAGCAGCGTTTATGAAGATGAGGGAATTGTCGTAAACTCGCCTCATATTTCAGGGCTAAAGAGCTCAGATGCCAAAAAGAAAATAGTAGAGATGTTTCAAGAAGAAAAAATAGCAAAATTCACCAAACAGATAAGGCTAAGAGACTGGCTCATATCAAGGCAAAGATATTGGGGCACTCCTATACCAATCGTATATTGTGAGAAATGTGGTATTGTGCCTTTGAACGAGAATGATTTACCAGTTATTCTGCCGACAAATGTTGAGTTTACTGGAACAGGCGGATCTCCATTATCTAATATCGATGAGTTCGTAAATGTTAAATGTCCAATATGCGGATCGAATGCCAAGAGAGAGACAGACACGATGGATACGTTTGTCGACTCTTCATGGTACTATCTGAGGTTTTGTGATCCAAAAAATGAAACCGAACCCTTTTCTAAGGATAAAGCTAAATACTGGATGAGCGTAGATCAATATATTGGCGGAGTTGAGCATGCAGTCCTTCATCTACTTTACTCAAGATTTTTCGTGAAGGTCTTAAGAGATTTAGGATTTTTGGAAATTGATGAGCCTTTTTCGAACCTTTTAACTCAGGGTATGGTTCTTAAAGATGGAGAAAAGATGTCCAAATCGAAGGGCAATGTGATAGACCCAGAAGAGATCCTTGCTACTTACGGCGCTGATACTGCCAGATTATTTATTCTTTTTGCGGCTCCGCCAGAAAAAGATCTCGAATGGAGCGAGCAGGGTGTGGAGGGCGCTCACCGTTTTCTATCAAGGGTTTGGAGACTATTCCACGATAATATTGATATTATAAAGGACACAAAAGCTTTAGTTTTAGATGATTTAACTAAGGATGAGGTCGATATCTACAAAAAATTAAACAAGACATTGCTAAAGGCCGGAAACGACATAGAAGACAAGTTTCATTTTAATACATCGATCGCTGCTCTGATGGAGTTCACGAATGAATTTTCTTTTTCTCTAAGGAACAAAAAAATAAGACCCGAGCTTGTTAAAAAGATATTTGAGACATTCACCATAATTCTTTCTGTATTTGCACCTCATATGTGCGAAGAAATATGGTCTGAAATGGGAAATAATGATTTGATAAGTTCACAGAATTGGCCAGAAGTAGATACAAATTATCTTGAAGACGATATATGCGTGATAGCAATTCAGATCAACGGAAAACTTAGAGACAAGATTATGGTAGAAAAAGATCAAACCGAAGACGTTATAGAGGATATGGTAATGTCGAGCCTCAGGGTGAAAAAGTTTATCGAGGGCAAGGATGTTTTGAAGAAAATTTATGTAAAGAACAAGATTTTTAACATAGTGGTCAAATAGCTATGACATGAAAGAAAAGCTATCTCTAATATTATCATTGATATTTGTAGCCTCTATCGTGGCTTATTGGGGTTTTAGCCAGGGATCGAGTAATCCTGTAAATCCTATTGGCGAGACACAAAATAATCAAAGCAATCAATATGATAATAAAAGTAAGAGCAGCAAGGTAAAAATTAAATCTACTACAGCAGAAAAGGATATAGTTGTTCATATAAAGGGGGCTATTAAGAATCCTGGTGATTATCAGGTTCCCTATGGATCTAAGGTTCAAGATCTCATAATAGTTGCAGGGGGCTGTCTTGAGGGCGCCGACACATCGGGGTTGGCGCTAAACAAGACTCTTAGGCAAAATCAGACTATAAAAGTCCCATTCATTAGCTCTGAGTCATCTCAGAGCGCAATTGTGAATGTAAACGTAGCATCATTGGAAGAAATTGACTCTTTGCCTGGCATTGGCAGGACTACTGCAGAAAAGATAATCGATGAAAGAAATAAATCAAAATTTATTAATTTAGAAGATTTTAAAAAACGGCTAAAATTTTCGAGTTCAAAAATTGAAAAGTTAAAAGGGCTTATAAGCTTTTGATTTGGAGATATCCTTTACTTTTACCCTCTCTTTCATTTTGTGCAGGCATATTTTTTTATTATAACTATTCAAATTTTTCACTTTTTGTTTATATTTTTACGTGTATGCTCTTTTTATTAATATCATTTGAAGTTAAAAGGCTAAAATTTTATATATTAATAACTACAATTTCCACATTACTCTTATTTAGCGGCTTGTTTCTTTCTTATTCTAAAGATTTAACTAAATTTAGCTATAAAAATTTTTTCTTCACCGCTACAGTAATAAATCAAAAAAATAATTTGCTAAAAGTATATCTTCATAGCCCAGATCCATTTGCTTCTAAGATTGAAAGAGTCATCTTTAGAGGAAAAACCAATTTTCAACAAGGAGATGATATTACAATTGACGGAGAATCAGTTGGCAATTCTATTATTTTGGCAACAAGAATTGAGAAGAATGGCTCTAACAGTAAGCTATTTTTTAAACAGTATGTTGAAAATTCTATAAAACAAAATATTTCAGAGCAAGAGGGTATGGTCTTTGGCGCAATGCTATATGGAGACGATCTTTTTCAGCCGCCCAAAGAAGTGTATAACGCATTTAACCGCACTGGGCTTCTACACATACTTGTGGTGTCTGGAGCTCAAGTATCGATGATATTTTCTATGTTCTTTTACTTTCTGAAGAGAATGTCGATGAATCCTGTTATGTCTTTTGTTATCATATCTTTTTTCACATCGCTATTTTGTTTAAACGTAGGCCTTGATCCGCCTGTGATGAGAGCTGGCTGTTTGATATTGTTTGTCGCATTAGCAGAGCTATTTAGGTTTAACTATTCATCGTTTAACTTAACTTTGTTAGCATTGATATTGCTTCTTATATTTGAGCCTGTTTCACTATTTGATATTAGTTTTCAATTAACATTTTTGTGTATATTTGCAATGTTTTTCGCAAGCGAGATAAGAAATAAACTAAACGTACATAATTATATAGCAGAGCTCTTTATACTATCATTCTCAGTATTTATATTCTTATTTCCTCCTATAGTTAACTATTTTAATAACCTTTCCCTTCTTGCGTTGTTTACAAATATCTTCATTACGCCTTTTTTAGAAATATTTATACTTATAGGATTTATATTGAGCTTTCTTATGACTATTTCTGGTTTTTTTTCACAATATATTGGTCATTTTGTCACATACATGACAGATATAGTAATCTATATAATAAAAGGCTGGTCAAATATACCATTGTCTTCATTCTTTTTCGCTAAAATACCTGCCTTTAGCGTGTATCTTTATTATTTAGTGTTGTTCTTAATAATTTTCAACAAATATAATTCTGCAATTTTTTATATTTTCTTAGCATCTGTGTTTTTCTCATTGATGATCTTCAAGCCTGACGACATAAAAGTATATAATGATAAAAAGGGTATTATTTTACAATCCAGTGAAGGAAGTTTTGAATTTTATAAGCAAATTGAAAATTGCAGCGTGAAAACGCCTACCAGTAAGTTTATTATTTCAACCAATCAGATTTTCAAACCGTTGAAAGACGTAATTGTTTTGTGCGAAAAAGATGGAGTTAAAATCTATCGTGATTATGAATTAATCTATCCAGATTCATATAATAATAAGTAGAGGTAAAAATGAAAAAAGCTGAAGAAAAAAATATCTTAGATTTCGACTTGAAAAACCTGTTTGTGGGGAATGTTTCTTTATGGCAGGACTATCTTGTACCATATTTTCAAGAACATGACATCAATATTGTCGAGGTAGGCAGTGTAGAAGATATGATGAACAATTTCAGCTCATCTTCATTGTTTGGGGAAGAGCATATTTATTTTAAAACTATTGAGATTACAAAAGATACTGCTAAGCTAATCCTAAAGTTAAAGGCGTCTGATGACAAAAAATTATTTGCTGTATGTGAAAAAATTAATGCTATGACCCTAAAAGGTCTTGAAAACAAGGGGGTAAAAGTCTATAAAGAAGATCTAAATTTTGTAATTGCTGGCTTAAATAATTTTTTTAGTAAGTATCAATTTAAATTTGACAAAAAAATTGCAAAAGAAATCTATAACGGATACGATAAAAACTATGAATGGACGAAAAATGAACTTTTAAAAATATTTTTAGGCTCAGAGTCATCCATATCAGAATCAAGAAAGATATGGGACATATCAAAATATTTTTTTGAAGGTCAGGTTGTTCGCGATATATCTATATTTAATGTAAAACCTGAAGAAGTATTTGTTTTGATCGAAGTGCTAAAAAAAGATTTGCTCTTGGGCTATTTCAATTTAAAATATCGCAACCTGTTAACATCAGATCCTGGTAAGGCCTGGCAGCTAAAGCACATCCAATACACAAAAATTACTCCCAAAAGGATAGGTGAAGTCCTATTAAGAGTAATAAAAACAGAAGGTCAACTGAAGTCTGGCCTTCTGTCAAACGATGATTCTTTAAATTTAGTTCTTAAGACTCTGTTTTCTGGTTCAAAAAGTTATTGAGCTTTATTTGGAGTTGAGACTTCTTTCTAGAAGCTTTATTTTTATCATAGATGTTATTTTTCGCCAATCTGTCAACAGAGCTTACTGCTTTCTTAAAGAGATCTAAAACTTTTTCCCTTAGTTCTGCTGTGACTTCACCTTGCAACAATTTTTCAAAATTTTTAATGCTAGTCTTTGTTGCAGACTTTACCGATTGGTTATGCTGTTTTTTTCTTAAGCTTTTTCTTAACTCTCTTGTAGCGGTTCTTGTAACAGGCATATAATTCCTCCATTTTCCCTTTTCTAAAATTTTTAACGAATGTAAATTATAACATGTTATTTAAAGTCTGTCTTGTATATGATATCATTCCTTGTGTAACTTTGAAAGGAGGGTTTTATTTGAATTTTGATGAATCGATTAAGTTAATTAAAAGAGGCACTGAAGAAATTATACCTTTTGACGATCTTGAAAAAAAGATTAAGTCAGGTAGAAAGCTTAATATTAAGCTGGGTATTGACCCTACAGCTCCCGATCTGCATCTGGGACATACCGTAGTGCTTAGCAAACTAAGGAATTTTCAAGACCTTGGACACAAAGTAATATTAATTATTGGTGATTTCACTACCTTGATCGGCGATCCGACTGGAAAATCAAAGACTAGGCCAGCCCTAAACGTAGAGGAAATCAATAAAAATGCTGAAACCTACAAAACTCAGGCTTTTAAAATATTGGACAAAGAAAAGACTACCATAAGATATAACTCAGAATGGTTGTCAAAAATAAGTCTTGAAGAGTTGATAAAACTGAGTGCAAAGTTTACTGTCGCCAGAATTCTTGAAAGGGAGACTTTTTCAGAGAGATTGAAAGCAAACGAACCTATCAGTCTTCATGAGATCTTGTACCCCTTGCTCCAGGCATACGATTCGGTGGCTATCAATGCTGATGTGGAGCTTGGCGGAACAGACCAGACGTTCAATCTCCTTATAGGCAGAGATCTAATGGAGAAAATGGGTTTGGAACCTCAGGTGTGTCTTACTATGCCTATTATTGCAGGCCTTGACGGGAAGCAAAAAATGAGCAAAAGCCTTGGAAATTATGTAGGCATTGCTGAAGAGCCAAATACGGTATTTGGTAAGCTTATGTCAATGCCAGATGAGCTATTAAGACAATATTTTATCTTGCTTACCGATTTTACAGAAGATGAAATTTCTATGCTTTTTAAAAAATATGATAATCCAAAAGATATAAAAAAGATTTTAGCCTTTGACATCACAAAAAGATATTCATCTGAGGAAGATGCCATAAAGGCAAGAGAAAATTTTGAAACTGCATTCGAAAAAAGGTCGTTTCCAGAAGATGCTGCAGAGTACAGATGGCCCTATGAAAGTGAAAATGAGGTATGGTTGCCAAAGCTTTTGGTCGATCTTGGGCTCTTAAAGAGCACGAGCGAGGGGAAGAGACTTCTTGCTCAGGGAGCAATAGAGATCAACGAAGAAGCTATAAATGATGAAAAGTTTATAGTTAAAAAGGGTAGCTTTAAATTGAAAGTGGGCAGAAAAATTTTTGCAAGAGTAATCTAATGATAAATATTGGAATTGAGCTATCAGACAAGAGATGTCTGCCAGAAAGAAAAACAGAAGGCAGTAGCGGATATGACATTAAAGCCTTTATAGATAACCCTGTTGAAATTTTAAAAGGCGAGATAGGGCTTATTTCGACCGGTATTAGACTACAGATACCTACTGGTTACGAGGCGCAAATACGGTCAAGAAGCGGCCTTGCACTAAAGGGTGTTTTTGTTTTAAATAGTCCTGGAACAATTGATTCTGACTATAGAGGCGAAGTAAAGATAATCTTGATTAACCTGGGAAATGATACATTTACTATAAATCCCTATGATAGAATAGCGCAGATGGTGTTTCAAAAGATATATGGTGCACAATTTGTTTTTTCTGAATTAGACGAAACCAAAAGGAATATTGGAGGTTTTGGACACACAGGCGTTTGAAATTTTTGGTATAATTTGTTAAAATTCCCTATTCTACAATTATAAATTTTTCTGGAGGTGGAATTATTTCTGGACATTCCAAGTGGGCAAATATTAAACATAAGAAGTCTAAAGAAGACGCTGTAAGAGGCAAGGTATTTACCAAGCTTGCAAGAGAGCTGACGATTGCAGCAAGGACAGGTGGCGGCAGCCCAGAAGCTAATGCAAGGTTGAGGATTGCAATCGAAAAGGCAAAGAGCGTAAATATGCCTTCTGATAACATCAAGAGGGCCATTCAAAAGGGCACTGGCGAGCTCAACGACGGAGCGAACTATGAGGAAATGGTGTATGAAGGATACGGTCCTTTAGGCATTGCAGTTCTAATGAACGTAACAACCGACAATAAAAATAGAACTGCTCCTGAGATTAGAAAAATTTTCTCAAAATCTGGTGGAAATATGGCTGATGCAGGGGCTGTAGCCTGGATGTTTTCACGAAAAGGCGAGATCATTGTTGAGGGCGAAAACGAGGAAAAAATTATGGAATTGGCTCTTGACGAAGACCTTGCAATTGAAGATATAGAACAGGGAGAAGGAGAAACTAAGGTTATTACTGAACCAGAAAATCTTTATCAGGTTCAAGGCAAACTAAAAGATGCTAATTTCAATATAGTAAATTGTGAAGTAGTAATGGTTCCATCTACCTATGTGCAAGTTAGCAATATTTCAGAAGCAAAAAAGGTTCTTGGTTTCCTGGAGCAATTGGAAGAGCACGATGACGTCCAAAACGTATACGCCAATTTCGATATCCCAGAGAACATAATGGAGGAAATTGAGAAAGAAGAGTAGTAATCTTTTATGCGAGCTAATTTATGATAGTACTAGGAATTGATCCTGGCGTAGCCGATATAGGCTATGCAATCGTAAAAAAGGACCAAGTTATTTCTTTGGAAAGTTGCGGTTTGATACAGATTTACAATCGCACTCAGGATGAAAGACTGTGCGCTATCTTTGATGAGCTAAGTTCTATTGTAGACAAGTATAGTCCTGATGCCTGCTCTGTCGAAAAGCTTTTCTATTTTAAGAATCAAAAAACAGTTATGGACGTGTCAGAAGGTAGAGGAGTAATAAAGTTGGTCTTGAGCAAAAAAAATATTTCATATAGGGAATACACGCCGAAAGAAGTGAAGCGCCTTATTTCTGGGAATGGTCTTGCCAATAAAGTACAGGTTAGGAAATCTGTAGAGTTCATATTGGGATCTGATTTTAGCAATCTCAGAGATGATGTAACGGACGCTATTGCTCTGGCACTGGTATATTCGGACAATGATAGCGTATATAGTAGGTAATTTAATAGGTTTTGTAGAAAATAGCATAATTGTTGAAAACAACGGATTGGGATATTTGATAAAGCTCCCTCCATATCTTCTTGAAAAGAACAAGAATAGAAAAGGTGATATTTTAGAATTTTACATAAGTCATCAATTTATCGCAGAGTCACAGCAGCTATTTGGTTTTGAATCAATTTCCGATCTTGAGAGTTTCCAAAAACTTTTGAAAATTCATGGTATTGGCGTTAAGCTAGCATTGCAAATAGTATCTTCTTTCAAGACCAATCCCACGTTGATAGTCGACCTAAAAAACGATAGGGTAAATTCACTAAAGTCCATTCCTGGAGTTGGTGAAAAGACTGCAAAAAGAATATTTGATGAGCTTAAGGGCTGCTTTCCAGAGTTCTCTGATGTAAAATTTGACGATAAAGCAAAATTAGCAGTAGATGCCTTGGTCTCTTTGGGTGTTACCTTTCAAAGGGCTAAGGAGGTAGTAATCGATACATTGAAAGATATTCCAGACATAAATATTCTTAAGAGCGAGGATATTATAACTATGGCTATCCAAAGAATAAGATGAACATATTAAGGCCAAAATCATTTGATGAATATATAGGGCAAGAAAATATAAAAAAACTTTTGAAGATTTCTGTGGAGGCCGCCAAAAGCAGAAATGAGATGCTAGATCACATACTGCTATCTGGGCCTCCTGGGCTGGGCAAAACAACTATCGCATCTATACTCGCTTACGAGATGGGTAAAAATTTTAAATTTGCTATTGCGTCAGCATTGCAAAAGCCAATCGACCTTGTGGGACTCTTAACATCTATTGACAAAGATGGAAGCGTTTTATTTATAGATGAGATTCACAGGCTGCCAAAAAACCTTGAAGAAATATTGTACGTATCAATGGAAGACTATATCGTAGACATAAGCGTTTCAAAAGGAATTGGCGCGCAAAGCGTTCGCCTAAATTTGCCGCCATTTACGTTAATCTGCGCTACCACAAAACCTGGTTCACTTTCTTCTCCCCTTATCGACAGGTTTGGAATTCACGGTTATTTCGAATTCTATCAAGAAGAAGAGCTTTCTTCTATTATCAAGAGATCTGCTGAGTTTCTGGAGTTAGAGATTGAAGAAGAGGCATCCAATTTCTTAGCAAAGAGATCGAGATTTACCCCCAGGGTTGCAAATAAACTCTTAAGAAGAGTCAGAGATTATGTTCAGGTTAATAAAATCAAGTCAATAGACGTTGAGGCAGCAGCAGAATCTCTAAAAATAATAAACATTGATGATCTGGGTTTAAATGACCTTGATAGAAAGTATCTACGCGCACTAAAAGATATTTTCAAGGGTGGACCTGCTGGGATAGATAACATTTCTCAGTTTTTAGGCGAGAGCCCTGAGACAATCGAAGATCTTTGTGAACCATATCTCTTGAAGATTGATTTTGTTCAGAGAACCCCAAGGGGAAGGGTATTAACTGAGAATGCTATAAATTATCTGGATAATACTTACTGTGAAAAATCTATTTGACACTGATAGATCAATATGTCTTATCGATGCACACTCGGTAATTTATAGAGCTTATTACGCTATTCCAGAATTAAATTCTTCGAGCGGCATACCTACAAATGCACTTTATGGCTTTATAAATATACTCCTAAAGCTTATAAAAGAAGAGGAGCCATATTCAGTCTTTGTAGCATTTGATTCCCCTGAGAAGACATTTAGACATGAAAGCTTCAAAGAATATAAGGCATCAAGGCCTAAAATGCCAGAATCTCTTATTTCACAGATTTTATTAATAAAGGAATTTTTAAGACTGTTTAATATAGGCTTTTATGAAATTCCTGGATATGAGAGCGATGACATTGTCGCTAGTATGGCAAAACAAGTTGTAGAAAGAGATTGTGATGCCCTGATACTGACTGGTGACTTTGATCTCTTGCAGTTGATAAACGAGAATATTAAGGTACTTATTATGAAGAAGGGCATTAGCGAGGTAGAAAAATACGATCTACATAAATTCTTAGATAAATTTGAAATTAATCCGATTCAGATTGTGGATATGAAGGCTTTATCTGGAGACTCTTCTGATGAGATTCCGGGCGTAAAAGGGATAGGGAAAAAGACTGCTATTGAGATATTGAAGCAATTTGATACAGTAGAAGAGTTATTGCAAAATATCGATCGGCTGAAGAATAAAAGATATAAAGAATTAATCTACGAAAATAAAGATAAAATTCTTTTTTATAAGTCTATAACTCTGCTGGACACAAACATTTCAATGGAAATTGACATCAGAGAAAAGCCATGGGAGGATCTAAAGGAGGATCAAAAAAACTCTCTTAGAAAATTCCTGGAATCATTGGATCTAAAAAGTATTCTTAAAAAACTCTTCAGTTAAGCTTAAATTTTTAAACTCACTATAAAGTTTTTTTGCTAGATAAAATAATTTATTAGAAATTTGCTTGATTATTTAGTTGAAAAAGACTATCATTTATGTATAACTTATAGGGAGGTTGTGCGTGAATTATACTATAAGAATATGCGGTGAAGCAGGTCAGGGCATTCAAACTACAGGAGAAGGATTTTCAAGACTTTTTAGTTCTTTAGGCTATAACGTTTTCTCCTTTCAAGATTATGAGTCAAGGATAAGAGGGGGTCACAACTTTTATCAGATAACTTTTGGCACAGATGAGGCTTATGCGCCTAAAAAATTCTTAGATTTAATCCTTACATTTGACAAGAGAGGCTTAGAGTATAAAGATGTGCTGCACAGAGGCGGCGTTGTAATTTATGATGCTGATTCTCTAAGGCAATCTGAATCAGATGAAAGATTTATAAATTGCCCTTTCAGAAATATGCTAAAGGATGCAGGACTTAAAAATATATTTGAAAATGTCCTATCGTTTGCACTGGTATCAAATATATTTTCGATTGATAAGAAATATGTCTACAAAGTTATTCAAGATATTTTCTCTGATAAATCAGAGGACATATTAGATCAAAATATGAAGGCGATAGATATTGGATATAACTATGATATAAAAAAGAAAATAGATTTGCCGCCTTCTAACAGCGATAGCAAGATTTTATTGGATGGAGTAAAGGGAGTAGGCATAGGCGCTATAGGTTCAGGCTGCAAATTTTATTCAGCTTATCCTATGACTCCTTCTACTGGAGTATTTCAGTACATCGGGGCAAATGCTGAAAAGTATAACATTGTAGTTGAACAGGCTGAAGATGAATTGAGCGCTATAAATATGACTCTTGGCGCATCATTTGCGGGTGTTCGAGCAATGACAGGCACCTCTGGAGGAGGTTTTGCCCTTATGAACGAAGCCCTATCTCTCTCTGGAATGACAGAAACACCTATAGTAATGCTTCTTTCCCAACGTCCTGGCCCTGCAACAGGTTTTCCAACTAGAACAGAACAGGGAGAACTGTTATATGCAATACATGCTGGGCATGGAGACTTTCCAAAAGTTGTTTTTGCGCCTGGAGATCCTCTCGAGTGTGCTCTTCTTACAAACAAGGCATTTGATTTAGCTGAGAAGTATCAGATACCCGCTATCGTTTTGACGGATCAGCATCTGGTAGACTCTTTGTATTCTTACGAAAAAGACCTGAAAATTGACCTGAAAAATCAAGATTACAGGCTTAGATCGGCAGAATTTGAGAGCTATCAGGACTACAAAAGACATAAATTTTTAGATCTTAATAAGGAAAATCCACTTAGCCCTTTAGCTGTTCCAGGAGAGGGCAAACAGCTGGTATTTACAGATAGCGATGAACACGACGAAGAGGGTCACATAACGGAAGATGGCGAAGTAAGGAAGAAACAGCTGGAGAGAAGATACTTTTGGAAGATTGAAAACATTAGAAAAGAGATATCACCTCCAAGAATATATGGCAATAAAAATTCAAAGATAGTATTGGTTGGATTTGGGTCAAATCTGGGAATACTTAAAGAAATTGCAAATAATAAAAAATTGTCAATCTGCACTATACACTACAGCGAGATCTTCCCTCTCCCGCTAAGAGAAAACTCTGAAGAAGCGCTAAATAAAATGCTAAACGCCTATGTAACAATATGCATTGAGAATAACGCCTCTGGACAATTTCAAAAACTTATAGAGTCTGAATATAGACTTAAATTTTCTAATAACATCAGAAAATTTGACGGTAGGCCTTTTAATTACGACGAGGTTTTGGAGGGTATATATGCAATCATATAAAGATTTTGACAATGGTATAAGCCCTGCCTGGTGTCCAGGGTGTGGAAATTTTGGAATTTTAGATACCTTTAAAAAAGCGCTATTTGAATTGGGTATTGAACCACATGAAGTTACTCTAGTTTCAGGAATAGGTCAATCGAGCAAAATGCCACACTATCTAAAATGCAATGGCTTCAACGGTCTACACGGAAGATCTCTACCAGTAGCTACAGGAATTAGCGTGGCCAATCACAAACAAAAGGTAATAGTTTTTGGAGGAGACGGGGACACTTATGGAGAAGGCGGAAACCATCTCTTGCACGCTTTCAGAAGAAATCCAAATATAACGCTTTTCGTACACAACAATGAAGTATATGGCCTCACAAAGGGGCAGGCGTCTCCTACCACAGAATTTGGCAGACACACAAAGGCCCAACCTTTTGGAGCCCTCTCTGAACCACTGAATCCTCTGGCATTGGCTATTGCGATGGATTGCTCATTTGTAGCAAGAAGCTTCTCTGGCAGCTTGGATCACCTTAAAGAGATTATGAAGATGGCTATAATGCACGAAGGATTCGCTCTTGTTGACATACTTCAAATATGTGTAAGTTTCAATAAGGTGAATAATTTTGAATGGTATAAAAACAGAATTTATGAATTTAATGCTGATTACGATCTTAATGATAGGATAAAGGCATTTGAAAAATCTCAAGAGTTTGGAGACAAGATTCCACTTGGGATATTTTATTCTAACTCAAGACCAACTTTTGAAAAAAATATGCCCATAATAAAAGATAAAACCCTTGTTTCAATGCAAAATTTTCCTGACATAAAGCCTCTAATATGTTAAAGTTTGACTTTTTTATTCAGGCACATCTTACAGAGAGGTGTAACCTCAGGTGTAAGCACTGTTATCAAGAGAGCCAAATAAGTGAACTAAAATTTGACGATTGGAAAAACTTCTTCTCATACAGTAAAGATTTAATCAGAGAATGGGAGGCTAAATACGATATTGAGATCCCGCTTCTAATAAAGCTAACTGGTGGTGAGCCCTTTTTAAGAGAGGATTTTTTTGATATTGTAAAATTTTTAAACGAAATTGATATTGAGCCATACGTTCTTACAAATGGCACTCTTATTGATAGAAATATGATTACTAATTTAAAAAAATTTAGATTTGATGGTTTTCAGATAAGCCTAGAAGGATGCGAGAATACCCATGATAATATTAGGGGAGAGGGCACATTTTCGAAAATTAAAGATGCAGCAAGACTTCTGAAGGAGGAGAACTTTAAGGTAGTTTTCAAAACTACCTTGTCAAAGTTAAACCATAAAGATTTAGATGATCTAATAGATATCTCAAATGAGTGGAAGGTTGATGGCCTGGGATTTTCGAGATTGGTTCCCATTGGCAGTGGCTCAAAGCTGCACGACGACATGCTTTCAAGTTCAGAGCTGAAAGAATTCTATTTAACATTGAAATCAAAAAATATAACATCATTTGAATTGTTGGTAGAGGATCCCCTTGGAGTTTGCGTGCTAGATGACGAGTTCGAAGATAAGATAGATACTGTAGGCGGCTGTTCGGCTGGATTCTCAAGCATAACAGTTCTGTCCAATGGTGAAATAGTACCCTGTAGAAGGATGCCTATTTCTTTGGGAAACATTTTGAAAGATGATCTAAGAGAAATCTGGTCTGACAATGAAGTATTGCTATCTCTTAGGGAAAAGGACAGCTATAAAAATGGCTGTAACAGCTGCCTGTATTGGAATATATGCAGGGGTTGCAGGGCAATAGCATATTCTTTGTCAAAAGACAAAAAAGGCTGGCTAGACAAAGATCCTCAGTGCTTTTTCGCTGAGTCTTTGATAAAATAATGGATAACAAAGGAGGTGATAAAAATGAAGAAAGAGTTTGACAAGAAGACTCTTGAAAAAGAGACAGACTTCTGGAATAAGATTAAGGACAATCTTAAGAAAGGTTCTGGAAAAGTCTGCCGCAAGTGAAAGAGCTGATAGGAGATCATTCAGCTGTCAGTTTGACAGCTAATATGAGTGTTCCATTTACAGTTCAAATACACATTACTGAAAGATGCAATTTGAACTGCAGACACTGTTATCAAGAAAATGAAATATCCGATGAGATGAGTCTGAAAGAAATTGAAGACATCACGGAAGAAATATTAGAAGTAGTTCACGATTGGGCAGAGAAGTCTCAAATCACTTTTCTGCCCAATATAAATTTATTAGGGGGAGAGGTCTTCGTAAGAAGGGATTGGGAAAAGATTTTAAATTTTTTTTCTAAAGAGCATATAGAATATTATATACTTACCAATGCTACTCTGATAGACAAAGATGTCGCAAAAAAGCTTAAGGATTACCACGTATCTGGGGTGCAGGTCAGTCTGGATGGTCCTGAAAAAATTCATGATTACATTAGAGGTCAAGGTTCATTTAAAAAAGCCGTTAATGGTATAAATAATCTTAGGGAAAATGAAATTGACGTAACTTTAAACACTACAATTTCTAAAATTAACTATGAATCTTTTCAGGATCTATTTCAAGTTGCCAAAAGTCTGCAAGTAAGCGGACTGGTCTTCTCAAGGCTGGTCCCCACTGGACACTCGCAAGATAGTAAAGATTTAATATTAAGCAAAGAAGAGTTGAGATCTATTTACAATTTTGTTAAGGAAAATAACAAGATTTCTGATTTTAAGATAAATACAGGCGATCCAATCGCTTCCTTGTATATCGATTGCGAATTAACTTATGGATTTGGCGGGTGCGCGGCAGGATTTGCAGGGAACAAACGACTCCGCTGGA
>JAJXTU010000112.1 GCA_021783475.1 bacterium
GAGCCTATTTTGGTTATGCCTGATGAAATTAAGAGTAATTTTGAGCCTGAAATAGAGAAATATTGCTTCCTTACGAAATCCAAAACCCCTAAAATAATTCAGGATACCCCAATAGATCTGAAAGGTTATGCCATAGAAAGAGATGCCTCTATAACAGTTTTGCTTTATTTAGAACAAGATAATTTAAAAAAGAGCAAAGAACTAATAGAAAAATCTCTTCAAAAAATACTGAAAGAGTTTAAAATTTCTGAACAAAGGCTCAGCGATCCAAACTTTTTAAAGGGTGCCCCTGATGAAGTGATTGAATCAGAAAAAGAAAAAATAACCAATCAAAAAGAGTCAATTGAAATACTTGAAAGGAAATTAAGCTTTCTAAAATGAATGAAATATATTTTGTAGATTTAATAAATTCAATTTCAGTAGAAAACTGGGATTTTGGCCTTGAAAGGATGAAAAAGGCTCTTGAGATATTAGATTTAAAGGAATTGCCATACAAAATAATCCTTGTGGGAGGCACAAACGGCAAGGGTTCTACTGTAAAATTTATACAAACCATAATGGTACAGCACGGAATAAGAACAGGACTTTTTACATCGCCGCACTTGATCGAATACAACGAAAGATTTAATCTGGATTTGGAAGACCTCCCTTATTCCACTTTGATCGAGGGACTAAATGAAATAGGAAACCGAATAAAAAATTTAAACTTAACCGAATTTGAACTGCTTACAATATTAGCTCTTTACGTATTCAAAAAACTATCAATTGAAGTTTGTATATTAGAAGTCGGGCTAGGCGGTAGACTTGATGCCACAAACGTCACAGATCCTGACATCAGCGTTTTAACCAGGATAGATATCGATCACACTGACTATCTTGGAAATACAATCGAAGAGATAGTAAAAGAAAAAACCAAGATCTCCAGAAAGAATAAGCGAGTAGTTATTGCAAAACAAGACAGCAAAACGCTTAATCTCATTCTTGATGACCTTGACATGCTAGGCTCAAACCCAATCTTATCAGATGAAGAGGTAGAAGCAAAAATTTACTTAAACAAGATAAAATTTATATTTAATGAATTTGAAACAGACTACATAGCTCCATCTCTTATAGCTGATTATCAGGTAGAAAACATAAAAACTGCTTTGGTCACCTCATACATCTTTTTAAGAGATATTCTTATGAAGAGATTTGAGCACCAAAAATTTCAATATGCCGTAGAAAAAACCTTGTGGCCTGGACGATTTCAGATAATAAAAGAAAAGCCACTGCTGCTGCTCGATGGATCTCACAACCCCTCAGGCTTCAAAGCCTTGAGCCAGTCATTGAAGAGATTATTGAAGGGCGAAAAAGCGATTTTTATAATTGGGATCTTAAGAGATAAAGATGCAAAAAATATGATAGATCAGATCGTTAAATATTCAAAGAAAATCATATTCACACAAGTTCCATCAAAAAGGACAATGAGCTTAGAAGACTATAAAAAAATATTCAGCAATGACGATTTCACATATGTGTCGACTGAAGAGGCGAAAAAATTTATCTTAGAAAATAGTTCATCTGAGAATATTGTAGTCTGTGGCTCTCTCTACCTGATAGGGGAAATATTAAAAACTGTAAGAAATATTGCTAATTTCTAAATGTCAAATAAATAAAAGGCATTAAAAGTGAAAGAAAGATTGAAATTTATTTTAATTGGCATCGTAGGTGGATTGGCTTCTGGGCTCCTTGGGATTGGCGGAGGCTTAGTGTTTGTGCCACTTTTAATCACCTATGCTGCCTATTCGCAAAAAGAGGCTCATGCTACATCGCTTGGAGCCATAATACCTGCTGGTTTAGCAGGTGCCTTGATTTACAATCTCAACGGATTAAATAGCTTTACAGATAGTGCCTACTTAGCTTTGGGCGGTATTGTCGGAGCCCAAATTGGCTCAAGAGCAATGTATAGATTCTCAAATAAAAAATTAAGAAAAGCATTTGGTGTATTTCTTCTCATTATGAGCATAAGGATGGTATTACCTTAAATGAGCATTTTAATGTTTCTGGTTATAGGACTTTTTACTGGAATAATTAGCGGCATGATGGGTGTTGGAGGCGGGCTTATTATGATACCTGCAATGGTATTACTTATGTCTATCCCCCAAGGTATGGCACAAGGGATATCTCTGGCTGCAATAGTACCAATAAGCTTGATGGGAGCATGGGTACACTTTAAGAAGGGAGGATTAAAGAAAGACGCAGTATGGATAGGATTGGGCGCAGTAGTAGGGGCATCTATTACAAGCAGCATAATTCCATACATACCAATAAGCGCTTTAAAAATAATATTTTCTCTTGTGCTGCTTTATTTTGCCCTGAGAATGATATTAAAATAATTTTAGGGAGGTAATATCGTTTGGATAAGCGTAAACTTTTATTAATCTTTATAGGTTTGTGTGGCGGTATGGCATCAGGGCTACTTGGCATAGGCGGCGGCATAATATTTGTGCCCCTATTGATTTCAATTGCGAAATTTAACCAAAAAGATGCTCATGCCACATCAGTAGGCGCCATAGTGCCTGCTGTAATAGTCGGAGCTGCGATTTATGGATTAAACAAATTTGGCAACTTAGGTGACAGCATATATTTGGGTGTAGGCGGTATTATAGGAGCTCAAATTGGCGCAAGGCTAATGTACAAAATTCCAAACAAACAGCTTAAAAAAGGATTTGGGGTTATACTTATGATAGTCGCAATCAGGATGATTATGTCATGGGTATAATCATTGCAAAGCTATTATATCTTTTGATAGGAATCATTACTGGCGTTATAGCTGGTCTTTTCGGAATTGGCGGCGGAGTAATAATGGTTCCAATATTAGTATACTTGTTGTCATTCCATGAAGATGTAGCACAAGGCATATCTTTAGCAGCCACCGTCCCCATATCAATGATGGCATCTTACATCCACTACAAAAAAGGCAACCTTACGAAAGATTTACTCTGGATAAGTTTGGGCGCGGCATTGGGCAGCATTCTCACGAGCTCAATAGTTGGATATCTGCCTACTTATTTTCTTAAAATGGTATTCTCGGCCATCCTTTTGTTTCTGGCAGCAAGAATGTTAATATTTTAGGAGGAAAAAATGATAAAAGTACTCGTTATAAACGGTCCAAATCTTAATATGTTAGGAACCAGAGAGCCAGATGTATACGGTAATCTTACCTTGCACGGTTTAGAGGAGTTAATATTAAATTTCGCAAAAGAAATGGATGTAAAAATAGACTTCTTTCAATCAAACCATGAGGGTGATATCATTGATAAAATTCACAGAACCTATGACGCATATAACGCTTTTATAATCAATCCTGGTGCCTTCACTCACTATTCTTATGCAATAAGGGATGCTATCGCCTCAATTAACATTCCCGTTTTAGAAGTACACCTTTCTAACATTCACGCAAGAGAGGAGTTCAGGAAAACTTCAGTGATAGCACCCGTATGCCTTGGCCAGATAAGCGGTCTGGGTGAATTTTCTTACATTGCTGCAATAATTACCTTAGAGAAATATCTGAAAAAAAAGTCAGATAAATAGTCAGATACTTTTTATTCTTTATCAGCCATACCAGAGTACACTGTTCCGTACTTTGTTAGTATTTTTGCTTTACCTCTAACCTTCATTGCGGAAGTATTGTCGGTGAATTGTGCGATTACCACTTCACCTGCGTCGATTCTTTCAGAGTGATGAAACTTTGTCTCTTTTCCCCTTGTCATACCAGATATCATTACCCCATCAGACATTGCCTTTATCACCACATAGTCTGCAAGGGTAGAAATAGCCTTTGTGTCCAAAGGTAGCAAAAGGTTTTCTACCTTTTCCTCAATACTGTTATTATCAGATTTATCCATTTTTTTCTTCCTTCTTTCTTCTATTTAATTCTTCAAAAATATCATCAAAGCTTAGTCCAAAAGTATAAAGAGAGAGCGCCATATGGAAAAACAGGTCGGTTATTTCATAAATGAATTCATCCTTATCATCCTTCATCCCAGCAATGACCGTTTCAACAGCCTCCTCACCTACTTTTTGGAGCATTCTGCTCTTACCTTTTTTAAGGAGTTTGCTCACATAAGAGTTTGGCGTTGGGTTCTTGTCTCTATCTTCAAAAATTGAAAATAGATATGACAATACAGCTAATTTTGACTTTTCTTCGATCAATTCTCCATTGTCTATCTTCCTGTAAAAGCAACTTCTATTCCCAGTATGGCAAGCAATCCCCCCTACCTGCTCTACAAAAAGAAGAAGGGTATCCTGATCGCAATCAACTCTAATTTCTTTTACCTTTTGAATATGGCCGCTCGTTTCACCCTTGTGCCACAAACACTGTCTGGATCTGCTATAAAACCAGGTTTCGTTAGTCTCAATAGTCTTTCTTAGGGATTCCTTGTTCATATATGCCATCATCAAAATGTCTAAAGAATAAAAATCCTGAACAATAGCAGGAACCAGGCCAGAACTGTCAAATTTTATACTCGATACAATGTCATCAATCAATCGTTCATTATCTCCTTTTCTTTATTGGAGAGAAGCTTTTCTATATCCTGCATAAAAGAATCAGTTATCTTTTGAAATTCAACTTTTAACAGA
>JAJXTU010000034.1 GCA_021783475.1 bacterium
TTCCGATCTATCATGCCAGCAGCGTTTGAATAAAGCGGAATGCCGACTAATACCGCTACCAATACTGCAAAAGGATTGCCTGGCCCTGCAATCTGTGCCAAAAAGCCTGTAGGTGCCCATCCGTGCATTCCAGATGCCATGCCTATGCCTATAATCACCCATATCCCAATCTTTTTTATAAGATTCATAGTATATTCAAAAGATTCGTTTACTCTCTCTTTAAAAGTTATTTTGACATCCTCTACTTCTAAATCTATCTCTGTAGAGACATTCTCATAAACATAGCCCTCGACATATTTCTCAAGTTTCAGGGCTCCAATTATAATGCCGCCAAAAAATGCGATAACCTCGCCTGAAAGTATGTATATAGCAGCTATCTCCCAACCGAATAATCCATATAAAAGCACCAGCGCCACCTCGTTAACTGTCGGGGCAGCTATTAGATATGTGAAAGTAACGCCCAATGGAACTCCAGCCTCAACAAATCCAATAAACAGCGGTACGGCAGAACAAGAACAAAATGGAGTTATTATACCCACCAGGTCAGCCAAAAGATGAGCAAAATAAACGTTTTTACCCTTCTTTACAAGAAGCGATCTGACCTTCTCCGGAGTCAAATAACTTCTTATATAGGTTATTATGAATATAATAACCAGAAGCAGAAAAAATATTTTGGAAGTATCCTCGATAAAAAAGTGTATAGCGCTAGTAAGATGGTGCCCTTTCTCAAGATGCAGAAGACTATAGGCTACGTAATCAGCAAGCCAAGTAAATATTTGCATAAGGTTAACTGTCCATATTTTTATTTAACATTTCGTTAAATATTGTTTTTAATATGTCTTCAGGCGAAGGAATCTTTCCCTTGAAAACGACCTTTTCGTCTATTACAAGAACTGGAGTAGTCATAACTTTGTATTTCATAATTTCCTTGACATCCTCAACCTTATAAATAGAGGCTGCAACCTGACCCATCTCGATAGCCTTTTTCGTGTTTTCATATAGCTTCTTGCAATTTGGACATCCTGTACCTAAAATCTTTATAATCACCTTTTGACCTCCTAATAATACATTATTAATTATGTATATTATAATTATATAATAAATTTCGTCAAGTATTTATATAATTTCTGCTTGACTTTTTCATACAAAAGATTTAGTATTACATATAATATATGTAATACAATAAATAAGGAGATAATATGCCGAAAAATTCAAACAGGTCAGCTTTAACAAAGAAAGCTCAGGTAACCATACCTAAAAAGATAAGAAGCTTTTTAGGTTTGAGGCCAGGAGATGCTGTAGAGTTTGTAGTGAGGCACAATGAAGTAAAAATAGTTCCTTTAAGTTCTGATTTAGAAGGAAACTTTGGCAAAGTTTTTCCGAATAAGAAGCCTGAAGAATTTAATATCATAAGATCGCTTACAGAAGAACAAATAGCTAAGGAAACAGCGAATGAGGTTCATTGACACAAACTTTTTCTTAAGGTATTTAACCAAAGACGAAGAAGAAAAAGCCAAAGCTGTTTTGGAGCTACTAAAAAAGGTAAAAATTGGCGAAGAAAAAGTTATTACGAGTCCTCTTGTAATTTTTGAATTAATCTTTACATTACAAAGCTACTATAAAGTGCCAAGAAAAAATATCAAAAATCTACTAACGCCAATTTTAAGCCTAAGGGGTCTAAAGCTAGACCAGAAAACTATCTTTGAAAAGGCTCTGGATATATATTCAGAAAGCAATATATCCTTCGCAGATATATTTAACTACTGCTTTATGTTAGAAAACAAAATAGATGAAATATACAGCTTTGACAAAGACTTTGATAAGTTAGAAAATATTAAAAGAATAGATTTGTAAGGTCTAAAAACTTTTAAGGATAACGCTATATTTTATTAAATTCTTTATTTTATATAAACCCTATACACTACCCTTTAAATCTTCTAAAAAGTCTTTTTCCCTGTATTCGTGTTCAGCCTTAACCTTCTTCTTTCTCACATTTTGATCGTATTCTTTTAAGTCTTTTCTTATAATTTTTGCGCTAACTGTTTTAGGAAAAGACTCCAGAAACTCTATAACGCGTGGCCTTTTATACGGAGCCATGTGTTTTCTAATAAACCTAAAAATCTCAAGAGCCATCTCGCGAGACGGGATATAATCGGGCTTTAATACAATAAATGCTTTGGGGACTATTATTTCTCTTTCATCTGTGGTGGGCACTACTCCAACCTCAAGAATTGCGTGGTGTTCCATAATTTCACTTTCAACTTCGAAAGGGCTGATTCTATAATCAAGGCTCTTAAACACGTCATCAGTTCTTCCAATAAAATAAAAATATCCATCTTTATCCATATAAGCAGTATCACCAGAAAGATAGTAACCGCCTTTAAAGACTGATTCATTTTTGCCTACATCGTTGTATGCACTCAGATTGCCAAGAGGCTTAACTGGATAGATGTTGACCCCAATCTGCCCATCTTCACCAAAGTTTTTAATATCTAGTTGGTTGCTCAAAATGCTCAAGTCATATCCTGGAGCAGTTTTGCCCATTGAGCCTTTTTTAGTGTGCTCTCCCTTAAAGTTTCCGATCATAATAGTGCTTTCAGTCTGACCATATCCTTCTCTTAAATTGAGACCTGTGCTTTCTTTAACCTTCTTTATAATCTCAGGATTAAGCGGCTCTCCTGCGCTAACTATCTCCCTTAAAGAAAACTTATAGCTTTTCAGATCTTCGATCAAAAAGAGCTTCCAGACACTAAGCGGCGCGCACAGTGTGGTAACTTTATATTTCTCTATTTTGGACAAAATATTTTTTGCGCTAAATCTGCCCTTGTATCTATATATAAAAACAGTAGACTGAGCATTCCATGGAACGAATATACTGCTCCACGCATGTTTCGCCCATCCTGGTGCACTAATATTGTAGTGAATATCGCCCTTTGTACAGCCTACCCAATAAAGCGTGGTTAGATGTCCTACAGGGTAATTATGGCTGTGTGTAACCAATTTTGGCTTTGCAGTAGTGCCAGATGTAAAGAAAGAGTACATCTCGTCAGTTGAATATGTAATAAAAGAGGGAGAATAATCTTCCTTGAAATTGTCAACTTCAATATAGTTTAAGCAGGCAGGAGATTTACCATTACACTGATTAAGCATCGTTCCAGAATGATTGCCAACATTAACAATAGCACTCAGATGGTTATTTACAACGTTTTCGATAACAGATAACTTTTTGGCAATGTCGCTATCTATAAAAATAAACTTTATATTTGCAGTTTCTATCCTTTCAGCAATGTCTTCGGGCGGCAGCATGGTAGCTGCAGGAATTATAACTCCACCTGCCTTCATTATCCCAAGCAAAATTTCAAATAAGAATACAGAGTTCTCCATTACAACCATAACTCTATCTCTTTTTTGTAATCCAATTTCTTTCAAAAAATTGGCTACCTGATTCGACCTTTTTCTTAAAAAGTCATAACTTGCTGAAATCTCTTTTCCTTCGTCATCCACAAACAGCAATGCATTTTCTTCGTTATTTAATGCAATGAAGTCAAAATAATCCAATGCCCAATTAAATTTTGTCAAATGAGGCCATTTAAAATCTTTCCTGCATATCTCATAGCTAGGGGAAGTAAGAATAAAATCTCTAAGTTTTAAAAATTCTTCTAGCTCTCTTTTCATAATTAATTCCTTTCTCCTCCATAATTGTCAGAATATTCTGTTATTATAACATAACAGAATATTCATCCTTAATCTATCATAAGACAAAAAATTAGTGTAAGGTAAGAAAAAATTAAACTGAAATTTTAGAGCTTTAATTCCCTACAACAACTCTATAATGCCTTAGCCAAACTTATATTGTACGCCAAATCCCCCTCTTGGATATCTCCAGGTAATATAGCTACAAACAATTCTACAGGTACCGCATTCTACGCAGGCATCGTAGTTGATAGATAGCTTTCCCTCTTCATCGTCATAGGAATAAACTCCAGCAGGGCAAATATATGTACATGGCCTACCCAGACATTTTTTGCACTCTTCTGGATCGCTAACCCCCAGATGACTTTCTTCTTCGTCAATGTTGTACCCTATCAGGTAAAGCTTATCTTCAATTCTCATCTGAAATCCCTCCAAACACTAAATACATCCTTTAAGATATTGAAATACCCAAGTTCTTTTTTAGCCTTATTCATAATTAATTTTATTTTCTCTGATTTTGAGACCTTGTCTACGTTATACATTTCATACATTGCATCTATTATAAATTTGGGATACTTTGATATAAGATATTGTTTTTCTTCCAATAATTTTGGCAAATTTTTATAAGTTTTTAAATCTCTTAGCACAAAAGAATCTTCAAGCTTCTTCTGATAAGAACTCAAGGTCTTCTGAGAAAAGTCTCCTATTTTTTTGGCTTCAATATACGTTCTTGCAGCAAACTTACCTGATTCGATTGCAAGGTTTGCTCCCTCTCTATGGATGCTATTTACCAGCATAGCCGCATCTCCTACTACCATAAAGCCGTTAGAGTATAACTTTGGCATTGAATAATAACCGCCTTCAGGTATCAAATGAGCCATATATTCCTTAGTTTCTCCGCCATTAATTAATGGTTTTATAGCAGGATGACTCTTAAATTTTTCCAGCAAATCATTTGGGTTGATCTTGAGTTTTACCATGTCTTCTGTAACCACGCCTAGGCCTAAAGATAGAGAATTTCTATTCGTATAAACAAAACCTATGGCTCTCATCTTATCAAAATATGGACCTGTAATCTCTATTGTAACGCCCTCGGAACTACCTGATACCCCAAATCTATCGTTTATAACCTTGTCTGGCAATTCAATAATCTCTTTAAGTGCAAGAGCGACATTATTTGTGGTTATTTTTTTTCTTAAGCCCAGAGATTTAGTCAGAAACGAATTAACTCCGTCGGCCGCTATGACAACATCACAATATAGGTCTCCATTTGGCCTATCGGTTTTAACTCCTATTACTCTGTCGCCATCTAAGATTAGATCTTTTACTACTGTTTCGTTTATTATCATTGCAGAGGCATCCGCCACTTTTTTTGCAAACCATTTGTCAAATTTGGCCCTAAATATGCTAAAACAATTATATGGTTCTACATTGTATTTTTCGCTCTTTATACCGGTTGAAAACATAGAGTCTTCTGACAAAAGCCAGATCTTTTGCTCAACTATATGTCTCTCTATGGGAGCTTCTTTATAAAAATCTGGTATCAAATCATCCAGAGAGCTTCTGTAAAATATGCCGCCCATAACGTTCTTAGAGCCAGGAAAGATGCCACGTTCTATAATAGCAACACTAATACCTTCTTTAGCCAAAACATAACCAGCAGCAAGACCCGCAGGTCCTGCACCTACTATTATTACGTCAAAGTCATTCTTTCTCATTTGAACCTCCAACTTTTAACCTTTTCCCAAATATTTGTGTTAACTGTGGCAAAATTTCAACAGCATCTCCAACAATTCCATAAGTTGCCACATCAAATATCGGAGCCTGCGGATCTCTATTAATTGCAATAATAATCTCAGAGGACTTCATGCCAGCAAGGTGTTGAATTGCTCCAGAAATGCCTGCAGCAATATAAATCTTTGGGTGAACAGTTTGGCCAGTTTGACCCACCTGCCTTGAGTAAGGAACCCACCCCATCTGCACTACTTTCCTCGATACAGCCCATGTGCCCCCTAAAACATTTGCAAGATCTTCCAAAAGTTTTATATTTTCCTTTTTTCCTATTCCTCTGCCACCCGCAACTATAACGTCATAAAACCCCAAATTTATCTTATCCGAATCGCTCTCAACCTTTTCTAAGATCTTTTTTGGTATTTTGTCCTCAAGCAGTTCAAATTCTTCCCTAATCTTTTCTAAATTGACAGGATTTTTCATTGCCTGAAAAACCCCTGGTCTCACAGTAGACATCTGAGGCCTGGTATCTGGACAATATATAACAGCCATAAGATTGCCGCCAAAGGTTGGACGCGTCATTAATAGATTTTTTGTTTCTGATTCAAAATCTATATCAAGAGCTGTAGTATCAGCCGTCAGACCAGTATCCAGCTTCGTGGCAAGCGTACCAGCAATATCCCTACCAAGGGTAGTAGCTCCAATTAATATTATCTCGGGTTTGTATTTTTCTATCAAATGCAGAAGACTATCTCTATAGGGTTCTGTTCTGTATTCTCTTAAAGCAGGGTTCTCAATAAAATAAAATTTCTCGGCACCATATTCAGACAGCTTGTCAGAAAAAGCCTCAACGCTGTCACCAACAGCAAACGCACAAACATTGCAGCCAATATCTTGAGCCAGTTGACAACCTTTAGTTAATAGCTCCAAAGATACGTGTTCAATTTTCCCACGATCGTGCTCAACAAAAACCCATACATCTTTGTATTCGCTAATATTATGACTCATAACACCTTCTCCTATACTCTTCCCATTTGTTTTAACACAGGTTCTATTTTTTCAAACAAAACATCGGCTATTTCTTTGCCGCTCGGTTCAAGAATTTCACCTCTTTCCCTTTTGGAGGGAATAAAAACTCTTTTTACTTTTGTAGGAGAGTTTTTTAAGCCACATTGTGCTGGATCAATAGTGGTGTTGGTTGAGTTAAGCAATTGTACACTCGACTTTACTGCTTTAATTAGATCAGGGAGAGGGGAAAACCTCAGATCATTTAATTCTTTTTCGGCTGTAATCATGCACGGCATAGACACTTGAAGGGTTTCAGAACCGCCCTCAATTAATCTTTGGACTATTATATAGCCCTTCTCAGGATTTGCCTCTATTATCTTTATAGCACAAGTCACAAGCGGTATATCAAGCCGAGTTGCCAAACCAGGACCAGTTTGAGCGGTATCACCGTCAATAGCCTGTTTGCCAGCCCAAAAGATATCAACTGGTCCATTTTCCTGTATAACTTTTTGCGCTCCTGCCCACAAAGCATAGCTGGTAGCCCAGGTATCAGATCCAGCAAAAACCTTGTCACACAGCAAATAGGCCTTATCCGCCCCCATTGACAAAGCTTTCCTCAAAGCCTCTTCGGCCATTGGAGGACCCATACTTAAAACTGAGACTATTCCACCAAATTTGTCCTTCATCTGGACAGCTGCTTCAATAGCGTGGGTGTCGTAGGGGTTGATTATTGCAGGGACACCTTCCCTAATCAGGGTACCTGTATGATAGTCTACTCTAACCTGAGCTGCATCTGGAACTTGTTTAATAAAAACTAAAGAGTGCACATAAACCTCCTTTAAATAGAAATTACTTAAAAAAGCTTTTGAAATCTAATAGCTTAAAAAGACACTAAAAAACTTTTGAATAAATTTTATCTTGACTTTATATTTTCAATCCACTCATGAGTAGTTAAAACCTTACTAAATCTCATTGCCTGGGTAATCAAAATTGCGTTGTGAAGTTGCTCTGCAGATATTGAACCAGCATAATTAGAGATATCTAAGGTTCCGGTAGCATCAGACAAAAACTCGACAAAAAATCCCTTATGCATTGCTCGCCTTGCAGTAGTATCACAGCACATTTGAGTCATATAACCACAAATAGTTACAGTATCAATTTCGTCTCTTTTGAGTACTGCCTCAAGATCTGTATTTGCAAAACTATCAGGAAAATTTTTCTCAATTATATATTTATATTTTCTCTCTCTTACTTCTTCTTTTATCTGCCACTCCTTAGTTCCTTTCACAAAAACCCCAGAATCTTTTTGAGGAGCTGTATGTTGGATAAGTATTACTGGAATTTGATTTTCATTTGCAAAATCAATTGATTTTAATATATTTGAAAAACTATCATTTGGGTATGTTACTGGCAGTTTTCCAGAAAAATATTCATTTTGAACGTCGATAGTCAACAAAGCTCTCTTCATTTGCCCTCCTAAGATAGAGCTCATATTTTTACAGCCTTGACCCTTATACGTACATAATCTGCAAAATAGCTTCCGTCTCTGAACAAAGATGGCCTGAGAATTTCTTCTATAGAGCTATATGCTTCTTCTTTTTCATAAATTGATAATTCTTCAAAAAATATTCCGAAAAAGATATCCAGCCAATCTCTTAGCCCTCTCTCTTCTCCTTTGAGCTTGGTAGGTCTATCAAATAGATATGCTTCTTTTACCTTAAAGCCTTGGCTTTCAAGCAATGAGGTATACTCTTCAACAGAAGGGTAAAACCATGGGTTAAGTTTAGCTGCATCAATTTTATATTTAGAAAGTACCTCATATATCGCTTTTATAACCATGTCCACATTGCCCTTGCCTCCAAATTCGGCCACAAACCTGCCGCCTTCCTTTAAAGCAAGATAAATTGATTCGATTGCTAAAGAGGCTCTTGTTACCCAATGAAGAACAGCATTAGAAAAAACTGCATCAACAGTCTCCTTTAATCGAAAAGTCTCAGCAAAGTCTACGTAAAATGGTATTCCAGGATACTTTTCACAAGCTTTTTTTATCATAGTGGGCGAATAGTCTATTCCTATAGGTTTCGTCCCCAGCTTAAAGATTTCATAAGTTAAGTCACCAGTTCCACAACCTAGATCTAATATGCTCTCACCAGGCACAGGAGCCAACAGTCCCAAGACTTCCTTTCCAAATTCGGAAACAAAGCCCACTTTGTTGTCATAATTATCTGGATCCCACTTATTCAATTATAATTTGACCCCTCATTTATTTATAATTTATAGTAAATAATAGATGTATTAATTTTGTCAATACGATCAATTATACAAAATATTATATAACATAAAATAAATTTTATTCAATGATCGTCTTTTTAAATAGAATTAAACACAAAGAACAAAAATTTATGTTTTTTGTTCGATGAAGCTTTTTCCCCCGTTTTAAAATAGTTTGTAACATCGCCAACGAGCACATCGCTTATGCCAAGAGAATTTATTTTTTGAGGCTTAGAGAAGTCAATTTCAGAAAGTTTTATAAATTTTTTGGCATTCTTGGTTCTCGAATACCAATAAATCACCTTTTTCGTAAGATCATATCCCACAGTCCACTGAGTAATTCCTTCATAAGGCAGTTCTCCAACGTCATTTTGCTCAGTTTCTCTCATAATTTTGAATGCATCACAGATTGAATCTTTGTGGTGCTTTTTGAAATTATCGTAGAGAAAGGCAGCCTTTACAAATCTATTTTCACTGCTCGCTTCAGCGTCCTTTGACAAGATTAATTCCCCACCAAAGCCTTTATATTTCTTCAAATTATTTAAACTCGATTGGTAAAGGTTATTTGTCAGGACATCAAGCTCAGGATTTTTTTCAACTACAATTTCGTTATCGGGCAAGATATCTACAACTGCGACGTTGCCTGAACTATCAGCCATAATAAAGTGTAAATTTACCGACATATCTGCGTAGTTAAAACTTATTATTTGAACATTTTTGATAGCGCTTAACGCATCATCTACATTAGCACAGTTATCAAGTAAGTAGCCTACCAACTCCCAGTTGTTTATCGAAGGTCTCTTAAAATTTACTTTATTTACAACCTTGCCATTATTATCATCAAGCCACAAAGATGAAACCCATAGGCCATTTTCGTTCATACCATCGACTGGTATGTTTATCTGACCGTATAAAAGATTTGTCTCAACGACGTCGAAAGTTATACTGCCATACCTTGAGACCCACTCAGCGCTATTGAAGTCATCGTCATCGTCATCCTGTAAAAGGTCAGCTTCCTTTTTAACCCCCCTTTCATGCCTCACTACAAAGGCCTGTCCATCGGTCCAATCAAGGTTCCTTGCTGCAATTATATCTTTCCCATGCAAAACAACTGCTGTACACCCAAATGCCATAGAGCCTATGCACAGCAGTGCAAAAAGCGTCAGGACTATTACAAATAACTCTCTTGCTTTATAAAACAAATTATCCTCTCAAAGCTTTTTATGAAATACGATTATTGGAAAAATTATGTAACACAATATTAAATAATATATTCATATTATAATATAAATTAATATTTTTATAAAGCTTTAATTAACATTGCTTAGCTACTTTGAAAACAAAGCCTTTTAAAGCCGAATTCATAAGCAAGGGCAGCACAGAGAACTAAGAAAAACGTTCGTCACCCTCTCAAATAAAAATAATTTTTTGTTAAAATTTTAAATAAAAATTTCTTATTTGTAAGATTTATAAACATATTATAAGCTTTATCTATACTTTAAAGCTTTAAAAGGAGGTGAAAGAATGAAAGCTTATGTAAACGAAACCCTGTGCATTGGCTGCGGAACCTGTGAAGCGTTTTGCCCCGATGTATTTAAAATGGATGGCGCTGTGGCAAAAGTCATCTCAGAAACCTGTAGTGATTGTTGCCAAAGCGCCAAAGAGTCCTGTCCGGTTGAAGCTATATGGTTAGAGTAGGAAGGTGAAAGTTACAAGTTTTTGTGTAGCTCGTGTATTTGATTAGCCAAATCGTCTATCTTTTTTAGATCTTCGTCTTTGGGCATGCCCTTTATAAGAACTGGGTTTACTATATGAGGCTTCAGCGGAGAAAGCGTGCTTGAAACCATATCAACTACTTTTGAACCCCAACCGTATGAGCCTATTAGGCCAAAATATTTTGTTTTTGGCTTCAGGGCAGCTACCAAATAAGTGGCATAAACAGCGGCAGGGTGAGGCCCAAGTAATACCGTAGGCGTTGCAAGCACAATTGTGGCAGCATCAACCATATGGGTAGCAATCTCTCCAACATCGGTCTTGATTAAATTAAATTGCATAACTTCAACGTCAAGATCAATCAAGCTCTGTGTTAACCTGTCTACTAATATTTTCGTGCTGCCATGCATAGAAACGTAAGGTATCAAAACAAGATTTTTCACTTTGTCCGATATCCAGTCTTCAGTAGCGCTTATTATAAATTTCGGATCTTGATAAACTGGGCCGTGACTCGGAGCGATAATTTTTGGAGCAAGGTCCTTTACAATTTCGATGTTCTTTTTTATATTGTTTCTAAATGGCATCATCACTTCTGAGTAATATCTCTTTGCAGCCAGATATACAAGTGATTCATCAGTCACATAAAGCTCGCTGGTTGCTATGTGGGAACCAAGAAAGTCGCACGTAAAAAGTATTTTATCTTCTTCCAAAAAAGTTATCATTGTCTCTGGCCAGTGCACCCATGGGGTTATCTTAAATTGCAGGGTTTTTGAGCCAAGTTCAAGCTTGTCACCCTCCTTTACCACCAAAAATTTATCGCTATCTATATGTAACAAATCAATCAGAAAGTCTTTACATCGGGAATTGGTTACAACCATGGCATCAGGATAGAGATTCAATACGTCACCAATTGATCCGCTATGATCTTGCTCAGCGTGATTCGAGATTACATAATCCACTCTCACGTTTAGTCTCTTGAGATCGTTTATTAGCTCATTCGTTTTCGTAGGATCTGTGCTGTCAATTAGAGCACATTTTTCGCTGCCTCTCACAAGATATGCGTTATAGGTAGTCCCGTATGGCAAAGAAATAAGCTCATCAAAGATCCTTCTGTCCCAATCAATAGACCTTAAAGACCAAACTCCATCTGAAATCTTCTTAATGGACACTGTAAACCTCCAAATTTATTAAAATTTTTTTATTACTATCTGAGTCTTTCTAACTAAATAAATTGGCAGAGCAAAACCGCTAAATATATGGACAAGTCTACTAAATGGCAGTATAAGAAACAAAGTGAAGCCTAAAAACATATGAACTCTATAAATCACAGGAATCATATTTAAATAGTTTATTGCTTGAAATCTAAAGGTTAAGAGATTTTTTACATACTGAGATAGATACAGCAAAAGATGTCCATCTCTCTCAAATAGAAAGGAATAAATTACGCACATCATGCCTACACACAGAGTAAAAAATATCCACAAGATAACAAAAATGTCCATCGAAGTTGATGTCGCTAAAACTAACTTATTAGTAAACCTTCTAAATATTAGTAGCAAAACTCCAATAATTGTTATAGCTCCAAAAACAGAACCCAAAGCTATCTCTATCATCTGATGAACGCCGCTTGATAGCCCTACAAGCTGAAAAACTCTCTCAGGAGTCAAAAGGCCGAATAAGTGACCAAAAAACAATGCCAGTATACCAAAGTGAAATAGATTACTGCCTAACCTTAATATTTTGTCCTCAAAGATCTCGCTTGACGCTGTTTTCCAATTATAGGGTCTGTAAAAAAATCTAAAAATGCTCACAGATACAAATATACTCAAAGCTACATAGGGATAAAAGAGAAAAATAAGATAATCAAAGTAACTCATCTAATGCCTCCTTATCTAAAAGTATCCCAAACAAACTGCAATATGGGCTTTTCGATTCCAAAAGCCTTGAATGTAGATCCTGGAAAACCAATATATATTCGCTCAAACGTTCTAAGGCAGCTTTTTTTTCGATATGGGAGAGATATTCAATGAATAGTGGAATGTAATCAGGCAATTCATTGTTTTTTGGTTTAAAGCCGAATTCATTGTAAAGAGATTTTATATTAATCAATTCATTACCCTTTTGAGAGTTGTTTAGGCGCATATGATCCAACATACAAAGAGAATTTTGAGGTGTGAGGTCAAAGGTATCTACATAATATTCCTGCAAATCCAGGGTGGATTTACCTCTATAATAAGCCATAAAGTCCTTGAGATATTCGTATAAATTTAGATTCTTTGCATTAAATTCAAATTTTTCGATCTCTAATCTATAAGTATCATCTGGATATCTCAAGAGAAAAGAAAGTGCCTCCATAAATTCTGAAAAATCCATAATATTTTACTCTTTAGCCATATTCTTTAAAACTATGTCGATAGCAATCGAGAAAATTGCGAGCAAAAGAAAGACTAAAAACCCTTCTCGATAGCCATCTGAACCACTCTTTGCAACAAAAGCCCCAAGTAAAGGCGGTATTACAAATCCGCCGAATGCACCCAAACCGCCAACCCATCCAGAAGCGCCTCCTACAGCGTTTGATACCATTCTTGGTACCAATTTGAATACAGCAGCGTTGTTCACTCCCATACCTACTGCCATAATAATCATAGACAATACACAAAAATCAAAATTTCTAATAAACAATATCCCAAAAGAGCCCACCGCCATAAGAACGAGCGAAATTATAGATGTATTTATGCCGCCAATCTTGTCTGCAATAACTCCGCCGAATATCCTTATAGCAGAGGTAAGTATCGAATACGTTGCAGTTAGTGACCCTGCTACAAAGAGGCTTACTTTAAAGTACTGGGTCCAATAAGTAGGAAACCAGGCTGTCAAGGCCATAAACCCGCCGAATGTGGTGAAATAAAGAATTACAAGCAGCCAGGTTCTTAAAGTTTTTGCAGACAATTTCAAACTGTCTATCAAACTTTTAGCAGGACAAAGCTCCTGACCACAGCTTTGGGCAAATTCCATTGCCTTTTCTCTGCTGCGTCCCATTTTTAGCATCTGAAAGTAATATGAATCTTTTCCAGTTATAAAGTAAAGTATTGTGCCAATTATCAAGAATCCAAGCCATATAAAATATGAATTGATTATCCCGAGATTTACAAGGCTAATTGGCAGCAAAAATGAAAATATTCCAGGGGCAAGATTCCCTAACCCCGCATAAGTTCCCAGTGCAAAGCCTTGCCTTTTTTGTGGAAACCAATATGAGACTTGAGATATACCCACAGAAAAAGTTGCAATTCCACAGCCGCTTAATAATCCAAAGAACAAGATCAGATAATAAAGCGAAGCCTTATTTTGGCTGGCGTATAATGGATTTTCAAAAATAAGGTAAACAAGCCCAGACAGACCGATGAGCCCAAATATTGCAATAATCATCAAGGTCAAAAAAGGCTTTCTCCCTCCAGCAGAGTCAACCCAGGCAGAAAACGGTATCCTGAGAATCGACCCTGAAAGGGCTGGCATCGCCACCAAAAGACCAAGCATTTGAGGAGAAAGTCCAAGAATATCCTTAAACTTTATAGCCGTAGGCCCAAAGAGCGCAACAGCCGCAAATCCAAAGAAAAATCCAAGCGTCGCTCCAAATAAGCCCTGGTTGGGTGAGCCCTTAACTGACAAGTTTTCTTCTGTCATTTTTATCCTCCAAAATCATTTTTTGGAAATCCTACGATGCCCTTTTTCACATAGTTATCATCGTAGTTTTCCTTATGAAGAGTCGGTATAACAAATCTATCAGAGTAATCAGCAATGGCAAGAAGCTTATACAGATACTCTGCCTGGCTAACAGTAAGATTGGATCTTTCGAGGGAACCTTCATTGCAGTCCTTATAGAGAATCTTATTTCTGTTATATATCCTTATTGCCAGTAATTTATTCAATGCTTCAAGTATTAGGCCTTCATCCCCTGCGGTTAACATATTTGCCAAAAATTTTGCAGGGATTCTTAACTTCGAGACATCGGGCAAAACGTCTTCATCCGATTCTGAGATTAGTCCTGACTGTATGGGTGAAAGGGGTGGGATATAATAAACCATTGGCAGGGTCCTAAACTCTGGGTGAAGGGGAAAGGCTATTTGAAATTCCTTAATCATCTGATAAACGGGAGAAATTTTTGCAGCGTCTAAAAAGTTTTCTGGCACACCATCCTCTATAGCCTTTGAAATTACCTCTTCATCGTTTGGATCGAGTATTATCGAGAGCTGACTTCTATAGAGTTCTTTTTCATCGCAGCTTGCAGCTTCTTTTATTCTATCCCTATCGTACAATAAAACGCCGATATATCTAATTCGCCCCACACAAGTCTCAGAACATACAGTAGGCTTTCCTACTTCCAAACGTGGAAAGCATAGTATACACTTCTCAGATTTTCCGCTCTTATAGTTATAGTAAATCTTCTTATAAGGACAGGCGCTAACACACATTCTAAATCCCCTGCATTTATTTTGATCAATAAGCACTATGCCGTCTTCGTCTCTTTTGTATATTGCGCCAGATGGGCAGGAAGCAACGCAAGCAGGGTTAAGACAGTGTTCGCAAAGCCTTGGCAAATACATCATAAATGTGTTTTCAAACGATGAATACAAGGACGAATCAATATCCTTAAAGTTATAGTCTTTCGACCTGCTCTCAAAGGTGGTGCCAAGGTCGTCTTCCCAGTTAGCCCCCCACCTTATATCGATCTCTTTATGAGTAATAGCTGAAACAGGCTTCAGAGTTGGGAAGGCATCTTCTTCGGAATTCTTAAGATAAGAATAGTCAAATGTAAAGGGCTCTGAATAATCTTCAATTGTAGGAAGGTTTGGGTTGGAGAATATATTTAACAAGGTATTTAGCTTTGATCCAGACTTTAATTTAAGATTTTGCCCCGAAAGCTCCCAGCCTCCTTTGTATCTGTTTTGAGTTTCCCAATTTTTTGGAAATCCAATGCCTGGCTTTGTTTCAACATTGTTAAACCATGCATACTCTAAACCAGATCTTTGTGTCCAGACGTTCTTACAAGTGACAGAACAAGCATGGCATCCAATACACTTGTCAAGATTTAACACCATTGCAAGCTGTGCTCTTACCTTCATAGGGCTTCACCCCCTCTTTCTTTCTGAGTCCAGATAACTTTATTTAGCTTTCTCACAATCACGAAGTCATCCCTGTTTGAACCAATGGTGCCATAGTAATTAAAGAAATAGGAGAGCTGAGCATAGCCACCAATCATATGCAAAGGATTTAACAATATCTTTATAAGGCTGTTGTGTACGCCTCCTCTAGCTGATGTCCTCTCCGAGATAGGATTGTTTATAATCTTGTCTTGAGCGTGATACATAATTACCATTCCAATTGGTATGCGCTGTGAGAGAACAGCTCTGGCCATAACAGTCCCATTTCTGTTATACAAGGTTACCCAATCGTTATCTTCTACACCAATTGATTTTGCATCAGCCTCGCTCAACCATACGTGAGGCCCACCCCTTGAAAGATTTTGCATAACCTGAAGATCGATAAAGGTAGTATGAATGCCAAACTTTTGGTGTGCAGTGCAAAACTTTAACGTTATGCAGTTCTCATCAAGTTTGATCTTGTCGGTAGAAAGAATATTAACTGGAGCTTTATATATTGCAAAATTTTCGCCAAAATCTCTCATCCACCTGTGATCCTGGTAGATCTCTATCCTGCCAGAAAGGGTGCGCCATGGAATTAACTCGTGAACGTTTAAGTAGTTTGCACTATATGGAACTTCTTTTGACTCTATCCCGCTCCAGCAAGGTGAGGTAATAGTTCTCCTTGGCTGGATCTGCAGATCTCTAAATCTTAGAGCATAGTCCTTCGGTGGCAAAATTTTTGAGTGATCTCTCCCAGTCTTTTTCGAAATGTTTGCCCAAGCCTTAAACGAAATGCTTGAATTTGTCTCTGGACTAAGGTGCATTATTGCTTCACAAACGCTTCTTGCTGAAGAAATGCTAACTAAGCCATTATTTTCTGAATTAATAGATTTTAAGTCGTTTAACTCTTCACCGCAAAGCCAGGACACTCCTTTTGCGCCAACTCCTAACTTTTCGACCAGGGGTCCAATGGACGTATACTGTTTATAAACATTGGGATAATCTCTCTCTACCTGGGTAATACCAGGAAATGTCTTGCCCGGCAAGATATCACATTCGCCCAATTTCCAATCTCTTACCTCAGTTGACTGCCCTAACTCAGATGGCGTATCGTGCAAAAGTGGCGCAAAAACCGTATCGATTCTTTTCCCTAAATTGTCCTTAGCGATTTCAGAAAACTTCTTTGAAATTGCCTTGAAGATCTCATAGTCAGTTTTGGATTCCCACAAGGGGTCGACAGCCTGCGAAAATGGATGAATAAAAGGGTGCATATCAGTAGTACTTATATCTTCTTTCTCGTACCAGGTAGCTGAGGGCAATACTATATCGGAATACAGGCAAGTCGTGCTCATTCTGAAGTCCAAAGTTACCAAAAGATCCAGCTTGCCAACAACTGGTTCTCTCACTTTTACCTCTTTAAGATCGCTTAAGTCTGACTCCTCTTCTATCAATCCAGACTTTGCACCTAAGAGATATTTTATAAAATACTCGTGTCCCTTTGAACTTGCACCCATTATGTTCGATCTCCAAACAAACATATTTCTTGGGTAGTTCTTATCATCTTCTGGGTCTTGATAGGAAAATAGAATATTTTCCTTTTTAATCTCATCAGTTATATATTCCGATATGTTCATTTCCTTTGCCTTTGCAAGATCAGATATATCCAGAGGATTTATGTTCAAATACGGTGCAGCTGGAAGCCAGCCAAGTCTTATAGACTTTACGTTTAAGTCTAATGGATGAGAGCTATATAGATCCTTTTTAGCAATAGGAGAGAGCAAATCATCAACCCTCAAGGTTTCATATCTATACTGATCAGTGTGGACATAGAAAAAAGAGGTCGAGTTTACATGTCTTGGTGGCCTATACCAGTCAAGGGCAAATGCAAAGGTAGACCAGCCTGCAAGAGGCCTGACTTTCTCTTGCCCCACATAGTGAGCCCAACCACCTCCAGATTGCCCAATGCAACCGCACATTGTAAGTAAGTTTATAGCTGCCCTATAGATAGTATCAGTATAGTAATAGTGATTAACTCCTGCGCCAATAATTATCATTGATTTCCCATTTGTGAGAAGTGCATTCTCTGCAAATTCGCGGGCAATCTTTATCACGGCTTCTTTCTTTACTCCAGTTATTTTCTCCTGCCACGCTGGTGTATAGCAAGTAAGGTCGCTATAATTCTTTGCAACGTTTTCATCACCCAGTCCCCTGTCGACCCCATAGTGAGCTGCAAGCAAGTCAAATACTGTGGAGACATAAAATTCTTTGGAGTCTACTGTTATCTTTTTTGCGGGAACCTTTCTTGCAATTACTTCTTTGGTCTCTCCAAAATATGGATACAAGACCTTTGCATCAACATCTCTAAAATCAATCAAGCTAAGCTCTGGATTTATTTCTTTGCCATTTATAGAATCCTTCAATTCAAGATTCCACTTCCCATTGTCCTGATATCTAAAACCTATACCGCCATTTGGCGCGCATATACCGATTTCTTTGTCAAAAACCACAGTTTTCCATTCATCAAATTTTTCTTTACTGCCAAAATCGCTCAATCTGAGAAACCTTCCTGGCTTAAAGAGAGTACCTTCCTTTTCAAGCATTACGAGACAGGGCATATCAGAAAACTGCTTACAATAAGACTCAAAGTAATCATTTCTTTTGTCAACAAAAAATTCTTTTAATACAACGTGCCCCATAGCCATCCCTAAAGCAGCATCGGTTCCTGATTTTGGGCTGAGCCAAACGTCAGCAAATTTACACGCTTCGTTGAAATCAGGAGATATAACTACAGTCTTTGTCCCCTTATACCTAGTTTCTGTATAAAAATGCGCATCAGGTCTTCTGGTCTGCGGCACATTTGAGCCCCACAAAACAAGATAGGTAGAGTTATACCAATCTGCAGACTCCGGAACGTCTGTCTGATCGCCAAACATCTGAGGTGAAGATGGAGGCAAATCGCAATACCAGTCATAAAAGCTTAAAACTGCTCCGCCTATCAAAGAAAGATATCTTGTGCCCGATGCATAACTGACCATCGACTTCGCTGGAATAGGGCTAAAACCGACTACCCTATCTGGCCCATATTTTTTTATGGTATACACGTTTGCTGCAGAAATTATTTCAACTGCTTCATCAAAAGAGATCCTTATAAAAGAGCCGCTACCTCTTTTTTGTTTATATAGAGAAGAACTTTTCACAACTTCTTCCCACGCGCTTACAGGTTCAAGATCCTTTCTCTTTTCTTTGTACAACTCGTATAGAGGTCTTCTTATCATCGGATACTTTATCCTGTGAGGGCTGTATTCATACCAGGAATAGCTGGCTCCACAAGGGCATCCTCTGGGCTCGTACTCAGGAAGACCATCCTGGGTAGACGGGTAATCGTTTTGTTGAATCTCATAGGTGATAATTCCTTCTTTTACAAAAATCTGCCAGCTACAGGAACCGGTGCAGTTTACTCCGTGTGTAGATCTAACTACTTTGTCATAAGAAAATCTTTTTCTATAGCCATCCTCAGCAGAACATGGTTCTTTTTTCTCTTCTATCCAGTCGCCCACTCAAACCCCACCTTTCAAAAGATATCCTTCTAAGATCACTTTTTTTAATTATAAATGTTTATCCTTAAAAAATAATTGACTTAGATCAAGAAAATCAAAATAAGATTTTTTTCTTATAAATAAATTGACAAATTTTGCCATATTATGGTATATTGCCTTAAACTAATCAATGGGGGCAACATGGATTGTCTGATTTCTTAGAGGATGCAAAGGGCGTTAGGGATGCACACGATAAGTTCTTTAAGATGACATTTTCAAATGAATTAGATACAAGGGCTTTTATAGACAAGTTCTTT
>JAJXTU010000113.1 GCA_021783475.1 bacterium
TAATAAGGTTATAAGCATGTTGATTTAACTATTAAATTGGGTTTAGAGAAATACCAAATAAATAAGTGGAGGTTTTTAAATGTGGGCTGAACGAATGGCAAAAAGAACAAATTTGTTAGAAAGCTCTGTCATAAGAGAGCTCTTGAAGCTTACCGCCAAAAAGGAAATGATATCTTTTGCAGGTGGCTTGCCGGGTCCAGAAACATTTCCAGTCAATGAATTTAAAGAGGCATCAGACAAGGTTCTTAGAGATAGTGGCACACAGGCTCTCCAATATACTATTACTGAGGGATATCCGCCTTTACGAGAATTTATCGCATCATATCTTTCAAAAAAGGGCATAAAGTGCAGCGCAAAAAATATTCTTCTTACAAACGGGTCCCAACAAGCCCTTGATCTTATAGCGAAGGTTATGTGTGACCCTGACGACTACATACTCCTGGAAGAGCCATCATATCTTGGTGCTATACAAGCATTTACGGCTTACGAAACCAAATTCGCAACTATTCCAATAGACAAAAACGGCACTGTAACAGATTTACTAGAAGAGAAAATAAAAAAATATAATCCTAAGTTTATCTATCTTTTACCAAACTTTCATAACCCAGCAGGGATAACGATGTCTCTCGAAAGAAGGAAAAAGGTAATCGAGATTGCGAACAAAACAGGTTCGTTGATAATTGAAGACGATCCTTACGGCGATCTCAGATACACAGGAGAGAGCCTTAGCCCGATAAAAGCATTAGATGTAAACGATAACGTCATATATCTGGGTACTTTTTCGAAAATTCTATCTCCTGGCGTAAGAATTGGCTGGATAGTAGCACCAGATAATATAATGATAAAGTTAGTTGAGGCAAAGCAAGGCGCAGATCTTTGCTCCAGCCCATTTATTCACATGGTAGTAGATGAGCTTTGCAAGAACAACATACTCGAAACTCAACTGCCAAAGATAAAAAAGATTTACGGAGAGAGATGTAAATTGATGTTAGATTCTATTGAAAAATATTTTCCATCAGGATCTGACTGGACCAAGCCAGAGGGTGGGCTATTTATATGGGCACAGTTGCAGGATAAATATAATACAAAAGAATTGTTTAACAAAGCAATTGAAAAAAATGTAGCATACGTACCAGGATTTTGTTTTTACGCCAATGGCGGAGGAGAAAGCACAATGAGGCTGAACTTCTCCAATGCGCAAAATGATATGATCGAAGTAGGCATAAAGCGCTTGTCAGAAATTTTCTAACTAAAAAATACACACCCTCAAAACTACTTTGAGGGTGTGCTTAAATTTTCACATCGAAAAAAACTTTTACTCTTACTTTAAAGCTTTCTCCAGTATATTTAAGCCCTTTTCAAGCTCTTCGTTAGAAATAATTAGTGGAGGTGCGATTCTCAAGGTATTTGCCCCAAGCATATTTACGAAAAGGCCCAATTCCACTGCCTTGGCGAAAACGTCATCAGTTTTCTTTACTGGATCAATCCCCCAAAGAAGTCCCATTCCCCTATAATCTTTTAGCAAACCTTCCTTCATCCACTTGTCGAAGACGTCATCTGCAAATTTGCCCAGCTTGCTAACGTGCTCTACTATATTGTCTCTTTCCATTATTTCTAAAACCTTTAGTGCCACAGAACAAATTAGTGGAGAGCCTCCAAATGTAGTGGCATGGTGTCCAAATTTCAAGTAAGATGCCACACTGTCCTTTGCAAGCATCGCCCCAATAGGAACGCCCGTTCCCAATCCCTTTGCAAGGCTGACTATGTCAGGGGTAACGTCATAGTGCTCATAGCAAAACATCTTGCCAGTTCTGGCCATTCCTGCCTGCACTTCATCTAAAATCAGCAAGGTATCATTTTGATCGCATATTTCTCTAACTCTTTTCACGAATTTTTTTGGCAGCACGAAAACTCCCATACCCTCTACAGGCATCGTTTCCATTATTACTGCTGCTAGATTCTTCTCCTTCTCCAAAACCTTTAAGAACTTATCAAGATCATCCATAGGGCCGAAAACTACACCAGGTACAAGAGGCTTAAACGGTTCTTGATATTTCTTCTGACCAGTCACAGAAAGCGCCCCAAAAGTTCTACCGTGAAATGCTCCTTCAAAAGCAAGAAATTTGTTTCTGTCAGGATTGCCCTTAGAAAAATGATATGCCCTTGCCAGTTTCAATGCGCCCTCATTTGCCTCTGCTCCAGAATTACAGAAAAATACCTTGCCTAGACCAGATAGGTCTACCAATTTTTTTGCAAGTAGGATCTGATTTGGATGATAGAAAAGGTTGCTCGCATGAATCAGAGTATGAGCTTGCTTATGGAGAACCTCTGCAATCTCTGGATGAGAGTGTCCAAGTGAACATACAGATATTCCGCCTATAAAATCCATATATTTCCTGTCCTCAATATCTTTTAAGTACACTCCCTCACCACTGGCTAAAACTACCGGATATCTCTTGTAGGTTTGAAAATGAACATTATGTTCCAACTCCATCCACTCATTAGCTTTCATAATACACTCCTTTGCGCTATTTATCTTAATAATTATACAATAAAGTCAGATATAGTCTAATTTCTTTGATATCGTGAATATGTAGTAAAATAAATATCATCAAGTATAGCAATAAATAGGAGGGTATTATGTGTTTAGCAGTGCCTATGAAGGTTACGTCGATAGAAAATGATATGGCTACAGCAGACTATATGGGGACAGAAACGCGTGCTTGTACAGCATTTTTGCCAGGGGTGAAAGTAGGAGATTATATCCTGGTGCATGCAGGTTTTGCTATGGAAGTCCTTGATGAAGAGTCAGCTCTTGAAGCCCTTAAATTGTGGAAAGAGCTCGAAGACCTTTCCTTTGATAAAACGGAGCCAAAATTAGTCGAGGAAAAAAGCATTGAATTGGCTTGAAGAATTTAAATCACCGCAATTATCCCAAAAAATACTTGCACAGATAAAAGAATATGATTTACCATATACATTTATGGAGGTCTGCGGAACCCATACGGTAAGTATCCTCAGATCGGGCGTTCGATCCCTTCTCCCGAAAAATATAAAGCACATATCAGGGCCAGGATGCCCTGTCTGTGTGACATCACAAGGAGATTGCGATCTGGCAGTGGAGGCCGCTTCAATTCCAAATATCTGTATTACAACTTTTGGCGATATGCTCAAGGTGCCAGGCTCAAAATCAAATTTAGCCCAGGCAAGGTCTGAGGGCAAGCACATTGAGATTATTTATGGGCCTCTTGATGCCTTAAAATATGCTGCTGAACATCCAGAAATTCAGGTTGTATTTCTTGGAATAGGGTTTGAAACCACAGCGCCCACAGTAGCAGCCACAGTAAAGAAGGCAAAAGAGCAAAATATCGATAATTTCAGCGTTCTTTCATTTCATAAAATTGTTCCTCCCGCTCTGAACGCCCTTTTATCCACCAACCCAAAAATTGACGGCTTTATTTATCCTGGTCACGTAAGCACCGTGATAGGCATAGAACCTTATAGAGATGTTCTTAGAAAATTTAATAAGGGCGGAGTAATTGCTGGCTTTGAACCGGTAGATATACTGTCTGCTATCTTAGAGCTTTTAAAGATGAAACAGTCCAATCAGCCGAGCGTGATAAACAACTACAGTAGAGCTGTCAGGGATGAAGGAAATCCAAATGCCTTGAAGTTCATAAATGAAGTGTTTGCCGCCGAAGATGCCGAGTGGAGAGGTATGGGAACCATACCAGAGAGCGGTCTTGGGTTCAGGGATGAATATAAAAAATTTTGTGCCAAAACAAAATTTAATCTTAAAAGCAAGAAAAGCGTGGATCCCCCAGGCTGCAAATGCGGAGAGGTTTTACAGGGATTGATAGAGCCATATCAGTGCCCGCTTTTTGGTAAAGCCTGCACTCCTATAAAGCCAGTAGGTCCATGTATGGTTTCTAGTGAAGGCTCGTGCGCAGCTCACTACAAATATGGAAAGATGTAAACTTAGAATACTCATCATAACAATACACCTTAATTAGGAGGAATTTAATGTCAGATATAATAACTCTTGCACATGGAGCGGGAGGCAGGCTCACTTCAGAATTAATTGAAAATGTTTTCTCGGTTTACCTTGAAAAGCCATTGAAATTTGACGATGCGGCAGTTTTAGATTTTTCAGGAAAGGAAAACGAGCTTACCTTGTGTACAGATGTTCACCTGGTAAATCCTATTTTCTTTCCTGGGGGGAATCTATCACTGCTTGCTATATACGGAACGGTAAATGACCTTATAGCAATGGGCTCCAAACCCCTTTACCTGACACTTGGCTGGATAATAGAAGAGGGCGTGGAGATAAGCACAGTAAAAAAGCTTTCAGATGAAATCAAAAGAGCCGCAGATGAATGTAATATAAAGGTCGTCGCAGGAGATACTAA
>JAJXTU010000035.1 GCA_021783475.1 bacterium
TTTTATCTACATTGCTTTTTTTTAGTTTTCCTTTAATATTTGATAATAAATATTCCTTTTTTGATATTAGTTTTTCATTCATAATTTCCTTTTTTATATCTTATTCCCTATCCTTTTTCTATCTTATTAGAAATCTTGATAACGGTTTTTTTTGGTCCATATCGCTCTTGTCTAGTCTATGGCTTGGCGATTCTATGGCCTATATTGTTGGAAAAAATTTCGGCAAACACAGGCTTTCCAATATTTCACCTAAAAAAACATGGGAAGGTGCGTTGGCAAATCTAATATTTGGCATTATTCCATTTATTCTCCTCTCTTTTTACTTACAACAATCTATATTTTTGTTAATTCTTATGGGTGCTATTGTTAATGTTGTTTCGCAAATTTCTGATTTAAGCGAATCATTAATCAAAAGAGCGTTTGATTGTAAGGACTCTGGTAATCTATTGCCAGGTCACGGTGGTTTTTTTGATAGATTTGATAGTCTGTTTTTTTCTGCTCCCGTTTTATATTTTATGATTTTTTATCTTGTGAGCATTAAATGAAAAAGATAATTTTAATTGGATCTACTGGTTCAATAGGCACCCAAGCATTAGATGTGGTTAGGAAACATTTAGATAAATTAAAGATTGTTGGTTTAGCAGCGCGTACTGGATCAGAAAAATTCAAGAGTCAGATCGAAGAGTTCAAGCCTGAGAGCGTTAGTTTGTTGTATGAGGCAGAACTTGATACCGGCCCAAAAAATATTTTTTATGGGTTTCAAGGCATTTTGGAGATGATTGAAAAAACTGATGCTGATGTAGTTCTATTAGCTTGGGTTGGTAAGGATTCTCTATATATTGCTAAAACTGCTTTGGATTCTGACAAGGATCTTGCTTTTGCTACCAAAGAAATACTCGTTTATGGCGGGGATTTAATTGTTAATTATGCTAAAAATTTGAACAAAAAAATTTTACCAGTAGATAGTGAACACAACGCAATTTTTCAGCTATTAGAAGGTGAGGATATTGCATCTGTGAGTTCGATATATCTAACTGCTTCTGGTGGTCCATTTCACAAGAAACATTTTGTCGAAAATCCATCAGTCGATGAGGTTTTGCTTCATCCGACATGGAAAATGGGACCAAAGGTTACAGTGGATTCTGCCAACCTAATGAACAAAGGTTTTGAGGTAATTGAGGCATCTTTTCTTTTTGGTTTAGATGCTGATAAAATTAAAGTTCTTATTAATAGAACAAGTTTGGTACATTCTTTGATCACATTCCTTGATGGATCTGTTAAGTTTTTATATTATAAACCTGATATGTGCATACCTATTCAACATGCTCTTTCTTATCCTGAAAGATGGGACTATCAAAGAGAAGATTTTAAAGAAGATTTTGTTTTAGAGTTCGAACAACCAGATTATAATCAGTTTCCATGTCTAAGTATTGCATACGAGGCATTGAAGGGCGGTTCAGTTAAAACTGCCACGCTTGCTGCTTGTGATGAAGTACTGGTAAACGCATTTTTAAGTAAACAAATCTCATTTCTAAATATCCCAAAGATGTTAGAATTAATCTTATCGGAATCATATTCTGGCGACGTCTCTTCATTTGAAGAAGTTGGTTTAATTTATGACGAGACTGTTAAGAAAACTTTAAATTTATTGGAGGTTTATAGGCTTTAATGGAGAATATTTTAATTTTCATTTTGGTTATATTTGTTGCTACGCTTGTTCACGAAGCGGGGCATTTTGTATTTGCAAGGATTTTTGGAGTAGGAGTTTACGAATTTTCTATTGGTTTTGGCCCACGAATTTTCAAAAGCAAATATAAAGAAACTGATTTAAGCGTTAGAATACTGCCCCTTGGAGGCTTTGTAAGAATCGCTGGTTTAGATGAGGGAGAGGTTCCTCCTGGAACCAAGAGGTTTGATCAGATAAGGTCTTTCCAAAAGATTTTAGTAATAGTAGCTGGGCCTGTTATGAACATAATTATGGCTGCAGTTATATTTACCCTTGTCTTTACCCAGGGCGTATATGTTCCAGATTTAAGAATTCAATCGGTAAATAGTGATTTTCCTGCTGCTAAAGCTGGAATCCAGGTTGGTGACAGGATTGTATCAGTTAACGGCATCTCAATAAAAACGCCAAACGATTTAATAAGAATAGTCTCCGAATCTAAAGGCGAAAAATTAGACTTAACCCTTTTAAGAGATGGCAAAGACATTAATATCAGCCTTTATCCAGAATTTGATCAAAAAGACAATAGATATCTTATCGGGATAATGTTCGATCGCACTATGAAAAAGTATTCTATTGTTGATTCTGTATATATGGGCTTTACTCAAACTTTATCATGGGGAATTGCGCTCATTGTTAGTATATGGATGTTAATATCGGGGCAGGTACCCGTAGGGAGTTTAGCTGGCCCAATAGGCATTGCCAATATGCTTGGTAAGGCTGCTAATGAAGGTCCAACTGCTCTTCTCTTTTTTGTGGGATTTTTGTCTTTAAACCTTGGGATAATAAACTTGTTGCCTATTCCTGCACTTGATGGTTCTAGAATACTATTTTTGATTATAGAGATGATTAGAGGAAAACCTATAGATCCTAAGAAAGAAAACTTTATACATGTTGCTGGTTTTGTATTTCTAATCTTATTAATGATATTCGTAAGTTATTTTGATGTGTTGAGACTTTTTAAAAAATGATAAGAAAAGAAGTTTTGGTTAGAGATCTTGTTTTTGGCTCGGGCAAGATATTTGTTCAGACAATGACAAAAACAGATACAAGAAATGTAGGCGCTACTGTGGGTCAAATCAAGCGAATCCAAAAGGCTGGCGCTGATCTGGTAAGGCTGGCAGTGCCAGACAATGAAGCTGCTGAATCAATAGCAAAAATTATTAAAAGGGTATCAATACCGTTGGTAGCTGACATTCATTTTGATTATAGGCTGGCCTTAAAAACTATCGATGCTGGAATTTCCAAAATTAGAATTAATCCTGGTAATATTGGCTCAAAAAGTAACTTATTAGAGGTGGTTAAGGCTGCAGCCTATAACAAAGTTCCTATCAGAATAGGCGTAAATGAGGGATCTATTCCCAAGGATCTTGTAAATCTTTTCAATGACAACCCTGTTAATGCCCTTATTGAGTCTGTTTCAAGGGAAGTAAACTTGCTGGAAGAAGTGGGGTTTGACGATATTGTAATTAGTGCAAAGACTTTCTCAGTTAACTTGCTTGTAAAAACTTATGAAAGACTTTATAAGGAGTTTCCATATCCACTGCACTTAGGGGTTACTGAGGCAGGCCCTATGTTTCAAGGAACAATTAGGTCGAGCGTAGGTTTGGGTATTTTGTTAGACAAGGGAATTGGTGATACTATTAGAGTTTCTCTTAGCTCGAATCCAATTGATGAGATTAGAGTTGGCAAGGAAATACTGAAATCCCTGGACATTGAAGCTGGTCCTGTGATCATATCCTGCCCGACTTGTGGTAGGACAGAGGTAAATTTAAAAAGACTAACAAAAGTTGTTGAGAAAAGGCTCTTAAGCGTTAAAAAGCCTTTAAAAATTGCTATTATGGGTTGCGCAGTGAATGGCCCATCAGAAGCTAAATCTGCAGATTTAGGTATTGCAGGTGCAAAAAATTTTGCATTTTTATTTAAATATGGAAAAATAATTAAAAAAATTGATAACGATAATCTGGAAGAAGTTTTTTTAGACGAGCTTGAATCTCTTATTTCTCAGGAGGATTTATGAAACTTTCCAAATTGTTTTTTAGAACTTTAAAAGAAGTACCTGGCGATGCAGAGGCTATCAGTCACATCCTATTGTTGAGGGCTGGATACATAAGGCGTCTTGGCTCAGGTATATACACTTATTTGCCATTGGCTAAGAAGGTTTTATTGAAAATTGAAAATATAGTTAGAGAAGAAATGATTAATATAAACTCTCAAGAATTACTTCTACCTGCTCTTCAACCCAAGGAGATTTGGGAAATTTCTGGCAGATGGAAAAAATATGGTCCTGAACTTATGAGATTCAAAGATAGGCATGATAAAGAATATGCTCTTGGTCCTACTCATGAAGAGGTTATAACTGATTTAATAAACAGAGAAGTTAGTTCTTACAAGCAGCTTCCAATTTCTGTTTTTCAAATACAGACAAAATTTAGAGATGAAATAAGACCAAGATTTGGCTTGATGAGGTCTAGAGAATTTATTATGAAGGATGCCTATAGCTTTCACAGAAACGAAGAAGACCTTGATGTGACTTACTGGGATATGTTTCACGCTTATGAAAAAATTCTTAATAGAATGGGACTAAATTTTAAATCTGTAGAAGCAGACTCTGGCGCTATTGGCGGAAGTGTTTCTCACGAATTTATGGTTCTAACTCCTTATGGCGAAGATAAAATACTGTATTGTTCGAGTTGCTCTTATGCTGCAAACCTTGAAAAAGCATCTTCAAGCTATGAGCCTTTTGATACCAGGGATTTTGCAGAAATGGATATTGTATCAACTCCAAATGCAAAAACTGTTGATGAAGTTTCTAAATTTGTGGGCGTGGATCAAAAGTATATTCTAAAATCTCTGATGTATAAAATCGAAGGCGAACCAACAATGATAATATTGGCTGGTGATGATGAGCTAAATGAAGTGAAGTTAAAAAATGCCTTTGGTGGAAAAGAAATATCTATGATGACGCCTGATGAAATTAAGCAAAAACTCGATTTATCTGTTGGCTCTATAGGGCCCGTAAAAGTAAATAATATAAAATTAATATGTGACAAGAGAGTTTGTGTGGAAAATGTCTCGTTTTATGCTGGAGCCAATAAAGATGGATATCATTTTAAAAACGTTTATTTTAAAAGAGATTTTTATTCGGATAATATATTTGATTTAAGGGTTTCAAAAGCTGGAGAATTTTGTCCACATTGTGGTGCCAAGCTTGTTGAAAGCACTGGTAGCGAAGCTGGTCATGTATTTAAGCTTGGCACAAAATATAGCGAACCTATGAAGGCCTATTTTAAAGATGAAAATGGCAAGGAAAAACCTTTTGAGATGGGATGCTACGGTATCGGCATTTCTAGGCTTCTGTCTATTGTTGTAGAACAGCATCACGATGAATTTGGAATTATATGGCCCGCAACTCTTTGCCCCTATCAGGTTATAGTTATACCTGCTAATGTAAAAGATGAAAATCAGCTAAATACCGCAGAAATGATCTTTCATGAACTCAGAGACAGGGGGATTAGCGTTTTATTCGATGATCGTGATGATAGGGCAGGTGTAAAATTTAAAGACGCAGATCTCTTGGGGATCCCAATCAAGATAATTATAGGAGGCCATTTTTCAAAGTCTGGTCTTATTGAGATAAAGATCAGACGTGACGGGAGTTCAAATCTTGTGCCTCCTGATGAGGCTAGCGTTTATGTATCTCTAAAACTAAGGCAACTAATATAGCCAATGTTCAGTAAAATAAAAAAATTTTTAATTTTCATAGGGATTTTTTTAGCTCTTTTTGTTGTAGGTCTTTTAGCTGGCGTAACAATTTATTCTTTTATTAAAGTTCCAAACGTAGAAAGTCTTGAAAATTACGCTCCACCTGAGGCTACACAGATATTTGATAGAAATGGCAAGTTGATAACAACTCTGTATGATTCTGAGAACAGAGTCGTGGTTCCATTGAAGGATATTCCAAATAATCTCAGAGACGCTGTAATAGCAGTGGAGGACTCAAGATTTTATTCAGAGGTGGGTTTCGATCCTATTGGTATTATGAGGGCGTTTATTGCAGATATTATGCATAGAAAAGAAGTTGAAGGTGGCAGTACTCTGACTCAGCAGTTGGTAAAGAACATTTATCTTACTCCACAACAAACTATAATGAGAAAACTGGTAGAATTGGTCATTTCTATTAGGGTAGATCTGACTTTAAGTAAGGATAAAATCTTAGGACTGTATCTTAACGAAATCTATTTGGGACATGGTACCAATGGAGTTCAGGCCGCTTCAAAGTATTATTTTAACAAAGATGTAAAAAATCTTAATTTAGCAGAATCTGCAATGCTTGCAGGATTAATAAGTGCTCCAGAATATTACTCTCCTGTAAGAAACTTTAAGTTGGCAAAAGAGCGTCAGAAGATAGTATTAAATAGAATGGTTGACGTAGGATATATCACTAAAGCTCAGGCAAATGAGGCATATAATCAGCCAATCGATATCGTTCATTCAAATACCAGATGGGGCGGAATAGCTCCTTATTTTGTCGATCATATCTTACAAGAAATGGCCAAAAAATATGGTTATAATGAAGTTTATACTGGTGGCTTAAAAATTTATACTACTCTTGACTACAATATGCAGGAAGAAGCAGACAAGATGGTTAAAGATTATGTGAAAAAATACAGTTATCTTCACGTTTCAGAAGGGGCTTTGGTTGCTATCGATCCACAAAACGGAGAGATTAGAGCCTATGTGGGTGGAACAAGCTACGAAAAAAGTCAATTTGACAGAGTAATAATGGCTGAGAGACAGCCAGGATCTTCTTTTAAACCTTTCGTATACCTGACCGCCTTGGAACAGGGACTCGGTCCTAATACTACATTATCTGATACTCCCGTTACATATCAAACCCCTGAAGGTCCATGGAGTCCTCAGAATTATGAGAGAACTTTTATGGGTAACATTCCTATGTGGGAGGCTCTAATGTTATCCAGGAATGTTCCAAGTGTAAAATTGCTTGACATGGTTGGGGTAGAGAACGCAATTAAAACGGCAAGAAAGGCTGGGATTAAAAGCCATCTAAATGCGAATCTTGCCCTTGCTCTTGGTGCGAGTGATGTGAACCTTCTTGAAATGACTTCTGCCTATGGTGTTTTCGCAAATAGAGGAATAAGGGTGGAGCCAATATTTATTACCAAGGTTGTAGATAGAAACGGCAAAGTTTTAGAAGAAAATAAACCTATACCACAGAGGGTTTTTGAGGAAAAATATATTTCGGTGCTTGACGGCATGCTTACTAACGTAATTTTACACGGTACTGGAATGGCTGCTAATATTGGTAGGCCTGCTGCAGGAAAGACTGGCACCACTGATGATTTTAGGAATGCATGGTTTATGGGATTTACTCCAAATATGGTTTGTGGCGTTTGGGTAGGAAATGACGATAATTCTCCAATGAACGGTGTAGTTGGTGGATTTATCCCTGCTGAAATTTGGGCTGGATTTATGAAGTATGCTCTTACCGGGACCCCCGTTGCATATTTTCCAAAGAGTTCTGAGTCTATCGGTTCTTCGAATGGCAATGAGGTAAGCGTCTGGATTTGCAGTGGGTCTGATAAATTGGCTACAGACAAGTGCCCGAATCCTATTTTAAAATCATTCCCGAAGGACAGTGTACCTACAGAATATGACAGTAGATACCCTGGAACTCCTTATGTCCCGACTGAGGAGAAAAGAAAAGAAAATACTGTCGGGAAAACAAAAAATTCAAATGAAAACAGTCAACCAACAACCATCCCTAAACATGAAGGAAACTCTATTATCGTTCTCCCCCAAAGATAGATAGATGTTTTTGGATTAACCATTCAATAAACTCCATATATGAAGATTTGTCTTTTTTTGACATAAGGAAGATGGGTGCCTTTTTATTCAACTTCCGAATTTCTGAAATGAAGATGTCTTCGGTTAGATCGAGAAAGGGCAGTAGATCTACTTTGGTTAAAAGCACACAGGAAGACTCTTTAAACAGGAGTGGATATTTTTCTGGCTTGTCTTCTCCCTCTGTTACGCTTAATATTGCTATTTTTTCGTGTTCTCCCAGGTAAAATTCTGCCGGGCATACGAGGTTTCCGACGTTTTCGATAAACAATATCTTCTCATTTACCATATCGAGCTGCTCAAACGCCTTCCTTATCATTTTGGATTCGAGATGACAGATGCCATGAGTATTAATTTGGACGCATTTTATCTCTTTCTTGTTAATCCTTTCTGCATCTCTTGTGGTGGCAATGTCACCTTCGATAACTAAACAAGGAAAACCTTGTTCGTTTAATATAGGAGCAATATTTTCAAGTAAAGTAGTTTTCCCGGAACCTGGAGAACTAATGAGATTGATCGTCAAGAGCCCCTTTGACTCAAAAATATTTTTATTTGTCTCCCCCTCTTTTATATTTTTTGACAAGATTGGAATATTAATATCTTTTATATCCATTATTTTTCTCCCTTCTTTTCTATCTTGAATAATTTTTGAATAAATTTATTCTGCAATAATTTTATTTATAAGCATTTCCCTACCTGATTCGATTATTGTTTCAAACGAATGACAATATGGACATTCCATGCTTACCATTCTATCGCTTTCTGATATTTTACCGCAATTTAGACAGTGTAATTTAAGGTTAACCTTATTTATCTTTAAGGTTGCATCTTCGAGCATTGTTTCGTTTTTCATAATATCGAATGCTCCTGATAGGAGATCGGTTTCTATCATTGCTCCTGCGCCAACAGTTATCTCTACTTCGAGAACCTTGTGAGCATTGTTTTGTTTGGCCTGTTCAGTAGTTATGTCGATTATTTCCTGTACAATACTTGCTTCATGCATTTAATTAAATGCCTCCCACAAAGAATTTTTCCATATTATTTTTTTTAATTCAGAACATAGGGTTGTTAAGATTTTTCTGTTTTCTTCTGTATCTTTTGCAGAAATAACCTTTATATTCTTAACGTAGATTATAACATTATCCCCTTCACCAACGACGTTTATATCATAAATGCTTGGTTCTTCATCAAATGCAAGGTTTAGGCTTTTTATTACCGATGTCAAATCTATAAAAGGATTTGGAAATATATTTGGATATTCTTGGAGATTGAACCACAAATCTTTTTCAATATAGACATTTGGTCCAATATTTGTAACCTTGAAATAATCGGCTGCAATTCTTCTATTAATTACAACGCCATAACTTTTTAAAGCGGCGATAATATAGTGAATTCTTTCTTCTGTTTCTGGGTGATTTTGGTAGATTCCCCAGTTTATATCTTGGTAGCTTCTCTCTCTTGCGTTTAGCCTCTCCATAGTAGTTAAGAGCCCTACTGGATTGTATCCACATGCCATAGCACACCTGATGGCAAATTCATCTGCCTGTTTTTCAAGTCCTATAGAGTATTGATTCATCATTGCCATTGACAATAGACTTGCAGACTCGCTAGCAGCGGCGTTTCCCCTTGATGCTATTATTACCGCAAGTGCTACGAGGGTATACTTCTTTTGAAGCTCCATTTGTTTTCTGTGGTGATCTAATACAACGTGGCCAGTCTCATGCGATAGTATGCAAGCTAATTCGTCATCAGTCCTGACAAAATTTAACATTCCGGTAGTTACAAAAATAAAACCTCCCGGCAGGGCAAAGGCATTAACGTCATCGCTATGGTAAGCCTTTATGGTTAATCTTAGATTTTTAACTCCTGAAAATTCTCTAGCATATACCTGTAGTCTACTGGCAATTTTGTCTAATCTTTCTTGAACTGCTGGGTTTTTGACGATTTTATAATAAGATTCAATGTCCTTTGCAATTTTTTGACCTTCTTTATATTCTTTATCATAATTGATTATGGTCTGTGCGCTTGAAGGGTTGTTTAAATTAATTAAGAGGAAACTAACTACAAGGAATAGAAGGTATATAATTTTTTTTTTAGACATCTTCCTTGCCGTCAGTATCCTGTTTTTTTTCTGGTTTTAATAAAGCACCGCAATAGCAGCAAAAATTATCATCTTCATCGAAGAGCGTTTTGTGACAAAATGGGCATTTTGCCTCAGGCTTTCTGGGAAATTTTTTAATAGCTAATACGATTGTAAAGAATGATATGAAGATTAGTAATAAACCAACTACAGCAAGTAAAATAGGCATAAAATCAGAAAAGCTTTTAATTTTTATGGGATTATTAACCTTTTCTTTGCTTGTATTTTGTTCTTCTGGCGTAGTTTTTTTTGCAACATTGTCTTTTTCTAAAACGATATTTTTGACGTAAAGTGGTTGGCTGCCCTTATTTATCAAAAGTTTGTATGTGCCATCCATTTCAGTTTTGACAGGTATTACTATATTAGTTTCATCTACAACTTCATTTACTGGTCTTCTTTGACCATTTTCATTTACCACAGAATATTTTCTTGCGAAGAATACTATGTCAGTCGAATATAATGTCTTTCCATCAGGTGAATAGAAGTCTAGTCCGTAAATCAATTTTGGACCCGTTACAGGCGGCTTATTCCCAAGTTTCAGCCAAGATTCTAATACAGGCCCATAATCTGGCGTGTTTTGAAGTATTTCTTTTATCAGGGTGCTGTCTGCTTTTACGTGAACGGTTAACGAATCAATAGAACTATAATTGCCATCTACTTTCTCATTTCCAGAAATAGTAAGATTGACCTGAAGCTGATCGGCTGCGTTTGCGTAATTGGTAAAGAAACAAGAAAAAAATATAAGCGCTAATAAAATTTTAAATTTCACATTTTCTCCAGAGGAATAATGTGTAAATAAGATAGACCCTTCGATAGAACTTCATGAACTTTGGTTATCAGAAGAAGTCTGGACCATTGAACAGTTTTTTCGTCATTGATAATTCTGCACTTTTGGTAATAAATATGAAATAGCCTTGAGAGGTCTAACATGTAAGTGACCAAATAGTATGGCTCATAATCTCGCACCGCTTTTTCTCTGAAAAAATCAAAGTTATCAATCTTTTTAATAATTTCAAGTTCATCTGCGCCTTCGATATACTTTGAGTACTCTTCTATATTATCTGGTATCTGTTCTGCAATATTTCTTTCTATGCTTGATATTCTTGCACATGCATACTGTATATAGTAGAGTGGATTGTCCATTGTAACTTCTTTTGCCTTTTCTATATGAAAGTCCATTGTACTGTTTAAAGATCGGGAGGCTAAATAAAATCTTAGTACATCTGGCCCAACATCATCAAGAAGATCCTTGAGAGTTATCATATTTCCAGTTCTTTTTGACATTCTTATAAGGTTTTTGTTCCTGTAAAGGTTGACTAATTGACCTAGAAGGATAATAAGCCTTTCTTCAGGTAATCCCAGTGCTTTCAAAGCACTTTTCAGTCTTGCTATATAACCGTGGTGGTCAGTTCCCCATATATTTATATAAATATCAAAATTTCTCTTAAATTTTTCATAATGATATGCTATGTCTGCTGCAAAATATGTGGGCAATCCATTCTCTCTTATTAAGACTCTATCTTCATTGTCTAAATAATCAGAAGTCTTAAGCCAAAGTGCTCCATCTTTTCTATATGTTTGATTCTTTGAAGATAAGATATCAACTATTTTATTTATTTTATCTTCTTCGTGCAATTTGCTTTCAAAAAAAAATGAGTCAAAATTGACTCCAAAATTATTAAGTGTTTCTTTTTGTTCGTTTAAAGCGATATTTAAAGCCTCTTCTTTTATGAGATCGAAATGTAGGTTTTGCTCTTCTTTAGTAAGAATAGGATGTTTGTTCAAGATTTTGTTTGCGATATCTATAACATACTCACCAAGATATCCGCCTTCTGGGAAAACAAAGTCTTGTTTTAGCAACTCTTTCATCCTGGCTATGATTGATTGGGTAAATAACTCCATTTGATTTCCATAGTTGTTCACGTAAAACTCTGTTTGGACATTAAACCCATAGTCCTTTAATAGTCTGTTTAAAGAATCTCCAAAAGCAGCCCATCTGCCGTGTCCTATATGAAGAGGTCCTGTAGGGTTGGCAGAAACATATTCAATTAATATTTTTGGCGATTCTCTATTGTTTAAAAATGGCTTAATAGAAAAATCTCTTAAAATATTTTGTAGGGTAAGGTCTTTTAGACTGATATTTATAAAACCTGGATTTACAACCTGGATTGAAAAAATATCGTCACTAAATTTTTCAGCTATTTTATTCGCAATTTTTATTGGAGACTCTTTGAGATATTTTGCTAATTTCATTGCACTTAAAATAGTGTAGTCACCATATTGGGGGTTGGATATTTGGATCTCAATGAATGAGTTAGGATCCTGGATGTCTGGGTATAGGCTGCTAATATGTTTTAGCGTTTCTTCCTTTAAATGATTGTAAAAAGACAAATAAAACCTCCTTAAAAGTTAGTATCTCATTAATCAATTATACAATAAGAGTAAACAGTTCACAGTTCTTAAAATTTGTAGTAACATATTTATAGTTAATAGGGAGGTATTATGCTCAAAGCAAAGATTTTAAATGAGCAGGAAATTAATAAGATACTTCATCGTTTGATGTATGAGATTTATGAGAATCACAAAGATTTTGATAAGCTTTTGTTAGTAGGCTTGTGGACAAGGGGAGTTTTTTTAAGTAGGCGTATTGCTGAAATTTTTTTAAATGAAAAGGGGATAAGGTTAGATACTTCAGAATTGGATGTTACTCCATACAGGGATGATTTATATACTAAAGAAAAAATTGCTTTAAAAACAACAAATTTAATTTCTACTCGAGAACGTTCGATTATAATAGTGGATGATGTGCTTTTTACGGGGAGAACTATCAGGGGAGCGATAGAAGCTATCTTTGATTTTGGCAGACCAAAGAAAATAGAATTATTGATATTAATTGATAGAGGTCACAGAGAGCTGCCGATTAATGCAAATTATTTAGGTAGATTTGTGCCAACTTCTTCAAAAGAAGACGTTAATGTGAGACTTAAAGAGATTGATAATGTGGATGAGGTGATTATTTTAGAGTGATTTCTCACTTACTGAGCACGAAGAATTTAGAATTAAACGAAGCTTTGGAAATATTTGATAATGCAAGAAAATTTTTGGAGGTTTTAGATAGGCCTACAAAAAAGGTACCAATTCTTAAAGGCAAACTTATTTTAACTGTTTTTTTTGAGCCCAGCACTAGGACGAGAACATCTTTTGAAATTGCTGGCAAAACTCTTGGCGCAGATGTTGTGAACCTTTCTGTCTCTCAAAGTTCAACCAAAAAAGGTGAAACCATCAAAGATACCTGTTTGACGCTCAATGCTATGAAGCCAGACTGTATTGTTATAAGGCATTCTGTTTCTAAAATTCCTGATTATATTACGAATTTTACTTCAGCAAAAATAGTTAACGCTGGAGATGGCTCCAATGAGCATCCTTCACAGGCATTACTTGATGCCTTTACTTTAATACAACATTTTGGAGATCTTTCTGGCAAGAAAATTCTAATTTTGGGAGACGTTTTAAACAGTAGAGTTGCAAGGTCAAACGTATGGCTTTTGAAAAAATTTGGTGCTAAGGTATCACTTTGCGGTCCATCTACCCTTGTAAGGGAAGAATTTGAAAAAGAATGGGATGTAGATGTGTATTGGGATTTAGATGAGGCTATTAACGACGCTGATGCAATTATAGTCCTTAGAATCCAGCTTGAAAGGGCTGCGAGTGCGTGGATTCCCAGCACAAGGGAATATTCAATCTTTTATGGCTTAAATAGCAAAAGACTTGTGAACAATAATAAGGTTTTAATTATGCACCCTGGACCTATGAATAGAGGCCTTGAGATTTCATCTGAAGTTGCAGATAGCGATAATGCACTTATTAGGAAGCAGGTAACAAATGGTCTGGCAATAAGAATGTCTATCTTTTATCACCTATTGGGGCACAAAGTTGATAATATCGGTGAACATTTAGATAAGAATACCGAGCAGCGAGGTTATTAAATGGATAAAATATTGTTTAAAAACATTTTGGTATATTTTTCAGATCTAAGTTCAAAAAGGATTAATTTTTATCTTGATTCATCTGGTAATGTAAATTTTTTAGATTCATTTGATATATCTGATTATAAAGAAGTTTTAGATGGTGAAGATCTTGTCGTAATGCCTCTTTTGACTGATGTGCACACTCATATGAGAGTTCCCGGTCAAGAAGAGAAGGAAGATATTACCTCTGGCTCAAAAGCTGCAGCAAGGGGAGGAATTGGCCAGATATTTACAATGCCAAACACAAAACCTGTTGTGGATAACGCATATCTTGTTGATTACTTAGTGAGCAACATTGATAAAAATTCAAGTATGAAAATTTATCCTGTGGGGGCTGTTTCAAAGAACCAGGCAGGCGAGGAGCTCTCTCCCCTTTTGGAGATGAAAAGGAGCGGTGCAATAGCTTTTTCTGATGACGGAAGGCCAATTACGACAAATATTTTACGAAAAGCATTAATTTACGCTAAGACTTTCGATGGGGTAATTATAGATCATCCTGAAGACCCTGTGTTGAGCGATGGAGGATTGATTCATGAAGGTAGGCTTTCTAGGGCCTATGGGATTAAATCAATTCCATACACATCAGAAGAGGTCTGTGTGGCAAGAGATGTCGCTTTGGCAAGAGAGACAAGGTCTAGATTGCACCTTGCTCATTTATCTACAAGACACTCCTTAAAATATATTGAGATTGCTAAAGAAGAGGATTTAAATGTTACTTCTGAAGTTACTGTGAACCACCTGATATTTAATTGTGAAAATATTTCTATTTTTGATACCAAGTTTAAAGTAAATCCTCCTTTTAGAGAAGAAGAGGATATGTATGAACTTTTCAATGCTTTAAAAAAGGGAATTATTGATATAATTTGTACCGACCATGCTCCGCATACTTTGGAGGAGAAAGAGCTCGACTATAGTCAGGCTCCATTTGGCACTCCTGGCTTGGAGACTGTTTTTGCTGCTCTGTATACAAATTTTGTTATGAGCAATAAGTGTGCTTTAGAAGACATAATAAAATGGATGGTAGTCAACCCATCTAAAGTATTTTCTATTCCAGTTTTGGAATTACAAAATAACTCTAAGGCTAATTTTTTTATTTTTAAAAAGAATGAAGAGTTTTTGGTGAAACCCGAAATGTTTTTTTCAAAGTGTAAACTCTCTCCCTTTTTAGATAAAAAATTATTTGGTTTCCCCCTTGCTACTTTTTACAATGGGAAAATGATCTATAAAGATAATAACTTTTTACAGACTGTTAAAGAAATATAAAAGTTAAATTTTTATTCTTGAGTTAACATTATAAGGAAAGGACGTGTTTTTCATTTGAACTTTAAAAAAGCTATGCTTTTATTGGAAGATAAAAGTTTATTTATTGGACGATCTTTTGGCGCAGAAGGAGAAGTCTTAGGAGAAGTCGTTTTTAATACCAGCATGAGCGGATACCAAGAAATTCTAACCGATCCCTCTTACTGTGGGCAGATTGTAACCATGACTTATCCCTTAATAGGGAACTATGGAGTAAACAGCGAAGACGTTGAAAGCTTCAAGCCCTTTGTCAAAGGCTTTATCGTTAGAGACTACAAGGACAGAACATCTAATTGGAGGGCACAAGAAACCCTTGGCTCATATCTTAGCAAGAATAATATTGTGGGTATAGATAACATCGATACAAGGTTTCTTACAAGGAAGCTAAGGACCAGAGGGGCCTTAAATGGAATCATATCCACAGTCGATCTCGATCCTGAATCTCTATATGAGAAGATTAAGCGTTTCCCGTCTATGGAAGGTCTTGATCTTGTCAAAGACGTCACGCCTAAGGAAAAATATACGTGGACTGATAAGGATATCTGGGTTAATGAAAGATTTAAGCCAGAGGGAGAATTTAATGTCGCAGTTGTCGATTACGGTGTAAAGTGGAATATTCTTAGGATACTAACTGCTTTGGGTTGCAAATTAACAATATTTTCAGCTTATAGCAGCGCAGAGGAAATTATGTCTATAAAGCCAGACGGCGTGTTTCTTTCTAATGGTCCTGGCGATCCTGCTGCAGTAGAATATGCAATCAAGCCTTTAAAAGATCTTTTTGGTAAGGTCCCGATTTTTGGAATCTGTTTAGGCCATCAGTTAATGGGTATTGCTTCAGGCGCTAAGACTTTCAAGTTGAAATTTGGCCACCATGGAGCCAACCATCCTGTAAAGAGGCTTGAGACTGGTGATGTTGAGATTACTTCTCAAAACCACGGATTTGCTATTGATCCAGAATCGATTGATAAATCCAATTGGGAAGTTACTCATATAAACTTAAATGACAAAACAGTTGAAGGCATAATGCACAAAAAATTGCCAATTTTTTCTGTCCAATATCATCCAGAGGCGAGTCCTGGACCTCACGATTCTGGCTATTTATTTAAAAAATTTTGTGAATTGATGAAGAAATAAGTAAGTGAAAATTTAATACTTAATAAAAATATTATAAATTAAGGACGTGATAAGACTTGCCTAAGAGAACAGATATAAAAAAGATTCTTATAATAGGTTCTGGACCTATAGTGATAGGTCAAGCATGCGAGTTTGACTATTCTGGTACTCAGGCTATAAAAGCTTTAAGGCAGGAAGGATATGAAGTAGTTCTAGTAAACTCAAATCCTGCTACAATTATGACCGATCCAGAAATGGCCGATCACACTTATATTGAACCCATAACCCCACAAATTGTAACCAAGGTTATACAAAAAGAAAAGCCAGATGCAATATTGCCTACCTTGGGGGGACAGACTGCCCTCAATGTTGCGGTAAACCTGGCAGAAGCAGGAATATTAGAAAAATATAATGTCGAGATGCTGGGCGTGAATGTTGGCGCAATTAAGAAGGGCGAAGATAGACTTTTATTCAGAGAAACTATGAAAGAAATTGGTGTGGATCTGCCTAAAAGCGGAGTGGCACACAGTATAAACGAAGCAGAAAAAATTGCTTTTGAACTCGGTTTTCCATTGATAATAAGGCCATCTTTTACATTGGGCGGAACAGGTGGGGGCATTGCTTATAACTTTGACGATCTAATGGCTCACGTAGCTAATGGATTGGATCTTAGTATGATTCATCAGGTTCTGATTGAGGAGTCTGTCCTTAATTGGAAAGAGTTTGAATTAGAGGTAATGAGGGACAAAAAGGACAATGTAGTTATAATATGTTCTATTGAAAACTTGGATCCTATGGGCGTTCATACAGGGGACAGCATTACCGTAGCCCCAATCCAAACCTTAACCGATAAAGAATATCAAATCCTAAGAGATATGTCTATCAAGATCATTAGAAAAATTGGCGTGGATACGGGCGGATCAAACATTCAGTTTGCGATGAACCCAAACGACGGTCGCATTGTAATTATTGAGATGAATCCACGTGTTTCAAGGAGCTCTGCGCTTGCATCAAAGGCTACAGGATTCCCAATTGCAAAAATTGCTGCCCTTCTTGCTGTGGGGTACAGCCTTGATGAAATTACAAATGACATTACAAAGAAGACTCCAGCATCTTTTGAGCCAACATTAGACTATGTGGTAGTTAAGATACCCAGATGGGATTTCGAAAAATTTCATGGAACCTCAAGAGTATTGGATACCCAGATGAAGTCTGTGGGCGAGGCTATGGCAATTGGAAGAAATTTCAAAGAAGCTTTTCAAAAGGCGATTCGATCCCTTGAAAACGGCAGAAAAGGATTCGGATTCGACGGCAAGGATGCTGACCTTGCAAAATTGACAAAGGATGAGCTTATAGAAGAAATTAGAACCCCTAAAGACAATAGGATTTTTATAATTCACAGGCTATTGGAAATGGGTTTAGATGTTGACGAGCTAAATAAACTAACTGGAATAGATAAGTGGTTTTTAAAAGAACTTGAAGAAATTGTCTTAACAGGAAAAGAATTTATGAATAAGGATCTATACTCTATTGAAAAAGACAGCCTGGCTAATTTAAAAAGAGATGGTTTTTCAGATTTTCAGATAGCCTATCTAACAGGATCAAACGAACAAGAGGTTTCAAAATATAGAAAAGATCTCGAAATTGTTCCAGTATATAAGACGGTTGATACATGTTCTGCTGAGTTTGAATCTTTTACTCCATATCATTATTCTACTTATGATCAGGAGAACGAACTGGTTCCTTTTGAGGACAAAGAGTCTGTAGTTATTTTGGGAGCAGGCCCAAATAGAATTGGACAGGGTATCGAATTTGATTATTGTTGTGTTCATGCAGTTGGCTCTTCCAAAGATTTGGGCAAGGCTGCAATAATGGTAAACTGTAACCCCGAAACTGTTTCTACTGATTATGATACCTCCGATCAGCTTTTATTTGAGCCTTTAACGTTTGAAGACGTTATGAATATTATTGAAAGAATAAAACCCTTAGGGACATTAATACAGTTTGGCGGTCAGACACCCTTGAAGCTTGCTAAATCATTTGAGAAACTTGGTGTTCCAATTCTTGGGACATCTCCAGAGGCTATTGATATGGCAGAAGATAGGGAGCGATTTGATGCCTTTTTAGAGAGTTTAAAAATATTTAGACCTGCTGCAGGCATTGCAAAGTCGTCAGATGAGGCGCTAAAAGTTGCAAGGGGTCTTGGCTATCCAGTATTGGTCAGACCGTCATATGTTTTGGGCGGCAGGGCTATGGAGATTGTTTATGATGATAATGATTTACTCGAGTATATCAAAAAAGCAGTTGAGGTTTCTGAAGCTAAGCCCGTTCTAATTGACAGATTTTTGGAAGATGCAATAGAAATAGATGTCGATGCGCTCTGTGATGGAGAAGAGGTATTTATAGGCGGAATAATGGAGCATATTGAAGAGGCAGGCATTCATTCAGGAGATTCTGCTTGCGTGCTGCCATCATTTAGCTTGACTAAGGAAGAGGTATCTGAACTATCTAGGATTACAAGAGAGATTGCTTTAAAGTTGGGGGTAAGAGGTTTAATAAACATTCAGTTTGCCATCAGAGATAGAATTTATGTATTAGAGGTAAACCCAAGGGCATCAAGGACAGTCCCGTTTGTAAGCAAGACTATAGGTATCCCGCTGGCTAAGCTGGCAACAAAAATATCGCTCGGGAAAAAGATAAAAGACTTTAATATCAAAGAAAGATTAGATCTCCCATATATTGCAGTAAAAGAAGCTGTATTGCCCTTTGGGAGATTTTCAGGAGTTGACACTATCTTGGGACCAGAGATGAAGTCTACTGGTGAAGTGATGGGAATTGATTTTGAATTCGGAAAGGCTTATGCAAAAGCTCAACTTGCTGCTGGTGAAGAGCTGCCTCTT
>JAJXTU010000114.1 GCA_021783475.1 bacterium
CACGGCACTTACTGATGCAATATATCTTAAAAATGTCGGAGTTGATGTAACGCTAATTCATAGGAGGGATACATTAAGGGCTGAAAAATATCTTCAAGATTCATTTTTCAAGCTTGGAATAGAAGTTATATGGAATAGTGAGATAAAGGAAATCTTAGGTAAAAATTCGATTGAATTTATTAAGGTTGTAAACAATCTTACAAGTGAAGAACAGACTATCGCCCTTGACGGACTTTTTGTGGCAGTTGGATATATGCCGAACAATTCACTGGCAAAGGACCTAGGCGTTCAGATTGACGAGGAAGGATATATAAAGGTTGATAGAAATATGAGAACCAACGTTCACAGGGTATATGCAGCAGGCGACATAGTAGGTGGGGAAAAGCAAATTGTAGTAGCAGTTTCAAGAGGCGCTATAGCTGCCACATCTGCATTCGAGGACATATTGTCGCCTTATTGGCTGAAAAAATAAAATAATTTCAAATTTGCTGTATTTACATAGGGTTATCCAAGATAGCCCTATGTAAGTTTGATTAATTGAATTATATAATTTTTGTCATGTAGCATATAATTAACTGTATTAACCTTTCGTCTTGGCGTGAAGAAAATAATAGTACAGAAATAATTTTATACCAACACCATAATTTTTTATATTTCACAAAATAAATTAATTTGCTAACAATACAATATCTATTGTAAAATAAATAGTTCAATAATTTTATTTAGGAGGTTTTCATGATACCTGCATTGGAACATATACCATCTGGATGTGCGGCAGCGGGAATCATGAACAAATCGGGTATTCGAATATCTGGCGATGCCATCATGGATATGATGTCCGTGATGCATTCAAGATCGAACGGTTTGGGCGGTGGATTTGCTGCCTATGGCATTTACCCTGAGACTCCAGATAATTATTGCTTGCATATTATGTTTGATACAGAATCTGCAAAAAGAGAGGTAGACTCATTAATTGAAGAGAACTTTATTGTAGAACGGCAGGAGAAAATTCCAACCAAGATTATAAATGAGATTAAAGATCCTCCTCTTCTGTGGAGATATTTCGTCTTGCCGAAACCAGAAAAACTGGTAGCAAAAAATATGCATGCGGATGACTTTGTAGTAAAGTTGGTAATGCTGGTCAATACAAGGATACCCGGTTCTTATGTAAATTCTTCAGGAAAAAATATGGGAGTCTTTAAAGGTGTGGGTTATCCAGAAGATATTGGAAGATTTTTTATGCTAGAAAAATATGGAGCGTATATATGGACTGCTCACGGAAGGTTTCCAACAAACACTCCCGGTTGGTGGGCAGGTGCTCACCCATTTTCTATTCTTGACTGGACAGTGGTTCATAATGGCGAGATTTCCTCATACGGTATTAATAAAAGATTTTTGGAAACTTATGGTTACGAATGTGTGCTCTTAACTGACACTGAGGTAATCGCATATACATTTGATCTATTGGTTAGAAAGCACGGCTTGCCTTTGGATATAGCATGTAACGTAGTAGCTTCAAAATTCTGGAAGGATATTGAACTTATGCCAGAAGAAGAAAAGAAACTCCATACCGCATTGAGGATGACTTACGGTAACCTGCTTCTGAATGGACCTTTCGCCATAATAGTTGCCACAAATAATTATATGATGGGCTTAAATGACAGAATTAAGTTAAGGCCTTTAGTTTATGGAAAGAAAGGCGAATTTTCATATTTAGCGAGCGAAGAGTCTTCGATAAGAAAGGTAGAGAGCAATCTGGATGACGTGTATTCTCTTGTTGCAGGCAAACCTTTGAAAGTAGAGGTGAACAAAGATGTCTGTGCTTGATAAACTTCTTCCAGAATTTTTCATAAAAGTAGATAGGGATCTCTGTATAAAATGTGGACAGTGTGTAAACAACTGCGGTTTCTCTGCACTTCTCCAGGACAAGGACAAAAATGTCAAGCCCATCCACGAAAAATGTGTAGCCTGTCAGAGATGTATGTTTGTTTGCCCCACAAAAGCCATTCAAATAACGAAATTTCCTGGAACGCAAAAGCATAACGATTATTGGGATCCTGAATATATAAACAATATAAAAAAGCAGGCAAACACTGGCGGAATATTGCTGACAGCAGCTGGTACTGATAAGCTGCACCCTATAATATTTGATAGATTATTTTTGGATGCCTGTCAGGTTACCAATCCCTCAATAGATCCACTGAGAGAGCCTATGGAAATAATAAGCTATCTTGGAGAAAAACCGATTGATATAGCTATTGAGTTTAAAGACAATAGTTACATATTAAAAAATAAGCTTAAACCGAATATAAAGTTGAGCTCTCCTATTATATTTGCTGCTATGTCGTATGGTGCGATTTCACTTAATGCACACAAATCACTTGCAAGGGCTGCAAAAGAGTCCGGAATATTGATGAATACTGGTGAAGGAGGACTTCACAAGGATCTCTATGAATATGCAGACAATATAATTGTTCAGGTGGCATCTGGTAGATTTGGTGTAGACCCAGATTATCTTAAGAGAGCCGCCGCTATAGAAATTAAAGTAGGACAGGGAGCAAAACCTGGAATAGGTGGACATCTGCCCGGATACAAGGTTGACGATGAAGTCTCTTCGACCAGAATGATTCCAAAGGGCACTGATGCGCTGTCTCCTGCTCCTCATCACGATATTTATTCTATTGAAGACCTTGCTCAGCTAATTGCTTCTTTGAAGGAGGCTACAGACTATTCTAAGCCTGTAGGTGTAAAGATTGCAGCCGTTCACAACGTGGCTGCTATTGCATCAGGAGTAGCAAGAGCTGACGCAGACTACATAGTGATTGATGGCTTTAGAGGTGGTACGGGCGCTGCGCCTACAATGATAAGAGACCACATTGGCATACCCATAGAGCTTGCAATTGCTGCAGTTGACGATAGGCTGAGAAAAGAAAAAATTAGGAATAAAGTTTCTATTGTAGCAGCAGGCGGCATTAGACACGCTGCTGATATGGCAAAAATTCTTGCACTTGGAGCAGATTTTGTCACAATTGGAACTGCTTCCCTCATAGCAATGGGGTGTACTCTTTGCCAAAAATGTTATACAGGGAATTGCTCCTGGGGGATTGCAACCCAGAGGCCAGATTTAGTTGATAGACTCAATCCAGATGAGGTCTCAAAAAAGCTTGTGAATCTGATTAGAGGATGGAGCTTAGAGCTAAAAGAGATTATGGGCGCTCTTGGCATTAACGCAATAGAGAGTTTAATAGGAAACAGAGAAAGATTAAGGGCATTGGAGCTTTCAAAAGAAACTTTGGATGTTCTTGGCGTAAAGCCTGCCGGGAGGTAATTATGATTAACATAGACGCTTTAAACATGGATTCAAGGGAATTGAACAAGAAAATAAAAGAGTCAATTGAAGATGGACATAAAGAGATAAATATTATAAATGTTCTAGGTCAAAGATTTATCGGTAATGGAATACAAAATAAAGAGCTGAAAATCACTATAAATGGAACAGTTGGTAACGATCTTGGAATGTTTATGGATGGAGTAGATATTGAATTATTTGGCAACGCACAAGATGGAGTAGGCAATACCTTAAACAGTGGCACTATATGCGTTCACGGAAGAGCAGGGGACGTGGTAGGCTATGCTGCAAGAGGTGGAAAGATCTTTATTGAAAAGGATGTAGGATATAGGGTAGGCATTCACATGAAAGAGTTCAAAGAGAATGTCCCTACGGTAGTAATAGGAGGCAGCGCTGGGAGTTTTTTGGGAGAATACATGGCAGGTGGTATTTTGGTAATATTGAATCTTGATTCTCCTAAGATAATGAAAGCGGATGCTATTGGAACAGGTATGCACGGAGGCAAAATATATATACGCGGGGATGTAAACGCTAATAATATAGGGAAAGAGGTTGTAATTCTGGATATTGACGATGATGATTATAAGATATTGAAAAAAATTTTAGGCGATTATGGCAAAAAGTTTAATTTTAATTCTGAAGATCTTCTTAAGGATAATTTTATTAAACTTAAAGCGATTTCTCATAGGCCTTATGGAAATCTTTATGCATATTGATTTTACAAAGCCTAAGAAGGATGCCTATTCATTTTGTAAACTTCTTAGCGCTTACGGATTTGAAAGCTATATATGTTAGATAGAACTCCGCCATATAACTTAGAAGCTGAACAGGCTCTATTGGGTTCCATGCTCCTTAGCAGAGAAGCTATTGCAAGATGTGTAGAAACTGTTAAACCAGAATATTTTTATAAAACTTCTCACAAGCACATATACATTTCTATTATTCATCTTTTTGACAA
>JAJXTU010000036.1 GCA_021783475.1 bacterium
TTGCCTAATACCGCAACTTCTCCATCCTTCATAATATAGACGTCTTTGGTATACTTTAGAATTGCAGGTATATCAGATGCCAAGAAATTTTCTCCCTGACCACGTCCTAAGATTAGAGGAGCAAACTGTCTTACAGAATATATCTTATCTGGTTCTCTAGAGCTAATTAGAGCAATTGCAAAAACACCTCTTAAATCTCCTAATGCCTTCAAAAAAGAGCTAAAAATATCGGGATTGGTTTTTAGATAGTCTTCTATTAAATGTGCAATAACCTCTGTGTCGGTGTCAGATCTGAAAATATGACCTTTTTCAATTAATTTTTCTTTAAGCTCAAGATAGTTTTCAATAATACCATTGTGGACCACTGCAATAGTAGAAGTGCAATCTACTTGAGGATGAGCATTTTTAATACACGGCTCACCATGCGTAGCCCAACGGGTATGACCAATTCCCAAAAATCCTTCAAGGGGAGCATCCCTTAAATTATCCTCAAGAAAGAGTATTTTGCCTACTGCATGTCTTGTTTCGAGATTCCCAGATTCATTTACAACAGCAATGCCCGCTGAATCATAACCCCTATATTCAAGCTTTTTCAAACCATGTAACACAACATCAGCTGAATTTTTTGGGCCTATATAGCCAACTATTCCGCACATACGATCTCCCTTCTAAGCATTACATAAAATTGGCACCTGGTAACTATCACCAAGTGCCAATTAATTTAAATTAACAAAATTCTTGTTTAAATATCAAAAAGTGTAACAAATTCATATGGGTGAGGCCTAATAGCTAATTCTTGAGCTTGAGCTCTCTTTAGCCCGATATATGATTCTATAAGTCCCTTTGAAAATACTCCGCCCTTTAATAGATATTCGTGATCTGACTCAAGAGCGTCAAGTGCTTCATCTAAAGAACCTGGGACAGAAGGAATATTCTTTGCTTCTTCTGGTGGCAAATCATATATATTTTTGTCAAGAGGCTTACCTGGATCGAGCTTGTTCTCTATGCCATCCAATCCAGCCATAAGCATTGCAGAAAAAGCGAGATATGGGTTTGCTGATGGATCTGGTGGCCTAAATTCTATTCTTTTGGCTTTTGGATTTGCAGTATACATTGGAATACGTACAGCAGCAGATCGATTTCTTTGCGAATATGCCAGGTTCACTGGTGCCTCATAATGAGGTACGAGCCTCTTATAGGAGTTTGTAGTAGGAGCAGCAAAAGCTAGAATAGACTTTGCATGCTTTAGGAGACCACCGATATACCACAATGCCATATCGCTAAGACCAGCATAACCCTTTTCATCGTAGAAAAGAGGTTTGCCGCCCTTCCACAAGCTCTGATGACAGTGCATGCCTGAGCCGTTATCGCCAAATAATGGTTTTGGCATAAATGTTGCCGTCATTCCATTGGATCTTGCAACATTTTTTGCAACGTATTTATATTTCATAAGGTCATCAGCCATTCTCAACAAGTTGTTAAACTTTATATCAATTTCCACCTGACCTGCAGTTGCTACCTCATGGTGATGGACCTCAATCTCGAGTCCAACATCCATCATAGCCTTTACCATTTCAGATCTTACATCTTGTAACTGATCGTTAGGTGGGCAAGGGAAATAGCCCTCTTTAGATCTGATTTTGTGGCCAAGGTTTGGCCCTTCTTCTCTGTCAGAATTCCACCACGCCTCTACAGAGTCGATAGAAAACATTCCGCCCTTTGAGTCATATTTATATTTTACGTCGTCAAAAATAAAGAATTCAGCTTCAGGACCGAAATATACAGCATCAGCAATCCCTAAGGTCTGAACATAATTTTCTGCTCTTTTTGCTACGCCTCTTGGATCCTTTGGGTAATCTCTCAAGACAATAGGCTCTTTTACATCACAAATAATATTGATAGTTAAATCTTCAAAAAATGGATCTACGAAAGCTGAAGTTAGATCTGGGATAAGGATCATATCGCTTTCTTCTATCTGCTGAAATCCTCTTATGCTGGAACCATCGAAACCCAAGCCCTCTTCTACAACGCCCTCATCAAAAGCCTCGACAGGAACAGTAAAGTGCTGCCAGGTGCCAGGAACATCGCAAAAACGAATATCGACGAATCGAACTTCGTTTTCCTCAACGAAAGTTTTAAATTCCTCAAAATTATTAAATCCAACTTTATCGCTACAGCTCAAATTAGACCTCCTAATAAGTTTTTATTTTCTCGGAGAATACCTGCCAGATTCAGGATTTCCACAATCTCTTCAACTGCTCTAAAGATACCGACAAATATCGACCTAGCGACAATGCTATGACCAATATTTAGCTCCTCAATATCAGGTAACAAAGCGACATCCAGAAGGTTGTCTTTGTTCAAACCATGACCTGCGTAGACATTAAGACCTGCCTCTTTAGCAAGGACAGATGCCTTTTTCAACCTTTCTAATTCAACATTTCTCTCGATCTCATCCATAGAGTCAGCAAATCTACCTGTATGCAGCTCTACAGAGTCAGCAGCCAAAACTGCACTTTTTTCAATCGAAACTTCATCTGGATCGATAAAAAGTGAAACTTCAATGCCATTCGATCTCAGAGTTGCAATACTGTCTTTTAAAGAGTCATAGTTTTTTGAAAGGTCTAATCCTCCCTCTGTAGTGAGCTCTTCCCTTTTTTCAGGAACTAAGGTCACTTTGTTTGGTTTAATCTTTAGAGCAAAAGAAACAATTTGCGAGACACAGGCCATCTCTAAATTTAAATTTTCCACAGCCCTTCTTATTCTAAGGACATCATCGTCCTGTATATGCCTTCTATCTTCTCTTAGATGGACTGTTATAAGATCGGCGCCAGCGGAAAGCGAGATAGAAGCAGCGGAAAGTGGATCAGGGTATGAAATTCGTCTTGATTCTCTAAGCGTAGCAACATGGTCAACGTTAACTCCCAAACGGATTTTTCTGACCACCTTATCACCTCTCACTTATAATGTAAAAATTATAACATAAAAAAAACGATGAATTTATTTCAGATCTTCTTTGCTAAAATATCTAAAATAAAATTAGCAATATCCTTTTTAGTAGAATTTAATTCAAACGAATCTCCTTCTGAAGACAAAACCAAAACCTCATTGTTTTCGCTGCCAAAGGGGAAGCCAGTGTTGTGAATTTTATTTGCAATTATATAATCAAGATTTTTTTCCACTAATTTTTTCTTAGCATAATTATTCAGATTCTCTGTTTCAGCAGCAAAGCCTACAACTATCTGATTTTTTTTGAGCTTATTAATTTCTTTCAATATATCAGGATTTTTAGTAAGCTTAATTTCAAAATTGTCTTTCTTTTTAATCTTATTTATAGATTGCTCATACATTTTGAAATCTGAAACTGCAGCAGCCATAATTAAAACATCGCAAGTTTCAAAATTTTCAAGGACGCTTTTAAGCATCTCTTCAGTAGTTTCGACGTTTATTCTTTCTACCATAAAAGGAGTGCTTAAATTAGTGGGCCCTGACACAAGTCTTACTTGAGCCCCCCTCAAAGAAGCAGCCTTAGCAAATGCATAGCCCATCTTGCCAGAGGATCTATTCGATATATATCTTACAGGATCTATAGGTTCACGTGTAGGCCCTGCAGTTATCAAGATTTTTTTATCCAAAAGGTCTTTTACAGGGTAAAAATGATAATTAAATATTTCTAAAAGTTCATCGATCTCCAGCATCCTACCCCTACCCACACTTTCACAGGCGAGTCTACCATAGGCAGGACCAAAAAATATCACATTTTGATAGACTAGCTTCTTAACATTCTCCTGTAAAGAAGGATTTTGCCACATAATATCGTTCATGGCAGGAACTATTACAAGGGGACATTTCCTTGCTATAGCCATTGTTGTAAGGAGATTATCAGCCAACCCTAGTGAAATCTTTGAGATAGTATTTGCTGTAGCAGGACATATAATAAAAACATCAGAGCTTTGCGGCAAAGAAATATGGGCTATACAATCTTTTCCGCTTGGCAAATTCAAGTCTGTATAACAAACATTTTTCGTTAAAGCCTCAAAAGTTAGCGGTGAAATAAACCTGTTAGCACTCTCTGTCATAACGACATTTACATCGTGTCCTTCTTTGACAAGAGAGGAAACAAATCCAGCAGCTTTATAGGCAGATATGCCACCGCTAACCCCAAAAAGTATTTTCAATTTATTTATTTATTTATAGAAACCTTAATTTTTCCACTTGCAATCTCTTCAAAAGCTTGTTCAAGTGGGTCGTTTATGTTGGATGCGAATGGATCCTTGTTATTTCTGATTTCTTTTGCTCTCTTAACTGCAGCTATGGCCAAAGCATATCTTGAATTTATCATATTAAAAGACCTTTCTAAACTGGGTGCTATCAAAATTATTTTACCTCCTGTCCAAATTGGATTTCTGATCTTAGTCGAGATATAATATCTTCTCTCTTTGCTCTTTTTGCGCGTTGTGATACAATCACACATTCTAATTCACTTGCAGCTTCTATTATACTATTATTTACTATTATATACTCATAAATAAAATATTCTTCTATTTCTTCAATAGATCTAGAAAGTCTTCTTTTTATTTCCTCAAAGTTTTCTGAAGACCTTGTTTCAAGCCTCGACCTAAGATCGCACCACCTGGGTGGAACTATAAAAATTAAAATCGCATCAGGATACAATGACTTAATTTTGCTTGCGCCTCTTGTATCGATTTCAAGTATGACATCATTATTGTCATTTAACTTTTTCAAAACATAATCTTTCGGTGTACCATAATAATTCCCATGTACCTTAGCCCATTCTAAAAGATTATCTTTTTCAATCTGATCTAAAAATTCAGACTCAGAAACAAAGAAATAATCCTTCCCATCGACTTCATTAGGTCTTCTCGATCTGCTCGTCATCGAGATAGAAAGGCAAAGCATTGGATCTTTTTGCATCAGCTCTTTTATAACAGTACCTTTTCCAACACCTGAAGGACCAGAAACAACAAATAATGTACCAATTTTTTCAGCCATATCTTTATAACCTATTTACCTTTCGTAGGAAGTCTATATGGAATAGGAATAAATTGTACCGAAGGCCTTCTGTTACCAGCCTGAGGATACAATTCCATCAGTTCATACACTTCATCTGGCAAATCACTTTTAACAGGGATGCTCAAATTCTTTATCTCTTCATAAGAAATTGGATAATCATGAGTCCATTTTCCACTTGTAAAGAGATCAGCTAAAAATGATGCCCTTTCATTATCCATCCTATCAGACAAAAGCTGCTTTATAGTGCTCCTTACTTGATTAATAGCTTTTTGTGACATGTCTGCCAAAATCAAAGTTTTATCTTCCACATTCTCCATACCCTTTTCCCTTACAGCCTGAATAATAGAAACTGCAGGATATTCACCTAACTGAGGGTCTACAGGTCCTAAAACAGCATTTTCATCAAGGTATATCTCATCGGCAGCAAGAGCTAGCATTGTCCCGCCAGACATCGCGTAGTGAGGGACGAAAACCCTCACCTGCGCAGGATGTCTTATAAGTGCCTTTGCTATCTGTTCGGCAGCAAGCACCAGCCCTCCGGGCGTATGCATGATAATATCAATAGGCATATCTTTTTCTGTAAGCCTTATGGCTCTCAATATTTGCTCAGAATCATCAATATCAATATATCTTGAAAGAGGAATTCCAAAAAATGATATAGTCTCCTGTCTATGAATAAGCGTAATAACCCTTGAGTTCATCTTCTTCTCAAGAGACCTTATAGTCCTTACTCTCATATTCTCAAGATATTTTTGCTGTAGAACAGGAGTAAAAGCAAAAATTATAAATAGAAACCAAATTATATCAAAAGGATTCAATTTTCTATTACCAAAGTGATATTATTATTTTCAACAACAATTTTCACATTATCTCCCTCTTTTAAGTTATTATTTAAAATTTCTCTTGCAATGAGATTCTCAAGTTTTTTCTGCATAAACCTTTTTAAAGGTCTAGCTCCCATAGTTGGTTCATATCCTTCTCTGGCAAAAAAGTCTTTTGCTTCATCTGTTAGTATAATATTAATCTTTTTCTCGCTCAATCTTTCCTGTATATTATCTATTATCAATTTTACAATTTTCTCTATATCAGATCGCGAAAGCGGCTTAAATACTACAATCTCATCAATTCTATTTAAAAATTCTGGTCTGAAAGAAGAATTTAACAAAGATAGAACTCTATTTTTAGCTTTTTCAAACTCGTTCTCGTCTTCCACATTTGTATTTAATAATATATCAGAACCCAGATTAGATGTCATTATTATAACAGTATTTCTAAAATCTATAGTCCTGCCCTTACCATCAGTCAATCTGCCATCGTCAAGAACTTGCAACAATATGTTAAACACATCAGGATGTGCTTTCTCAATTTCATCCAAAAGGATCACGGAGTATGGCCTTCTCCTGATGACCTCAGTAAGCTGTCCACCTTCTTCATATCCCACATATCCAGGGGGAGCTCCAACCAACCTCGATACAGAATGTTTTTCCATATACTCTGACATATCTATCCTTACCAAAGCATTTTCGTCTTTAAATAAAAAGGCAGCAAGCGCCTTGCTAAGCTCAGTTTTTCCCACACCAGTTGGTCCCAAGAATAGAAAGGATCCTACTGGCCTCTTCGGGTCCTTTAATCCAGACCTCGATCTCCTGATAGCTTCTGAGACAGCTTCGACTGCCTCATCTTGACCAATTATTCTTTTATGTAATATGTCTTCCATTTTAGTCAATTTGTCAACTTCTTCTTGAACCAATTCTGTTACAGGTATTCCTGTCCACCTGGAAACCAGGTTTGCGATATCTTCTTTATCTACAACCTCATTAACCTTTTTGTCAATAAGCCATTTATCTCTTTTTTCTTTAAATTCTTTTGAAAGGGAATCAGATTCATTTTTTAACTTTGCAGCCGATTCATAGTCTTCTCTTTTAACGGCCTCTTGGCCTTCTTGATTTAATCTTGAAAGTTTATTTTCCATTTCTTTGAGGTCTGTTGGCATATTTGAAAGTTGGATCCTTACCTTTGCAGCAGCCTCATCAATCAAATCGATAGCTTTATCTGGTAAAAATCTATCTGATATGTACCTCTCAGAGAGATTAGCAGCCGATTCTATTGCGTCATCAGTTATCTTCACCCTATGATGCGCCTCATATTTATCTCTTAAGCCCTTTAAGATAGAAACAGTATCCTCTACGCTGGGTTCCTTTACAAAAACTGGCTGAAACCTTCTTTCAAGTGCTGGATCTTTTTCTATATGTTTTTTATACTCATCGAGCGTAGTAGCTCCTATCACCCTTAGCTCACCTCTTGCAAGAGCAGGTTTCAAAAGATTGGATGCATCCATAGCACCCTCTGCAGCACCTGCTCCAACTACAGTGTGCAATTCATCAATAAACAATATATAACTTTGAGTCTTGGTTACAGAATCGATTATAGCCTTTAGTCTTTCCTCGAATTCACCCCTAAATTTTGTTCCTGCTATGAGTGCACCCATATCAAGAGATAGAAGCTGTTTACCTTTCAATATTTCAGGAACATCGTTTGAGGATATCTTTTGAGCAATACCATCAACAATAGCAGTCTTTCCCACTCCTGGCTCACCTATTAATACAGGATTATTCTTCGTCCTCCTGGAAAGGATTTGCATGACTCTCTCGATTTCTTCATCTCTGCCTATTACTGGATCTAATTTTCCTTCTAAAGCAAGCTGAGTTAAATTTCTTGTATATTTTTCAAGAGCTTGATATTTATCTTCAGCACCAGGATCCGTCACTCTTTGGGTACCTCTTATATCTTTAAGTATTTGGTAAACTTTTTCTTCTGTAAAGCCGTATTCATTCAATAACCTTGAAGCAGGACTCTCGCCTTCCTTTACAATTGCGATTAAAACGTGATCTATCCCTACAAATTCATCTTTTAGCCTAATAGCTTCATCCTCAGCAATGTCCAAAACTTTTTTTAGAGAAGGAGTAATATAAATTTGTGGAGTTGATGATGAATATTGGATCTTTGGCAATTTGTGTAAAATTGATTCCAGTCTACTTTTAATATCGTTCTTGTTAATGCCAGCTCTCGTTAAAATATTCCCAACAAGTCCCTCTTGCTGACTAAGCATCGCATACAAAAGATGTTCCACATCAAGCTGACTATTCTGAAAAGATATTAAAATTCTTTGTGCTGATTCCAAAGAATCTCTTAATTGTTCGGTAAATTTATCTGGATTCATTATTCTCACCTTCTTTCTCTTGAGAAATTTTTTCCAAAATGCTATTTAGTCTCAATACTTCCGACTCTAACTCCTCTACACGTTTCGAAAGTCTAAGTATTACCTCTACTCCAGCTATATTTATTCCAAGGTCTTTTGTAAATTCCTGGATCTTTTTTAACACTTCAATGTCTTCATCGCTAAAAACTCTCGTTTTACCAGCAAGCTTTTTTGGACAAATCAAACCCAACTCTTCATATCTTCTTATCGTCTGCGGGTGAATTGATAGCATCTTAGAAACAATACTAATTGCATAAAATCCTACTGTTTCAGACATTATTTATCACCTCTTAACTTTGCCCATTTCTCTACAAGCTCTTTTTCCTCGTTTGAAAGATTTTTTGGAATTTGCACGTTCAAACTAACAAGAAGATCGCCCTTAACTTTATTGTGTTTTAATAGCCCGAGTCCTTTTAACCTCAAGGTCGTTCCAGACGAAGAACCAGGCGGGATCTTTACAGTCACCTTTCCATCAGGACTTTCCACCGAAGCCTCTCCTCCGAGAAGTGCAGTAAAAAGAGAAATATTTATCGATGTTTTAATGTTTTCACCGTCGAATGAAAATCTTGAATCTTTTTCGATCTTCACTTTGACGTATAGATCTCCACCATTTTGACCCAAACCTTTAAATTTGATCTTAGACCCTTCTTTTACTCCAGCAGGAATCTTTAGTTCAACGTCTCTTTTTAAATAAGAAAGATTTACTTTTTTTGTAGTCCCGTGTAAAAACTCATGAAAAGATAAAGTTACTTCAGATTCTACATCCTGACCCATATTTGTTCTAACATTTTGCTGCTTTCCAAAAAGGTCAAATGGTGAAAATCCTTTACTGGAAAAGCCCTTCTTACCGCTAGACCCAAATATGCCATTTATGAGATCAAAAATATTGTCAAAGTCACCAGGGTTAACGTTATATTGATTATAGAATCCGCCATTTGCGTTTTGATTGCCTGGTGATCCGCCAGTCCAAGAAGTCCCCATCTGATCGTATATCTTTCTCTTTTCAGTATTTGATAATACTTCGTGGGCTTCATTTATCTCTTTAAATTTTTCAGCATCACCGCCTGGGAGATCGGGGTGAAATTTTCTTGCCAGCTTTTTATAAGCCTGTTTAATTTCCTTCTCAGTAGCATTTTTGTTTACACCAAGAATCTTATAATAGTCTTTATAGTTCATCTAAGATTTCGCCTTCCTTTTTGGGCGGTCGGCTTACTTTTACTTTTGATGGGATCAATACTTCGTTGTTATACATATAACCAGCACTAAGTTCTTGAAGTATCGTGCCTTCAGGTTTATCTGATTCCTCTGCGAAAACGATTTCATGATAAAGTGGATTAAAGATGCTATCGGGCTCAGCGTCAATCTTTTTAACATTTTCGGATTTGAGAGCTTCATACAGGTTTTTGTAAACCATCTCTATTCCCTTTTTAAAGCTATCAGAGTCAGAGTAAGACAATGCCTTTTCAAGCTGATCTATATTGGGAAGTATCTTAGATAAGAAACTTCTTCTGATCTCATTGGACTTAAACTCTATTTCTCTTTGATTTCTTTTTCTAAGATTGTCATAGTCAGCAACACTTCTTAGATATTTATTTTGCAAATCACTATTTTCTTTCTTTAGCTGTTCAATAAGTGTATCTTTATCTTCAATTGGAACTTCGACATAGTCTTTAGACTCTTTGTCGAACTCTTCATTGTTTTCTATTTTTATCTCAGACATATTTTTACCTCCTTTCAATATACTACTTAAATATTTATAAAGTCTTCCAAAATATGCTTCAAGTAGTGACGACCTGGTAACGAGTGACAGCAAATTTAAATAACCATATTTATGATGTTGCCACTCGTTACCTTCACAAAAGAAACAACCAAGCTCAAAAACATTTAACTATCTTAAAAGCAATAATTCTCAAAACAAATACAAAATATTTTTAGAATTTCTCTTAATTGTCCTTTTTAAAATCAGCGTCTATTACTTCGCCTTCTTGAGGACCTTGTTGTGAAGACTCAGATGTTGTAGGTCCAGAAGAGGCTGTAGATGAGCTATTTTTATAAATTTCTTCGCTAAGCTTATAGCTTAGTTCTTTTAGCTCATTCATTTTTGCTTCAATTTCAGACTTGGCAGCATTATTGCTTACCAGATCTCTCAATTCTGAAATTCCATTTTCAATCTTTGTTTTTTCATCTTGAGAAACTTTATCGCCCATATCCTTAAGAGTCTTCTCTAAGCTATAGGCGAAGCTTTCTGCCTGATTTCTTGTATCAGTTTCTTCTTTGATCCTCTTATCTTCTTCAGCAAATTGTTCAGCCTTCTTAACCATTTCATCAATATCATCCTTAGACAAGGTAGAAGCTCCCGTAACGGTAATCCTTTGCTCCTTGCCAGTACCAAGATCTTTCGCATGAACGGTTAAAATACCATTTGCGTCAATATCAAAAGCAACTTCGATTTGAGGTACCCCTCTTGGAGCAGGTGGCAATCCTTCCAACCTAAACCTTGCAAGAGTTCTATTGTCCCTTGCCATAGCTCTTTCACCCTGCAGAACATGAATTTCAACTGCAGGCTGGCTATCCTCTGCTGTGGTAAATGTTTCACTTTTCTTGGTAGGAATAGTAGTATTTCTCTCAATCATCTTTGTAAAGACGCCACCAAGAGTCTCAATACCCAAAGAAAGCGGCGTAACGTCTAACAAAACTATATCCTTTACTTCTCCTGTAAGAACTGCGCCTTGAATAGCAGCGCCTACAGCTACAACTTCATCAGGGTTTACTCCCTTATTTGGTTCTTTTCCAATCAACTTCTTTACAAGCTCTTGAACGGAAGGCATCCTGGTAGATCCGCCCACAAGGATGATTTCATCTATATCTTCAACCTTTAATTTTGCATCATCAACAGCCTGTCTAAATGGAGCGATACATCTTTCGGTAAGACTTCTTGTGATATCCTCAAACTTTGCTCTAGTAATAGCCATCTCAAGGTGCTTTGGACCAGTTTGATCAGCAGTAATAAATGGCAAGCTTATGTTCGTGGATGTCATGGAAGAAAGCTCAATCTTAGCTTTCTCTGATCCCTCCAGAAGTCTTTGCCAGGCTTGCTTATCAGTTTTTAAATCTATTCCCTGATCCTTTTTGAACTCTTCAGCCAGATAGGTTGCAAGAGCTAGATCGTAATCATCTCCGCCTAAGTGAGTATCTCCAGATGTAGATTTTACTTCAAAAACTCCGTCACCAACTTCTAATATTGACACATCAAATGTTCCGCCGCCAAGGTCCCAAACAAGAACTGTCTCATTCTTTTTCTTATCCAAACCGTAAGCAAGAGCTGCAGCAGTAGGCTCATTTATAATCCTTACTACTTCTAAACCAGCTATTTTACCAGCATCTTTTGTAGCCTGTCTTTGTGAATCGTTAAAATATGCGGGAACGGTAATAACAGCTTTTGTAATCTTGGTGCCCAAATATGCCTCTGCATCAGTCTTTAACTTCATAAGAATCATTGAGGATATCTCCTCAGGAGAGAGATCCTTATTTGCAACAGGTATTTTAAATTTTACAGAATCATTAGGACCCTGCACTACTTCATATGCCACTCTTTTTTTCTCGGCAGAAACCTCAGAAAAACGATGACCTATAAACCTCTTTGCCGAATAAACAGTATTATCAGAGTTAAGTACAGCCTGCCTTCTCGCAAGTTGACCTACCAATCTATCACCAGTTTTTGTAAAACCGACTACAGATGGCGTCAGTCTACTACCCTCACTATTTGGTATTACAACAGGCTCGCCGCCTTCAACTACAGCAATAACCGAGTTAGTAGTACCTAAGTCGATACCAACAATCTTGTCTGACATTATTACACCTCCGAAAAGTATTAAATTATATTTTCAAAAATAATATACCATATTGATTACTACGTGTCAATAGTATTGATAACATAATACTCAATAGAACTATAGAGTGATGATTAATAGGTTTAGTATATATAGCTTACTTTTATGAACTTTAAAAAATTCTCAATAAAAAACATCTCATAAATGTTACATAAATGGTCATTTATGATTTCGATAAACGGTCTATTAATGGATATATTATCCTTAGAGGTTAAACAAGGGATTATAGGAATCAAACAGATAGAAAGAGAAAGAGGCTTTTACAATAAAGCAACTTGAGAAAAATTATAAAAAATTAAAAAAATTAAAAAAAATTTTTAAATAACTTCAAAATCTTTCTCAGAAAATTTTATCATCATCATCATTCCAAACAAACGTCTTTAGGAAATCTCGCAACGTATAAAGTTGCAATACATAACTCATATCGCTTTCTGAAAGTTCAAAAACAACTATAACGCCTTTCCAATTAACCTCTTCAGATAATATTTCTGTTTTATTGCTTTCTAATTTAACTGCACTATTGTTAGAAATGATGATTAATCTACCATTTGTTTCTTCTATAATTCTTCTTAAAGTATACAAACCACAACCTGCATGACTAATTTCTGAATAATAAGGGTTAATTTTAGATGGTGGAGAAGTAACACCTTTTTCTAAAGCTTTTACTATTGCTTCACTATCTGTGAAGACATTATATGCTTTTCCCAAATTAGATAAAAATCCTACACCTCTGTCAACCACACATATCTGAATTTTACCCTTTTTTGGGAAATACTGTCCGGTTATAACAGTCTTTATTTCGCTTAAAGAATGGTAAACGGCGTTATTTAAAAGCTCACCAACCATATGTATCAAAAAATCACCTAGATCATTTTTATCTTCTTTATGTAAATTACGGATTATTAAATTAACGATTTTATTGCCATTTTCTCTTATATTATTAAAGCCTACAATTTCTATAGGAATATAATTTTTTTCCTTATCATAATTTGCAGATAAAAGAGTATTAAAATAACTGAATGATGGGCTTGAACGATTTGTATATACTATAAGATTGAGACTTTCTAGAAGTAAAGCTTTCAAAATTACCACTCCTACAGGCTCTATAAACTTACAATCTGAAACATCAATTTTATTTTGAACTACTTTTGTAAAATTATTGAATTCTTCAACAAAATTTTCAAAAGTAAAATCCATTTTAATAATCTTATTTTAAGCAGTCTTCATCTTTTTGCTATAGCTTACAACAAAATTCAAAACATCTTTTATTTGCCCATTTGTATTAATTAAGCTTATATGATTTTTTACAAATTCTACACCTTTATTGCGAACTATTACACCTATTATCTCATCTCCAAAAGACTGAGTAATAAGGACAAACCCTTCAAAATCAATCACAACTTTATTATCATTTTCTAATATTTTTTCGATATTTTTTCTCACAATTAATCCATCATATCTTGATATCAAATTATCAGAATCCGAGAATAGACTTTTTAATTTTATAATTTCCATAACAAATTACCTCCCCTATCTAATAGCAATAACTAATTATACTGATATTAAAAAAATACTTCAAGCTGGAAAATTGCTTTATTTCAAGCGACACTGAGTTACCATCAGAAACTCAAAAGTGTTTCTAATGAAGCTTGAGTATGCAACTCTTTATGTTAAATAACCACCCCAAAATCCTTGATAATATGAATCTAGGGGTGGTTATTTGATTTTATATAATTAAAATTTTAATTATTACACTGATGATCCTTTATAACTTCAGCATGAGTCCTCTCTTTCCACAGATCTAGATTATTGGCCTTTCTGTAATCATTTATAGCTTTATGTATTGCTTCTTCAGCCAAAACGCTACAATGCATTTTCATAGGAGGGAGCCCATCCAATGCCTCTGCCACAGCCCTATTTGTTATTTCCCACGCTTCTTCGACCGTCTTTCCTTTTATCAACTCGCTTGCAATACTAGATGATGCAATTGCAGATGCACAACCATAAGTCTCATATTTAACATCTTCAATAATATTATCCTTAACTTTTATATAAACTTTCATAATATCTCCGCATCTGGGATTGCCTACTTCACCTATCCCATCAGCATCAGAAATAACGCCGACATTTCTCGGGTTTCTAAAATGATCCATTACCTTCTCACTGTACATGATACTTTCTCCTCTCTATCTAAAATTTGACTCCAAAGAGGCGACATAGCCCTTCTTCTTTCCACAATTTTAGGCAAAATATCTAAAACATAGTCTACGTCTTCATCAGTTGTATTCAATCCAAGAGTCATCCTTACAGAACCGTGAGCAACTTCATGAGACAGACCGATCGATAGCAAAACGTGAGATGGTTCTAAAGAACCTGATGCACAGGCACTTCCAGTAGAAACAAAAACTCCTGCGTCATCCAGGTCAAAGAGCAAAGTCTCGCCTTCAACTCCCACAAAGCTAATGTTCACATTGTTTGGTAATCTATTGTCGCCTCTTGGACCATTCAACTTTGCATTAGGTACCTTATTTAGAATGCCATCAATTATCTTATCCCTTAGAACTTTCAGACGGTTGATTTCAAACTCGAGCTCTTCACCAGCAATTTCAATAGCCTTACCCAATCCAACAATTCCAGACACATTCTCTGTACTAGCTCTCTTACCTCTTTCCTGTGCACCGCCATCAATTAAATTATCTATCTTAACGCCTTTTCTTATATACAATACTCCGACACCTTTAGGACCATAGAACTTGTGGCCTGACATAGACAACAGGTCTATATTCATTGATTTTACATCAATAGGCACATGTCCAACTGCCTGGACTGCATCAGTATGAAAATATATACCCTTTTCTCTACAAATTTTTCCAATCTCTGATATTGGTTCAATCGTGCCAATTTCATTATTGGCAAACATTATTGAAACTAATATAGTCTTCTCAGTAATAGCATTTTTAAGATCTTCTATGTTTATAAAGCCATCAGAGTCAACAGGTAAATACGTCACAGAAAATCCATTCTTCTCAAGAAACTTGCTTGCATTCAATATTGCATGGTGTTCTATTTGTGACGTTATAATATGATTTCCCTTAGATCTATTAGCAAATGCTATGCCCTTGATAGCCCAATTGTCACTTTCAGAGCCACCAGATGTAAAATAAATCTCGCTATCATCCGAGTTTATAACTCTTGCTACCCTTTGTCGCGCAAGCTTGATAGCACTTTTGTTGACCTCAGAAAAAGAGTACAAGGATGATGGATTCGCGAAGTTATCCTTAAAATATGGCATCATCTCATCTAAAACTCCTTGCCTTACAAAAGTAGTAGCAGCATAATCCATATATATAGATCTTTTCATCTTAAATCCTCCTTGAATCACATTTTTAATAATTAAATTTATATCTTTGTTACTTACAGCTATTTAAATTAAATTTTTTATAAATAAAGTTTACTAATTTACTATACTATTATTGTATAATAATTTACTATTTTAGTCAACTATTAGATTTTATAATCTGATTTGTCTGTTTTGATAATTCTGCCCTCTTTTATAACAAGAAGATAATCTGAATACCTTTCGTTTTCGGGCCTATGGGTAGTATAAATAATAGTCTTGTCTTGAAATCTATTTAAAATGTTCTCAAATATGTCTTTTTGTGTATCGATATCAATTGCCGATGTGGCCTCATCAAAAATAAAAACTCCTGCATTTGTAAGCAAAGCTCTTGCAAGAGATATTCTTTGTCTTTGTCCCTCCGAAAGCATATATCCTCTCTCCCCTATATTAGTATAAATTCCATCTGGCAGGCTTTTTACAAAGTCATCTAAACATACAATTTTTAAAATTTCATCTATATCACAATCTGATCTATCAAAACTAGAATATTTTATATTTTCAAGAATTGTTCCATTAAACAATATTGGTCTTTGCCCGACCAAGCATATGCTATCTCTCAGTGATCTCAACTCGAATTCCTTTATGTTTTTGTCATTTATGAGTATTTCACCCACAATTGGTTCGATAAAACGTACCAACAAAGAGGCGATAGTGGTCTTACCAGATCCAGACTTGCCAACCAGAGCAACCTTATCAGAATGAAAAATTTTAAAATTTGCGTCTTTAATTAGCAGGTCATTAGATTCATATAAAAAATTAACATTTTTAAACTCAATATAGTTAATGATGTTATCTTTTATACGCTCATGTCCATCAACTATTAGTTCTTTTTCATTTAGGAGTGACAAAACTCTTTTTATGCCAGCCCTCGATTCATAATACAGGCTAATGCTCTGAGAAATGCTGTTAATAGGTCCATATAATGACTCTAAATAAGAAATAAATATTATCAAGTCTCCAATGGTCAAGTCATTTGACAGAACCTGTTTTACCCCAAACCATAATATCACTGCAATACCCAGAGCGATTAGGGTATTTACAACCCAGGCATGAATAGTTTCAAAAATATTAAGTTTGAGATTTAGACTAAGAGCATCGCTGCTAGAGGTTTGAAATTTTTTGTACTCAGAATCTTCCATGTTAAAAATTCTCACGATAGATATGTTATTTAAGAAATATTCCACAGTAGATAATAGTTTGCTCTCTTTTTCTCTCAACTTATTTGAAACCTTAAAAATAGCCTTATTTAGAAAAGAGATAGACAAAAACAAAACAGGGATAGTAAAGAAGAATACAAATAACAGTTTTTGATTAATTTGAAATATCACAATAAATATTCCAAAGAGAAGAATTATTGAAGAAATCAAAGGAAAAATTATTTTTGTTGAGATAACCTGAATTGACTGAGTGTCATTTATAGTTCTATATATTATGTCCCCTGCAGATTTTTTATTAAAATATGAGATCTGGATTCTCTGTAATTTTCTATAAATATCCATCCTAAAATCTGTCAATATTGCGTTTCCAAAATATATTTTAGATATATTATTCAGCAGTACAAATGCGCCTAACAGAAAATATATTAATACAAATGACGCACAAAGAATAAATAGCTGGGTATCGAAAGGCAAATAACCCACAGCACTAAAAGGCAGATTTTTCTTTTCAATTAGATAATCAAATGCAAATTTTACAGGCCAGGGCTTAAGAAGTTGAAATAGCTGAATAAAAAGAATCTGAAATAATATAAAAAACGTAATTTTTTTATAACGAAAGAAATACCTAAGAATACCTTTCATTCTATATAAAGTTAATATCTAAAAAATGGAATGGTATAAAGAGGTGTATCGGGTGAAATTTCATTTATAACTTTATCCAATAGCTTAAGCTTTCTCTCAGAATCTAACCATGCCCATTGTCCATTTGGATTTATCTCCAAAAAATAGTACTTATCCTCGCCATATAGAAAATCAAATCTTCCAAAGTGAAGCTTTAGCTCTCTCATAAACTGAAAAATAGAATCCTTTACATAGTCGGGCAGAATGTGTGGCAACCACATATCAGTAGTAGTATCAACCGATAGCTCTCTCCAATCAATCGTTTTGTCAAGAAAAGAAGTTCTATCAAGCTCAAAAGCAAATACTTCATCTCTTACAAATACTACCGTAATGTCCTTCTGAGAGTGAACATATTCTTGAATAAACCATGGACAATTGACATCTAAGTCATTTTGACTCACTTTAGTAGCGAAAATTACTGACCCATCATCAGAAATTGGCTCAGATGTTAAGCTCTTAATAATAGCATCACCATTTGAATTTAGCTTCTTGTCAGAGCCATATCTAAAAATATATTTAGGTACATTAAAAAACTTTTTGGCGCATTTAAGTTGAACAAATTTTCCCACTCTATAATCCACAAGTGGCTCGGTTAAAACAATTTTACCTTCAGACCATAGAAGATTGATTATCTCTCTCATTACATACCATATCTCTATTTCATAATAAGCATCTTCTGGAGATTGCCTTTCTTCAGGAAATAGATCTCTTATTTTGGATGGCTTTCTCCAAAGAGCCTTTTTAATATCCTTATCAGTGATGCATCTGCCAGTAGGATCCTCAATCCTGAATGAGTCTTCATCTATAAATATTTTATAATCTTTAAAAATATCAGTATTAAATCTAAATACGTTAGCCTCGCCAATATAATATACTAAAAGATCTACAGTCGTATCATATGTAGTAGAAAATATAAATAACAAGTAATCCCCCTTAAAAAAGATGCCCACATCCATCTAGTGGACATGGGCTCAAGTTTAGCTAAGAATCCCCTTCAGTAGATTTCGACTCTCCATCGAACATCGTAGAACTTTTCATGCTGTATTTGATCAGCTTAAGATCTTTGCCAACCCAACGCCTTTGCATAATGTGATCGTAAGAACCGGTTTCAGTTAGTAATTCATCTTTTGAAATAGACAGCTTTGCTCTTGATAAATCTCTTCCCCTTAGCATCCCTTTGCCTCCTTAATATAGCTTAATCTAAATACTTATTGTATTCTACCATAAATTACATTTAGATCAAACATTATAATTTGCATGAATTCAACGCGAATATATTGTTAAAATTAATTTCAAATTAATGAAAAAACTTAAACAATTTCTAAAGTATTTTTATGCTAAAATTAGTAATATTGCATATAAAATATATAATATGGTGATAATTTGACTATATA
>JAJXTU010000115.1 GCA_021783475.1 bacterium
GCAATGTAGATAAAAATACTGCAAGCGGCAAAAAACCAAAAATGTTTCCAAAAAAAATTAAAAAAGAGGTTACGAAGGTGACAAAAGGCATATTATAATTCTTGCACTTCATCATAAGATTCACTTCATGGGTGGAGCACAATATTAATACTAACAGCAAAAACATAAACCAATATTTGCCAGCATATACAAAGAACAACAAAACTGGTATGCCCCACGAAGCCGTTATAATCCTAAAAATCAAGAATTACGTCCCCCAAATCTCCTTTGTCTGCTATGATATTCTGCAATAATATCATCAAGATCGTTTTCTGAAAAATCTGGCCAAAGTTTGTCGATAAAAAACAGCTCAGTATATGCTATCTGCCATAAAAAAAAGTTGCTTATCCTTTTTTCTCCACCTGTTCTTATCAATATATCGGGATCGGGAAAAGTGTTAGTAAGTAATGATTTTGAAAAATTATCTTCATTGATTTCAGATTGAACAGCATTTAAGTTGTTAACTGCATATAAGATTTCTTTTCTTGAGCCATAATTAAAAGCAACTCCAAGGTTAACTTTTATAGGTGAAACCTCAATTTTTTCTGAATTTTCAATTAATTTCAAAACGTCCTTTGATAAATTTTCCTTAAGAGAAAAAAATTTTAATTTGACTCCTCTTTTTGACCAATCTTTTATATATTTTTCAATTCCATCATAAAAAATTTTAAAAATTCCAGTTATTTCTTCTTTTGGTCTCTTCCAATTCTCTGTCGAAAAGGCATAGACGCTTAAGTAGGAAATATCTCTATCAATAAAACAATTAACCATTTCTTGTAATTTCATAAATCCTTCAAGATGGCCATTAAAAACAGGCAAAGACCTCGTCTTCGACCATCTTGCGTTGCCATCCATTATAATGGCAATATGGTTTATTTTCTGCATTATTATACTAAATAGTCCCTAAGTTTGCGACTCCTGCTTGGGTGTCTTAGTTTTCTAAGTGCCTTAGCCTCTATTTGGCGAATTCTTTCTCTTGTAACGCCAAATTCTTTGCCAACCTCTTCAAGGGTTCTTGAATGACCGTCAACTAAGCCAAATCTAAGTCTTACCACATCTCTTTCCCTTGGTTGCAAATCCTTTATAACATCCTCTAGATCTTCTTTTAAGAGGTGATACGTTACTGCTTCCATAGGCGATGAAATAGATTCGTCAGCTATAAAATCTCCGAGATGGCTATCTTCATCTTTGCCAACTGGAGTTTCAATAGAAATTGGCTCTTGGGAAATTCTTTTAATTTCGTGAATTTTTTCAATATTTACTTCCATCTTTTCTGCAATTTCTTCATCTGTAGGTTTCCTGCTTAGCTGTTGGCTTAGATTTCTAATAGCTTTTTTATACTTGTTAATGGTTTCTACCATATGAACAGGAATTCTAATCGTTCTTGCTTGATCTGCTATTGCTCTGGTTACAGCCTGCCTAATCCACCAAGTTGCATAAGTTGAAAACTTATAACCTTTTCTATAGTCAAATTTTTCTACGGCTCTTAGTAAACCCATATTACCTTCCTGAATCAAGTCGAGAAACAATAAACCCCTTTTTGTATATTTCTTTGCTATTGATACTACAAGCCTCAAATTTGCTTCAGCCAATTTTCTTTTAGCTGACTCATCGCCAAAAAATGCCTTCTCTGCCAAATATTTTTCTTCAGCATGTTTAAGTAGGGGTATTTTTCCAATTTCTTTAAGGTATTGCCTAACTGGATCTTCTACCATAGGTACGCGTTCTTCCGGCATAACAAGAACATCCTCAGGCAAAACAGGCTCAGTATCAAGGACAATCTTCAAAAGATCCTGATCTTCTTCCCCTACATTTCCAGCTTCTATGGACTTTATTATGTTATCTAAATCAGATGGTTCCTCAAGATCATCAAAAAAGTTGGGGAAATTTTTAAAGGATTGATCATCTGGGTTGGATACTTGTGGAATTTTCTTAATACGTTTAGAATTTTTTGGCATATTTTCACCTTCTAAAATGAAGTTTTAAAAATGGTGGGCGAAGTAGGGTTTGAACCTACGACCCCCTGCGTGTAAAGCAGGTGCTCTGCCACTGAGCTATCCGCCCATTTTATCAAGAGGCTAAAAAAACAAAATGGTACCTCCAAGGGGATTCGAACCCCTGTTTCCGCCTTGAAAGGGCGATGTCCTAGTCCCCTAGACGATGGAGGCATCGTTAATATTCTACAAAAATTATAAAAATTGTCAACCACGACAAATTTCTCCAATTTACTATATTATAACCTAAAAAGTTAAAAAGTGGTTATTTTAAAAACTGCGTTAAAAAACCATAATAAACATAAGATGAAATAGAGATTATAACCACTGTCCATATAACTGGTTTTTTATAATAAAGAGACAGAGCACTTACTATCATAACCGAAAAGGTGAATGGGTCAATTATGGTTTGTGGGAAAAATTGAACCCCTAAAGATAAGAGAAGTGACGTTAGAGAAGTAATTACTCCAATCATACCTCTATAAAACCAAATTTTTTTGCTCAGTTTATCATAAAATGGGTTAACTAAGATTAATAAGATTATAGGTGGTAAAAAAGTAAACAAGAATGCCAGCATTGCACCTAAAATACCGCCATAAACATATCCAAGATATCCGGAAAGACAAAGAACTGGACCAGGAGTGATTTGGCTAATAAGAACAGCATCCAAATAGGCGTTTTGAGTTAAAAGATTGTTGTCCACAACAAATGTCTTATGATAGAGCGGAAGAGCTGATTGCGCACCTCCAAAAGCAAGCAAACTGATCTTACTTAAGCTAATACAAAAATCAATAAATTTTGGAAAGAAGAAGAAAACGGCAAAACACAATGTTGCTAATATGAGAAGTGCGTAAACGATCTCTTTATATGAAAATTTTTCGATAACTGAACTTCTTCTAGGCGGCATATCGATTTTAAACAAGAATGCCCCAAAAAAGAATGAAAACATAAATACATATATAATTTCAAAGTTATTTAAGAAAACAATGAAAGTAATAAGAAGCAGTATTATTTGCTTTCCAGAGTTAATGTACTTTTTAAAGAATTGTAAAAATGCAATGAAGAAAAATGCAACCACAAAGGGCTTTAAGCCCTTAAAAATCAAATTTATTATTGCCGTATTGCCATGTGAATACAAAAATGCAAAGAACATCATCATCAATATAGAGGGAAAAACAATAGCTAAAGATGATAAAATTCCAAACCAAAAACCAAATGCCCTATAAGCTATAAACCCTATAAGATTGCTAATAATTGAACCCGGCAAGAACTCTGTAAGGGTAATCCCTCTTAAGAATGAGTTATCACTTACACACGAGTATTTCTTGACAAACTCAGTTCTTAAGGTAGGTATCATTGCAACTCCCCCAAATGCAGTAGAGCCCAGATACAAACATTTTATAAGAAAGTGCAAGGGTGTAGGACAAGAATTAATTATTTTTTTCATATAGAATCACATTCTATCACAAAAAAACTCTGCAGCTAAGATCTGTGAAGCTTAGCTGCAGAGACGAAAATTAAGCAGATTTTCTAGCAGATTCTTTAGGCAATATAGCCAATAATACTACAGCCACGAGTAGTAAAACCCCTACAGCTGCAAGTCCAAAATAGACATTGCCGGTCTTATCTTTTATAAGTCCAATAATATAAGGCGCAAAGAAGCCACCAAGGTTTCCAATTGAATTTATCACTGCGATTCCAGCAGCAGCTGCTTCTCCTGATAGAAATTCATTAACCAGTGCCCAAAATGGACCAAATGCACCAAATGCACCTATAGTAACTACAGACAAAACAATCATAGATATAACAGGATCTTTTATAAACAACATAAGAAATATTGCAATAGAACTTAGCAAAAGAGGAATTTGAGAGTGGCGTCTCCATTCTCCCTTTCTGTCAGCATCCCTACCTACCCACACCATAGCAATAGCAGCAAGTATATAAGGAATCATTGTTAGAAAGCCTACTATAGTTGCGCTAAAAGAGCTCGACAAACCCTTAATGATCGTAGGAAGCCAGAAGCTAGTTGAATATAGACCCATAATACATCCAAAAAAGTAAATAAAAGCCAGGAGCCAAACTCTGCCATCGACAATGATCTCTTTGACAGAAGCTTTTCTCTGCTTAGCTTTTTCTGCCTGCTCTTTAGATATTTCATCAATTAAAGACTTCTTCTCTTCATCAGTTAAGAACTTAGCTTCTGATGGCCTGTTTGGAAGTACAAAAAAAGTTATAAAACCAAAAATAAAGATC
>JAJXTU010000116.1 GCA_021783475.1 bacterium
GCGGCAGCAAGAGTCATTGTAAGAGCTGCAGTCAAAGTAGTTTTACCATGATCGATATGACCAATGGTGCCAACATTAAGGTGTGTCTTTGTTCGATCAAACTTCGCTTTTGCCATTGAACATCCCCCGTTCAAAATGGTTTTAATTTCAAATTTTTAAAGCTGGAGCCCACGACCAGAATAGAACTGGTGACCTCTTCCTTACCAAGGAAGTGCTCTACCGACTGAGCTACGTGGGCTCATGGTGGGGAGGAAAGGATTCGAACCTTTGAAGGCGGTGCCAGCGGATTTACAGTCCGCCCCCTTTGGCCGCTTGGGTACCTCCCCAACTGCGATTAAGATTCTATCAAGTTTTTCGAAATTTGTAAACAGTTAATTTTATTGTTGTTGAATGATAGTAATTTTAACCCACAATAAGAAAATTATTTTATCACTGTAATATGAAAAATTTTTGAGTAAATTGGAGGATTTTAAAATCTAAGAGTTTAGACAATTTTTAACACACACGAATTATATAGAATGCAAACAAAAGAGACTAAATCAATTTGGCTCCCCGGGTAGGATTCGAACCTACAACCTACCGGTTAACAGCCGGTTGCTCTACCGTTGAGCTACCGAGGAACATTTGGAGCTGGTGGGTCGTAGAGGATTCGAACCTCTGACCCGCTGATTAAGAGTCAGCTGCTCTACCAACTGAGCTAACGACCCGCTACGGGTTAATATATTACTAATAAATTTTCATTTTGTCAAATTTTTCGTAACGAAAATTTTTGAAAACATTACAGATGCCAAATTAGTTAAACTCCCAGATCCCTTAGTCTACTGGTATAGTAACTATAGAATTTCGAACTTGGGACTTCTTGAAATGCGAGAATGATAGAGGGCACTTCTTCTCCACGCAAAAAAGAGATATGACTTTCCAGTTCACTGATTTTTGCCTTTTCATCTCTTTGTAAAAAATGTCTCATAGAGCTATCGGGGACATTTCCTTTCATTTCTTCCGGAATGCTCGCTAGATATATAAATTTTAAAAGTAAATCTTCACGAAGATCAAATTGTTTAAATTTAGAGATAAGCTCAAAGGCGATCTCTTCGTCCTGGCCAAGCTCCACTATCCTATCTGAAAATTTATCAAGGGTATCTACCGAATCAGCTAAGAATGCACCGATAAGCGCAGAAACATCTCTTTTTTTAAAAATTGACAAAAACCCAGCAGAGAGCAAAGCCGCATCGTCAGATAAACCAGGACCCTTTTTGTGTCTAATATAATGAGACACTATTACATTGGAACCAGGGACAACCTTATCATTGGAAACTATTAAGCCCTTTTTCTTATATTCTTCAATATTCTTTTCATTTTCTTCCTTTGCAAGCATATCGCCTGATATGCCCAACTCTTCCATCTTGGTCCTATCTACGATATATATATCCCCTCCACCAATATTCACTTTATATTTTGCCTCAGTTTTTTCTCTATAATTGATGTCGTCCATTAAGCCAGCCAAAATATATCCTACAACAGCACTTTTTACCGAAACTTGCATATTTTCGAACATCTTAATTCCAAGCAATGGTTCGCCATTAGAATTCAATAACGGTTTTCTATCATCCAGATCTTTTTCTTCCAGACTAAGGAACCATTCTCTTATATCATCGATCAATTTCTGTCTTTCTTTTTTTATTAAATCGACATCCATTTTCAAAGCTAAAACAATATCTTCCATACAAGTATTCGGAAACTTCTCACCCCTGAACACAGAGTGTCCCTCGTGCGAGTGTCCCTCAATTGACTGGATCAATATAAACGGTTTTACCCTATCGTTAACTATCAAATGAACAGTAGAATTAAGATGCTCAAAATCTTTTCTAATAAGCGATTTTGGGGCTACATTAGTAAATGTTTTCATAAACAATCCTCCATGTTAGTTATATAAATTTACAAGTGCCTATAATCTTCTCAAAATCTCCAAAAGCTTTTAAGAGTCTTGCTAAATCTCCTGCTCTTGTCACTCTTGTCCCGCTTTGCCTTGCAACTTCAGGGACAATTGCGTGAACAAAGGCTGCAAGAAGTGAAGCGCTCAAGGTATTATATCCGGTAGAGAGAAGGGCTCCTATCATACCGCTTAGCACATCTCCAGAACCAGCTACAGCCAGATCACAATCTGCTATTGGAATCACATATTTCTGCGTCCCTTTGCCTATCAGAGTATTGGGACCTTTTAAAACAAGAGTAATATTTGGATATTGCTCTAAAAATGCTTCAAACCTTTCCACTCTATCAGCGTCATTCTTATATATTCTTTCAAATTCGCCATCATGTGGCGTGATTATTGCGTCTTTATCTTTTATCAAGTTAAGGATATCTGGAAATAAGGCATCAGCGTCCAAAATCATTGGTAAATTCGTCTGTGATAAGAGCACTCTTATATGGGATTCTCTATTCTTTGTAAGGCCAGGCCCTACTAAAATAGCCCTCCATTTTTTTGAAATACTTTTATCAATCTTGCCATTGATAAAATCCTTTTCAATAATCGGTATCGTCTCAGGAGGCAAAAGTGAAAACTCATCTTCCACAATTGAAAAGCTCATCCCCAACCCCATATTTAGAGCACCCTCTAAACAGAGTCTGAGTGCACCAGGATACTGCTTTGAACCCGCCCAAACAAGTAGCGACCCCTTGTCTATCTTATGAGTAAAATCATCCTTCTTTCTGATTAACTCTTTTGTATCACAAGATGTTAGAATCTTTAATCCGCTTTCAGGTGTAGGAAATCCAATGTCAATTATAGTTACATCGCCCGTATAATCATATGACTGCTTAAAAAGATATCCTCTCTTTAGGAATCCTATTGAGTATGTATATGTAGCTCTAATTGCATCAGGTTGAGGTTCTCCAGTATCCGAATTTAATCCAGCAGGAACATCCATAGAAACTATTGGCTTGTTTAAATTATTTAATTCTCTAATCAACCGAAGGGTCTCTTTTCTAAGCTCTCCATAAAACCCAACCCCCAATAGCCCTTCCACAATAACATCTGCACTTTTCAAGTCTGAAGTCTCTTCTATGCCAAGGGACCTACACAGCTCTCTTTGGACCCTGCACTCCTCCGTAGCAGCGCCCCACGGTTGAAAGATAGAACAATTATAGCCTTTTAATTTCAAGTTATAGAGTAAAGAGAGTGCATCTCCAGCATTGTTGCCCTTACCACAAACTGCTACCACTTTACATGCATCTTTGAAATCTTCCATAAATCTCAAAGAACTCATCACCCCAACAACGCTCATAAGAGCTAAAGGAGTTTGCCCCATAGAAAAAAGCTTTTCCTCTTCAAACCTAATATCTGAAGAGCTCAAAACAAACATTTCAAAGCCCCCTTCGAAATTATAATATAGTTATTGTATCACTAACTCAATTCTTAATTACCCCAATCCCTTTACATGAATCATGTTCGAATTGAACAGTTACATGGTTTATCCCAAATTTTTTTAACCTATCTTCAATTTCAACCAATATCTGCTTTGTCTGACTCACTAAAACGTCTTTAATATTTACATGTGCTTCAAAATTTACATTTTTTTCATTCAAGCACCACACGTGAACGTGGTGGACGTCATCAACACCATCTATTTGCTTTATTTCTTCTACAATCTTATATACGTTAATATCGTCTGGAACACCTTCAAACAAGATGTTTGTAGAATTCTTTAGAATGTCAAAACTTTCTTTAAGAATGTATAAGCTAATCAATGTAGCTATAAGAGGATCCACCCAATTTATATGAAAGAACAAAATTAGAATTCCAGCCACTATGACGCCAATAGAAGAAAGCGCATCCCCGAGCAAGTGCAAATATGATGATTTTATATTTATATCTTCTTTGGAGCCCCTATGAAGCAGAAAAACCCCTAAAGAGTTTGCAATAGTTGCTACAATAGCGACTAAAATTACGATAGAACTATTGATGCTTGTAGGATGTAAAAACTTTTCATAAGCCTCTCTAAAAAGAAAGAGAGATATAAATATCAAAACCAAAGAATTTATAAAAGCTGAAATAATACCCGATCTCTTATACCCAAATGTTCTTTTTTCATCATTTTTCTTTTGCTGAATTTTTATAGCGATATAGCTTATCAATACAGAAAGCCCATCGCTAAAGTTATGCATAGCATCGGAAATAAGAGAGACGCTGCCCGATAAAACGCCTCCGAATATCTCAGCAAAAGCAATAACAAAGTTTAAGATCACGACCAAAAATAAATTTAGAGCACTTATCTTCGTACG
>JAJXTU010000117.1 GCA_021783475.1 bacterium
CTTACAGTTTTAATTTTAATAGGCATTGTCTGGTCTCTAAAAAAATATCTTCCAAAATTTTTAGCAGAAATAAAATTGGCTTTGAATTTGGGGGCAATTAAAGAAGGTCAGAGGATCGTCTGGGAAAATTGCCCTTGGATTGTGAAAAAAGTGGGAATGATAATTCAGCTTGAAAATGAATATCTTGACACCCCCACTATATTTTTATCTGTACGCGAAGTTGTGAACTTGCACTCAAGACCACTTGTTAAAAATGAACAATTGTTTCCATCAAAAACAGGTGATTTCGTTATGCTTTCAAACAATATTTACGGGCGAATTAAAATTCAGACACCAGAAAATGTAGTAATTTCAATATCTCCGACTTTGCAGACATCTTACACAATCCAGGAATATTTTTCGCTTAAACCCCTGAATTATTCCAATGGATTTCAACTGAATATGGTGCTGGCAATAGGGTACAAACATCAGAAAAACATTTTCGAGCTTGGAGATATTGTAAAGAAAGAATTATCAGGACTCATTTTAAATAATAAGCAATTTTCAGAAGCATATTTTAAAAGTCTGACTGTGGAATTCAAAGAGCCGTCTCACCTATCCCTTGATTTTTTTGTATGCGTTGATTGTGCTGGAGAGATGGCTCCCGAATACAGAAAAGTTAAAAGATTTATAAACTCAATGCTCGTAAAAATATGCAATGATCATGACTTATTAATTCGTTCCAGCAAAAACCTTTGAAAATGTGAATTGGAATATCCATTTAATAAAATGTAGCTTGCCTTAATTCCTTATCAAGACAAGAGACTTTATCTTCTACCTCTTTCATGCTGGAATGTCTCATCGGTAACGTAAAGCCACGCAGACAGTATTGAAGTATTTTTTCTTTTGTCTCAAAAACAAGCCCACACAGCTCGTTTTTTATTTTTATTCTACTGATATCATAATCCTTTTTTTCCTCTTCCACTTTGTAAAGAAACTCCATTACCTTACTAAAGATATGAATAGTTTCATAATCTGGCGTTTCGCACTCTGTCAGCTTTTTCAATAAAGACTCTGGCCATTTTTCAATCATTGACTTTTTTATTTTTTCAGATTTACAATATGTGCCTTCCAACATGTGCGCATAATCATTCATTCTTTCGATGATATTCCTGTTGTTTGAAAGAAAATCTAAAAAGAATTTAAATTTCCCTGTAACCTCAAAAGGATCTCTTTCATTTTTCCCTAAGTAATAGAAAAAAGCCCTTGCAACCAATCCTTCTTTTTTTTCTATTATTTTCATTTTTTCTTCGGAATAAACACAAGATCTAGAATAAGTGACCATGTTGTCATAAGCTTTTTCCCCAAACAGACTATGTACATCTCGCACATTTTTTCTGATATGTCCTTCTTTATTCTGTTCAATTCTTTTAGCATCAGATGATCTGACAATTAACATTTCTATTTGTGAATACGCCCAAGCCAAAAGAAGCTGTTGTGTGGTTAAAATAGCACCTTTGCTAGCGTCTTTATAGGCAAGGGCTAGGGCCTCCAATTGTGATTGCAACTTCCCATAACTATAATAGTGCCCACAGGCTCCATCTCCACCGCCTAAAATAGCATATCCCATATATATTATTTTGTTTTCTTTACAATAGCCACGCATCATTACATCCTCTCTGAAAGGATTAAATTGATTTTGCACAAAAGAAATCTTGGGAAAACCCTTTTGGGTATAATCTGGAATTTGAAAGATAGTTATATTGCTAACACCGAAAAAAGCAATTTTCTTATCGTCTATTTGGCTCTTGATATATTTTAGACATTTATCATCCGGCTTATCAGCAAAATGATCCATTAATACATCTACGTGCTCCAATTGCTTAGTGTCATTATCTACTAAAATACTAGGAATCATACAATATTTATAAATAATAAAAAACTTTTCACGCGGTATCTCAGAATCTTTTATAGCTTCAGCAAGAATACAGGCTGTTTCATATTGAGTCGCAGTGTCAAATACTCTAAACCCATCTTTGATAGCGCCTAACAATATGCTTTTTACTTTTCCTTTTTCTATTCCTCCAAAATCCGTGCCAAACGCAACTTTGGGTAAATATATAATGTCACTGTCTCTTTCGATTTTATTATATTCGCCAGACTTACTAAGTTCTGGTTCCGCATTATATGGCAAATAACTGATATCTTTGGCATTCAACACAGACACCCCAATCACTATATACGCTAGTGACAAGACAACTAAAACAAACACACTTTTAGGCACAAACTTTCTCCTCTTTTATTGGTTGGTTATTTAGTTTAATTACCTAAAGTTTCGGGTTTCAAATTACTTAATTTATGCAAATTTTCTAATACTGAGGAAGCCTTAGCTTCTAAGGAAGGATTATTTGCAGCCCTTGCTGCATCTATCACTCTCTGGTAACATTTTCCAGCATCTTCAAGTTTGCCTTGCTGCTTAAACAAATCTCCCAAACTAACAAGATCCCTAACAGCCATAGAAGGATCTTTTACAGCCTTTGCTGCCCCTATCACATTCTGATAACATTTTCCAGCATCTTCAAGTTTATCTTGTTCATTATACAAATTTCCTAAATTTAAAAAAGCCCTAGCCTTTAGTGAAAGATTTTTTGCACCCATTGCCGCATCTACCGCACTCTGGTAACATCTCTCAGTCTCTTCAAGCTTGCCTTGTTCCTCATAAAAAACTCCTAAATTATAAAAAACCTTAGCTGCTAGTGAGGGATCTTTTGCACAATTTGCTGCGAATATCGCTTGATTGTAACATGCTTCAGCACCTTCACTCTTTAGTTTATAAAACAAATCTCCTAAGCAAAAAAAGGCTTCGCCTTCCTGTTGAGAATTTTCTTCACTAATTATTCTCTTTAACCTATCAGGATGTACTAAATTAGGATTATATATCTTATCATTATGATAGAACTGCAGATCAATATATAAATTAATTTGCCACACATTTTTTCGTACTTCTGCGAAAATTTTCTTTGCAGCCTCCCATGTTTGCACATCAGTCAAATCAACTGAAACAGTTTCAACAGTGATCCCTGATCGGTTTTGTGTTCTATGTACTTTTACACTCTTATCATGAGCATCATAGTAAACTCGAACATTGTCTCCGTATAGCTGATAACAATTCAAGGTTAGCAATAACACACACACTGTAAATAGTCCTTTAAACATGGATATTTCAATAAATTTCATTTTCATAGCTTTTTGGGATCTCTGACTTTCATCTTTTTTATTTGGTGATTATTAAATTTTCGTTAAGCCATACCTTGCTTCTTTTGTGCGGGTTTGCAATTTTGCCAGCATTTTTTAAGTTACTATCCTGCGAGGATTATTCTCTTTTGTTCAAAATAAACTATTTATGTGATGTAATATCATGTTTTGCCTATAAAGCTAATGCTGGTTTTCTGACTATCCTGATTTTGCAGGTTTTATGGTGTACTAACCTAAGTTCCTAAAGAGTGAGACAAAATTAGGCTCAAAATCGATACCTTTCCAAAAATTTTCTGTCTACAAACCCCGCTTCGGTACGGTATCAAAGATATGAATCAGGTCTAATTTTTCCAACAGTTTTTTTAGTTTCTTTGGAATATCTGCAATAAGTGTTTTTACTGTTTTTTTTACCAAGCCGTAATTTTTTAATCTTGATTTGTTGAAGTTCTGAGAGGATCAACGGTACTTCACGATGTTCGCCACGTCCAGGCCATTCAATTCCAAGTCTAGCGTTTATCCAGTAAGAAAGAAAACAGATACGAATATGATTACGCACTCTGTCGGGACGATAATGAAAGACGGGATACATTTTAAGATAAGTTTTAATCTGTCGAAAAGCGCTTTCACCTTCCAGTAAACTACGATAACATTTAAAAATACATTCTTTTGGAGCCATTTGGGTAGAAATAGAAGTAGAAAGCACATACCAGCCAGCCAGGCGTGATTCCTGTTCAATGACATCGGACTTTAAATTCCACTCCAATTTTCCATTTGACTTGATGTGATATTCAAAATATTTATGCGCTTTTAATGTAAGCAGTTTTCGCCCGACCTGGCTAGATAGCTTTTGAGTGTTAAAACTCTTGCGATTAACGGCTGATATTTTGCTTAAGGCGTCAATCCCTTCGGCAATTCTGGCCGTACGGCGTTCGTGATCGCAATGTCGGCGAAATTCGCTTCCAGCCACAACATATCGAGTT
>JAJXTU010000037.1 GCA_021783475.1 bacterium
ATCTATGCCCTTTTTAGAAGACTTAATCTCTTCCTCAATAAAAGAAGCTATTTTATCCACAAACTCATCATCACTTAGCTTTGTGGCCAGCCAGTTAAGCACAAAATTTACTATTAGCTTTGAATTGGGCACTATCTGGTTAACGCTCTTATCTGATAGGTTTGAATACAGAACTTCCTTAAAATCATACTGCAGATATTTTTTAATTTTATCGAAAACTACGTCAAGATTGTCCCCCCCAAACATATCCACTATAGTCTTTTCAGCCAAGAAGTTATCAAACTTACCCTTTATAGTCTCTCGAGAATTTATTATTTCAAGTCTTACTTTTTCCAAATCAATAAGCTTACCCAGAGGATTGGAGAGTACTTTTAAGAGAATAGAGTCTACAAGACGCACTATCAAATTCAAATTTTCCTCATACAGTCTTACAAACATAGATCTGAACTCTGAAGATTTGTCTTTAAAACAGTCCTTCGCAGTTCCAAAATCACTGTTTAGCAAAGAATATAGAAAATCTACCAACGATCTCTTTATCCTGTCAGACTTGCTTTCAAGCATAATTAATATAGAATCGTGATTGATAAGCTCTTTTTCTACAATATTAGATAGCCTTTCGCTTATTTCAAATTTCGATTTTGGGATTATCCCCTGATAGCCAAACTTTTTCTTCTTTGGGTTAAATATCATCCAAACAGCCACAACGTTCGTAACGTATCCCACAAGAGCGCCAAGAAAGATTGGCATAATCAATAAAAAAAATTCAATCTTAAAAAGATTCCCAAAAATAAACAAAAGAATATATGGTATTAATAGAGAATAAAATACTCTGTCAAATTTCAAATTATCACCCCAATAAAATTGATTTAAAACATTTTTAAATATAACATATATGATATAAATATTTAAATTTTAAGGAGAATAAAGTGATTCCAAAACAATTTGAAAGAAACGTAATGTCTCTAGGGAAAGAAAATCAGATAAAGCTATTTAACTCTACCGTATCTATTATTGGAATGGGTGGACTTGGAGGTTTCGTGCTTGAACACCTTGTCAGATTAGGAGTGGGGCATATAAAAATTGTAGACAAGGACGTCTTTGAGGAGTCAAACCTAAATAGACAAATACTCTCAGATGCCAATTCTCTTGGCAAACCAAAGGTAGAAGTAGCTAAAATCAGAGCAAAAAACATCAACAAAGAAGTAATAATAGATTCATTTGAGGCTGAATTCAACGAAGAGAGCGCACAAGATATATTGAAAGAATCAGATGTGGCAGTAGATGCACTCGATAATAACAATTCCAGGGCGCTGCTGTTCAGAATGGCCAAAAGCCTTGGCATACCCGTAGTCCATGCAGCAGTCTCAATGACCTCTGGAGAGGTAAGGGTTTTCTTCCCAGAAGACGAATTAAATGATTTTAAGAAAAATAAGGGCACAGAAGAATATAGGGGCACAATTTCTCCTACCGTCGCAATAGCTGCATCAATTCAAGCTATGGAAGTGGTAAAAATTTTAATAAATAAGGGCAAAGTGCTAAAAGCTGGAATGTATTTTGATTTGATGGATAATTTTTATTCTGTAATTGAATAAGACATAAACTATTTTTTATCACAAAATTTAATCAATTTATCACCCCTTTAAACCCTAAAATTTAATCTTTTGTAATTGTGATATACTAAGTTAAAATAAATCAAAAGGGGTGGTATACTTTGAAGTTTTTGTATTTTTTGTTAGCCATTTTACTTCTTGTGTCAGTTCAATCAAGTGCATATGCTGTTGACGAGCTCTCTAGTCTTTCTGAAAACAACAACACTTTTGCCTTTAATATGTTTAGAGAATTAAATTCTGATAAAAATATAGTCTTCTCGCCTTTTAGTATATATACGGCTCTTTCTATAACATCTTTGGGGGCAGGTGGCACCACAAAAGATGAGTTTGACAAAGTTCTAAATAACAATTTACCTCTTGAGCAATTTCATCAGTCTTACAAAGATATAATAGATAGCGCTTCAATTGGCTCAAATAAGTTCAATATTGCAAATGCCCTATGGCTTGACAATGGTTTTCAACCAGAAGAAGATTTCTTGAACAATGCTACTGATTTATTTGACACCCACGTTGAAAATTTAGATCTCCAAAACAACCCAAAGGATAGTTCTGATACCATAAATTCATGGATAGAACAAAACACAAACGGTCTTATAAAAAATTTACTAAATCCGAGCAGTATAAGTAGCGATACTCGTATGATTATAACCAACGCAATTTACTTTAAGGGCAATTGGGAAAGATCGTTTGATCCAAAAGAAGATTCAGACCTAAACTTTTATGTTACCCCAGATAAGCCAGTAAAGACGACTTTTATGCAGCAAGATGGAGCATTTTTTTACTACGAAAATCAATCGGCAAAGTTACTGCAGTTAAACTATAAAGGAGATAGCCTTTCCTTAATAATAATTTTGCCAGAAGGAAACATAGACAATTTCATAAAAAATTTAAGCGATGAAGAGTTTAGATCGATATTGAGAAATATGAAACCTGAGGAATTAAACATAAAGATTCCAAAATTTAAATTTAGTTACACATCAGACTTAGTTAAACAATTAAGCGATTTAGGAATGAAGTCAGCTTTTACTACAGATGCTGATTTCTCTGGCATAAGTAAGTCTCAGAATCTCTACATTTCAGACGTTATCCATCAAGCATATATAGATGTAAATGAAACTGGTACAGAGGCCGCTGCAGCTACATCCATAGGCTTTACTACGACAGCCTTCAACCCTGTTCCAATAAAAAATTTCATAGCGGATCATCCTTTTATCTTCGCAATAATGGACAACAAAACAAGAACAGTTTTATTTTTAGGAAAAATTTTAAATCCAAAATAAAGGAGGTTTTTTGGTGAAATTATTTAGGCTTTTTTCAATTTTTAGTATCATCTTATTTTTTACTTTTTTTACATCCTTTGAGAGTGTGTCTCATGCCAGCACTGCATGCCCGCAAAATGACGTCAATTGCGTACTAAGCTCTCTTGGCAGCTCAGATTATGTAAAGTTTACAAAATCTGAAACAGAATATGGATTAACCATAGAAGAAAACGAATTAAACGTTGAAACCTATAATGAAAATGAAACCATTAAGCCATGGTTCTTAGATCACCAGATTCCCGAAAACGCAAAGTATTATGTAAAGGGCACGTTAACCCTATTTAGAGGCTTTAAAGACAATCCTGAAAACTCCATTTTCAAAACGCTATTGGAGCAATATCCAGATCTAAGGAACAAGGACCTTTCATCACTAGTAGGCGACAGTTTCGAATGCATATTTAACACTAAGGACGAGCTAAAGGATTTTCTTACAAATGGTCTCAGCGACAAATACGTAAGCGATGGCAAGTTGATTACAGATCTTGAAAAGATAGACAATATAAAATCTGATAGCTGGAGACCAATCGATCACACAGTTGTAAAAAAGCCTGCAATATATCTCTACCCCACTGCTGATAGCACGGTTACCGTATCAATAGACCCAAACGGCAAAATTACAAAGACCATTCCCGACTACAATGGGAAGTGGACTGTAAACGTTACAAAGAATGGCAAGATAGATAAACAATATGACTATCTTTTTTACGAAGCGGATCTAAACGAAAGCTTCACGCCAACTGAGGGTTGGATTGTAGGCTACAACGATCTTAGTTTGTTTTTCGACAAATTCCTCCCAGTCTTAGGTTTGAGCAAGAAAGAAACTGCTCAATTTAAAGAATATTGGCTGAAGAACCTAAAAAGAGCTAACTATTATCTGATAAGTCCGTTGTCAAAAGAATTTATTGAGAACAATCTAAAATTAGAGGTCACTCCTACTCCAGATACCGTAATAAGAGTAATTTTATACTTCAGTCCCCTTGACAATCCAATCAAAATACCAACGCCTGTTTTAGAGAAACCAACAAGAAATGGCTTTACAGTTGTAGAATGGGGAGGCATTCTGGGGGATAAAGTAAAATAAAGATTAACAATGTATTTAATGGGCGCAATTTCTTGCGCCCATATTTTATTAGAAGCTTACATCCATCTGAATGTAATATCTTTGATCGGTATCAAGCTGCATTGGGTTAAAAGTATAATATACTTGGTTTGATACATCTGTAGCATATGGCTTCTTGCCTTTCCAATATTCATAATTAAACTTCAAAGTAGTATTCTTTGCTATTGGCAATATATACCATACCTGATAGAAATCTTTCCAGGAGGTATCAGAGCTAGAATAGAAAAATGCTACAGGGTTATACCATTTGTTATTTCCGAAATAAAAATCTCCCCAAAGATAGCCCACGGGAAGTTTATATAGCGCTCCGATTCTCCAAGCACCACCATTTACAGAATTCATTCCAGTATAAGTATAGCTTGATGAAGAACCGGTAATGCCAGCAGGCATATCTACGCTTGTGCCCTCATAACCAGCCCAGAAATTAACTCCGTAAAAGTTAAAATCAGATTGAATTGTCCACCAGTTATATTTTCCGTACTGAGGATTGGAAGCCGAAGTAGACGTTACATTGTTAGAAAAATATGTAAAATTGGGCATCGTGCCATAATCAGCCTCTAAGCCAAAGGCATTAAAAATCTTAGACTTAAAGCTCGCAATATAAGCATCTCTGTCCTTTAAACCGTAGGTTTCATTGCTTGCAGTAATCAAGCCATCATCAAAAAACTTTACCCAGGCAAGTGAAAGATTCGACTGTGGCAAAAAGTTATTTAGGTCAAACCTTACGATTGCCCCTTCAGTCTCTGAATCAAGAAAGAATTTATTGAAATATTGACCGTCAACCATAGTAGGCAGTCGTCCAAGTAAAAACGTTACTGGATATGGATTTAGATTCCAGGTAATAAATGACCTTTCTACGAATAATCTATTGTCGTTATCATTGTATGCAGAAGTAATAGCTCCAGTATTTGGATTTCCAAAGGGGCTTGAAAGATCGCCTGTCCCATTTTTGCCTGCGTTCTTTTCCATTGAAAGCCTGCCAGTATAAGATATGTTGTCTGCAACTGGCGCATTAACGTTTAATCTTATATAGTAGCGCATAAATGTATCTTCTTTATCTAAGGGCTTTGTAATTTGTGCGCCATTTGGATATAGACCGTTTACAACTGGCATTACGTAAGATCCGTTAATTGTAGTCCCAGGTAGATTTTGAGTCGTATACCCTAAAGAAGCAACCTTGTATGGCTCATCAAGAGCATAGAAAGTCTGCTTTCGATAGGCAAGCCTAAACCTTGCATCTCCCGTGAAATTCACAGTATCAAGAGCTGCCTTTTTCTCAAGTGCTGCAACTCTAACGTTAAGAGAAGCAAGTTCTGACTTAAATTCATCAGCTAATTTCATAAGTGTTGCGATGTCGTTAGCGTTTAGCTGGATCTTTTGATCTTGAGCATTCTGGCCTTTTTCATACATATCGAGCATTCTTGCAACTACCATTGCCATCTCATAACGAGTGGCAAGTCTGTCGCCTCTAAACGTTCCGTCTCCATAACCAATGACCAATCCTTTTGCTGCTAAATCTTGCACTGCTTTGTATGCCCAAGAATTAGCTGGTACATCCGAGAATGGTCCTGCAAATGCAGATGAAGTTAACAAAAAAACGAATAATAAAGTAAAAAATAATGAAAATTTCCTCAACTCATCTCCTCCTTACGTAAAAACTAAAAAACTAACTTACTAAAATAAAAACATCCCACCTCCTTTTGTAGATATAGTACTTACAAAAAGAAAATCCCCCCACTGCCCCTTTTTATTTTTAAAATAAAAATTTGAATTACATTAAATTATAATTAAAATAAGATTAGTGTCAATATACAAATTCAATTTTGATTTCAACGTTATATCATTTTTTCAAAAAACATTGAAGAATGGGGAAAAACCATCAAACATCTTGATGAGTCTTATCTCGCTTAATTTTCATCACAGAGTTTAAATAAATCAACAGAAGTGCTGTCAATATAAGAAAAATTCCAATAATCTCATATTTCTCAGGCACCTCTCCCAGATGATACCAGGCCTCAAAAATTGAAAAGATTGGCACAAGCAAGGATGTTAAGCCCACCACTGAAGGAGAGATATTTTTCAAAAGGTAAAGCCATAAAAACCATGCAAACCCAGTTGCCAAAACGCCGATAAAAAACAAAGCAAGTATAAGGGTTAGGTTAACGTCCATTGGCCTTGATACCTTTACAAAAAACATAAAAACGAAAACTCCCAGGAAACCAAATAACATTTGCCAAAACGAAAGAGTTATGCCGTCGATTTTCTCTCCCCTTCTCCAAATGAAAATTGCCACAATATTTGCAGCAGCCCAAGAAAGACCACCCAATATTGCCACAATATAGCTTAAAAGATCGGAACTTGAAGACCATGGTCTTAGAATAAAAATCAGCCCAGAAAGAGCTAAGACAAAAGAAATCTTCTGCAGCAAAGATAGCTTTTCTTTGAAAAATATTACTGAGAAAAAGATGGTCCAGAATGGCATAGAATAGATTAATAAAACCACCTTACCAGCTCCACCTCGTACAAGAGCTATATTGTAAAAGATCATCAATAAAGAGTTTTGCAAAAAACCTAAAATCATAACTAACCATAGATTTTTTGGAATTGTAAGTTTTTTTAGCGCAACTGCGATCAAAAATAAAAACAAAGTACCGATAAGAGTTCTTAACAAAGAAAGCTCAAATGGGTCGATATACTGCAAAGCCACCTTGGTAACAATTGCCGTGTATGACCATATAATTATCAAAATAAAAAACAAAAAGTTAGCAAATAGGCTACTCATAGATTAAATTTTAACACCAAAAATTTAAAATCTATAACTAAAGTATTTCTTTATTTTCTTAAATTTTAAAAATCAGAAATTGAAACTACTGAAAACCTACCAATTCATAGGTTTGATGAGAAAATTATTAGAATTTGACAATTATGATGAGAATTATTTAAAATGAAGATTATGTGCTTTCTAAATTCTTTTTTAAATAAAATTAGTGGATCTAAAAGAAGACAAAATAGATCAAATATTTTAAAATATTTTGTCATCACATATCTAATATTAGTTATAATATCGATAACAATAATATCGTCATTAACAAAGACTGCTTTCAATAATTTTATGTCCTATGAAAAGTCGGAAATAAGGCGCCTAACATATCAATCATACTCGTTAATACACAATTATCTAAACTATACAAACCTTGCACTGTGTGAGCTTTCTGAAAATTTAAGTGATTCAAAGACAAATTCAGAGATAATGTCATCAATGGAAAAAACTCTTAGAATGACCAAAGAAATAGAATATATACTTTTTATTGATAAAAATAATAACATAATATCTACCTCACATGAATTAAATTCAGATCTCATAAAATCTTCCTCCGTCTGCCTTATAAATACCACATATCCTTGCTACGGAGACGTCTTCTTAAAAGACGGAGAAGAATTTTCCACTACTACAAAATTATCAAACAGTGGGAGGTTGATAATAGGGCGCTTATCAATAGTAGAATTTTTAAAAAGAAACCTTCAGGCAAACTTCAAAAACTATGAAATTTCTTTTATCGATCCAGACAGAAATATATTGAGCTCAAGTACTAATAACCCTTATATTCCAGAAACCGATTTAAAAAAACCTTATACGGATACCCTATTTTTTGGGAAAAATACTATTTCTGCAATTTTTCCAATGTATGAAAGAGGAAAGACCATAATAGTAACGTCTTATACGAAAAGTTTAATAAACAGGTTCATAAAACTAACTGTACCATTTATCTTATTTATATTATTAGGATTTATTTTATTTACTTTAACTTTTATTGCTTTTTCTTACAATCTTTCATGTTTTCTTGCCAGGCAGCAGATAAGGCTAAGTTTTAGCGAGTCTATTAGAGAGATTAACTCAATATTGATTGAGAAGACTTATTTATATGACATAACGCAAAAAATCTGTAACATATTAACTGAAATTGAAGAAATTGAGGTTTGTGCATTCTTGTTTCAGGAGAGAAACAAGATAAAGGTTAAGTCCATTCAAACTAAAGATGACGAGTTTAAAGATCAGTTTTTCAAATTTTTCAACTTTTTAGATAACAGCAATCAAGAAATTATTGACTTTTATAAAGGTATTAAGAATAAAGAGTTCTATTTGATAGAAAAAATAAAAAATGATAAAAATTTTAATATTCTTAGGAATTTTGATAAATCTACCAAAATATGTTCAGCTATATTTATCCCTCTAAAAATTAACAATAGCTATATATGCACTCTCACTTTATGGAGTAATAAGAAAATCTTTGATAGAGAAACAATATTGCTCTTAGAAGAGATCTCGAAAAATATTTCAAATAAGTTAGAAATTTCAAACCTTGAAATTGAACAGGAAAGAATAAAAAAGAGTATAAAATATCTTGCGTATCACGACCAGTTAACCGGTCTGTATAACAGGTCTTTCTTAAAAGAATGTATTACAAAGATTTTGAATAAAAACAAGAAAATTCTAAATATTGCAATTTTTGAAATGGATCTGGACCAATTTAAGGCTATAAACGATACATTTGGTCACGATGCAGGAGATGAATTGCTAAAAATTGTCGCTAAAAGAATTAAATCTCTTATAAGAATGCAGGATGTTTTGGTAAGGCTTGGCGGAGATGAATTTACTTTGATAGTAGAATCATTTACTTCTGAAAATGACCTCGAATTAATTGCGTCAAGAATAATAGAGAAAATATGCGAAACCTTTACAATAAGCGATCTAAAGGCAAAGATCGGCATAAGCATAGGCATAGCTTACTTTTCTGGAGAATACAACAAAGAAGCAAACAACCTGGAAAATATCTTATTTAAAACCGCGGATAACAATATGTATAAATCAAAAGCTAATGGAAGAAATACTTATACAATTTCAAAAATTAATTTCGACTATCCTCCATTTTGACCCTTAATAGAATTTTTATCCACATAAGGTGCCAGCACAAATCCTTCACCTGGAAAAACCGAAATAGGGTTGCCATCCTTTAAAAATACAACCTTTTTTACCCCAGGAAAGCTCTCGCAGGTATATACTATCTGCTTCAGTATATTGCTGACCCTAAAAGAGCCTCTCGCATCATAAAAAGTAGCTGGCAAATCGAGCAAAACCTTATCATCCTCCAAGATAACTTTATTTGGACTTACCTTTGGCAATTCGGTAAAATATCCGTTCTTGCTTTCTTCTTCTGAAGGGCCTCTAAACAGTGAATTCACCAACTCAGAAATCGTTCCAACCTGCTTTCTTACGGGGACAATTTTTCCCTGTTGCTCCCAATATATCATTGCTTCATATCTTTGATTGTGATTGACAGTAGCAGTTGATTGTTGTGGAACAGTTGTGGAATTATTTTCATTCTGCTGCGTATTATTATTTTGATTTTCATTACAACCAGCTAAAAAGAATAAACCGATTATAAAAACTAAGATAAGTATATTTCTCATTGATAAATCTCCTTATAAGAATCATAAATTCCCTGGGCAATAGCCTGGGCTATTTTCTCTTGATATTCTGAATTATATATTTGAGAGGCTACCGATGGGTTAGTAATGAAATCAGTTTCAATCAATATCGCAGGCATTGTGGTATATTTTATTACCCAAAACGGCCTTCTAATTGGTCTATCGGTATAAACTGGGTTTGCCTTCGCAATGTCATTAATCATTACGCTTGCATACCTATAACTCTGTGGGCTATAGTAATAAACTTGTGTGCCATGGATAGATGGATCAGCACAGGCATTGAAGTGAATGCTCAAAAAAAGAGCTGCCCCATTCTCGTTTGCTATATTTACTCTTGCCTGAAGCTCAGACTCATCAGCATCATAACCTGGCATGTTTGGTCTGCCCCACACATCTCTATCAGTATCTCTGGTCATTATGACCTTGAACCCCATCTTTTCTAGTATAGGCTTCAAATGAAGAGCGACTCCCAACGTAGCGATCTTTTCCTGAACCCCATTCGCCACACATCCAGGATCCGAGCCGCCATGCCCAGGATCGATCACAATAAGTTTGGCATTTTTTATGGGTGGATAAAGATTAGAATTTAACTGATTACTTTGGGCGCTCTTAAGTTGAGATTTTTCAGGATTAGAATTGTTTGGCACCAGGTTAGAGTTTCCCTGAGAATTTTGATTGCTTGCAAGTTGATTTTTCTCAGGAATATAGTTATAGGGAACTAACTTAGGAACCTCATTGGTTATTCCGTTTGCCAGGTTTAATAAAGGAGTGGTACTTCCCACACTTATAAGTATACCACCATCAATCTTTGAAATGTTGTAACTTGCCTTAACATCGCTCCCAACAACCACTCTCACCATATCAGGAGTATTTTGGGCAAAATGAATGTTGGTTACTATTTTTGATGAGGGCATAATAGCACCCTTTTTAAGAATTTTAGATTGTTCTATATTTAAAACTATTCTTCCATCTTCCAGCCTAAAAGAGCTAAATTTAGGCTCACCCTGAATCTGGACAAAAACCGCTACTGCATCAGGAGTAGATTTAAAAAATACGTTTTGAACAGTTGACAAATCTTCGGCATTGGAAACGCCGAAACTACACAGCAAGAAGCATAACAAAAAAAAGAATACATTAAGATATCTCATTGAGTGGTAAGCTCTTTTATAAGAGTATTTATTTCAGAACTCTGATTGGCATTAAAATATATCTTAAAGGCTTTTGCATCAGGCCACTTTGGCCACACTCTCTGTCCCGTCTCTCCTTCATATAGATCGCTAAAAGACAATATTGTTCCCTGTAAATCTTGTTTTGATGGAAGCTGCTCTTCACCTGAAGGATATATTAATTTACCGTCTTTGTTGTAGACTTCAAACCATGCATCGACTTCCACCCATCCTTGTGTCAGTCTTTTCAATCTATCAGTCATTAGATAAACATATCTCAAAGGATCCACCGGTCTCCAACCCATAGGGCTTACAGGGTTTGTATCAAAAAAAGAAAACACATAAAGCTTGTCTGATTTGTATTTATCAATTATATCCTTTGCAACCTTATCATCTAAAGGACCATGTGACCTATCAAGGAGAGCTTTTTTGCTAAACTCATCCACCTTTAGATCCTTATTTACAGCCACATGCATCTTTGCCTCCCTTGGATCTACGAATTTTACTTCCCCAAAATTACTAAAAAAGCTGTCTTCTTTAACTGCACTTTTAACTTCTTTTAGAAAATTATCTTTTGGACCATAAAAATCAGTCAATATTAAAACAAGAGCCTTAGAGCCTTCTCTTCCTTCAGAATAGCCAATTGAAGAAAAAGAAGAAACTGTAAAAATTAAAATAATCAAGAAAAATATTTTATACTTAATATACAATACCCACCAATACCAAACTTTATTTAATTATACCAACAAAAATTAAAATTTGATTAAAAGCAAGCTTTATTGGTCGATATTTTTAAGTTAGTTCAGAGGATTTATAAATTCCAACGTGAACTATTAGCGCATCATCAGTAGAAAATGCAATGCCCTGTTTATCATACCTTGCATAGACCTCTGCAATTGTAGAGCTATCTGGATGATCGTCAGATATATTTGGTGTACCAAAAGCATTTAAAGCCCTCTCAATATGTTCCCCTAAACAAATACCCTCTTTTGTCACATAAAATTTGCTCAAGAACATCACTGGAAAAGCATATACGTTTATCATATTTAAAACCCAATTATTATCAATGCTTTCGTAATACATCTCCAAATTTGCGTGCTCAAATCCTTCAATTTTAAAAAATCTACGGTCAAGTTCAAAATCCTTGCTGCTTGTTGGCTCAGTATCCAAAATTTTATTAACTTCATCGGGATTCATACCCAGCCTTATATCTCCTACACCCTCACCGGGCAAAATCAGCCATGGGTTCTTTTTTCCAGGTCTATTAGCCATAAAGTTCTTTGTTTACCTCCTTCGTAGGTAAAGTCTTAAATCTCTTCTGACACCAAAGCCATTGCTCAGGATAGAGCCTTATCATACTTTCAGTTCTCTTGGCTATCTCAGTCATAGCAAGAAAAATCCACTCATCCCTTGGCAATGATCTATCAATTTTTATTTCTGGTTCAATTATTAAGCAATGCTTATTTCTTTCTTTTCTAAAAGTAAAGGCAGTATAAAGATTTATATTGCCCTTATATGCAAAGAATGCAGCTCCAGGATATGTAGAAGATTTTATCCCAAAAAAATCAACGAAAACTCCATTTTTCCCAGCATCTTGATCTGATAATAGAGCAAATAGCTTATCCGTTTTAATTATCTTTAATCCCTCTCTCAGAGCATTTTCTTTTTCTACCAGCACTATTCCTTTGGTGAGCCTAAGAAAAGAAAATAATTTGTCAATGATGTCTCTAACCTGTTCTTTTACAATAATTGCAATAGGAATCCCGACGCCTATAGACATTGTAGCTAAAAGCTCCCAATTACCTAAGTGGGCAGAGGCAACTATAAAAGATTTTTTCTCTTTACGTACTTGTGAAAAGTTTTCCAATCCTACTACTTCTACATTTTTCATTATTTCTTTTATATCCTTATTGCGTGCCTTTACTAACTCAATGAGGTTTAGAATATAATGCGATAAATTTTTCACCGCTACCTCGTGCTTTTTTTCATCTGGCCAATCAGGAAAAACTATAGAGAGATTTTTTAAAATCAGCTCCCTTGTCCTTGGTAGCAAAAAGAACAAAATATTACCGCAAATAGATGAAAAAGCGCTATCCCAGCTGTCTGGAATCCTCTCTAGGAGAAAGATTAGGCAATCAATGAACTTAGATTTCAAACCTGAAGCTTTCCGGTGAAACGTCCATCATTAGACAAGCCTTTGATACAAAGTTTATATCGTTTTTCTTGCAGAACTCAATAGCCTCTTCAGACTCTGAGCCAGGCTGAAACCATACGTTGTGAATATTTAGCTTAACCATATCGTTTAGCACCGACAATGTTTTTTCTGGTGGGATTATCAATACCACTGCCTCTGGTATCTCTGGTAAAGAATTTATATTCGGATACACCTTGAAACCGTCAATCTCCTTTGCTGCCACGTGCACAGGATACACAGTAAACCCTCTTCCGACAAGAGTTTTAAAAACTTTATACCCATATTTTTCTTTTTTAGGACTTGCGCCAACCACTGCCCATTTTTTAAACTCTTCAAACATATTAATATTATTTTCTACATACATTTTATATTAGTTTCTCCTTTCAAAAATTGAAAATAAAAGAGCACTAAATATAATAATATCATAATAAAACTGCCAAATAGTATCCCATCTTTAAGTAGGTTATAAAAAAGTGCTAACTTTGTAATAAGAAAATTTCAACACTGAAACAGTGACGAATTTTCAAATAATTTTATTAATTCCTCAATAAAGCAATTTATAGCATATACTTTTTTGCATATTTGATCTATAATAATATTGTAAATGAACGGGGGCGAAAGGTTTCGACATAGAGTTTTATGTAAAAGCTTGCGAGTCGAGGTGGCGTTGGCCTCGTAAAAAAACGCCAAAAAATTAACTGCCAATAATAACAGTTTAGCTTTAGCAGCTTAGTCTACTCTTCGGAGTAGATGTAACACTTTGTGTGCTCCCCTTCGACACACAATTTTAGTTTAGAGGGGAAGAAGAGAAGCTTGACCTGGACTTTTCTTCTAATAAACAGGTCTTAGTCTTCAAGAACCGTGTCCAAGGCGGGTCAAGAAGACGAAATTTAAAACTTTGGACTACACTCGTAGACGGTTTTTGCATTACTTTGTGGACGTGGGTTCGATTCCCACCGCCTCCACCAAATTTTATTAAAAATTAATTCTTTCACTTTTCTCAGAAGAAAATAAAAACTCTTATTAAAGAACAGCCTGTTCTTTAATATCTCTCCCATGATAGTGAAAAAATTATCGTCTTCTTATGGGGGGTAAAATCTGCGTCCGTTAACAAATCTCCTTTTTGCCACTCGATATTCCAGGTCGGGTAGTATATAATATAAGTAAGAAATCTTACTTCTTATTTTGGAGGTTAACAGCATGATCGAATATGATGTAACCATAAGCTCTAAAGGGCAATTCGTTCTACCCAAAGAAATTCGGGATAAATTTAAGCTTGGCACGGGCAGTAAAATTAAGGTGATTGTAGAAGGAGAACAGATTATATTAAGGCCTCGTAGTGTAGCAGATGAGTTTCAAGACCTTATTAAAGCCGACTTAGCCAAAGATGGTAAGCCAGTATCAGAACAGACCTTAAAAGAATACCAGATACAGCTAAGCAAGGCGTTAGACAGATTGGTCTCCGAAGCAGAGCAGGAATATAGTAAAAAAGAATATGTCTCGCTTGCAGACCTGAAACGGGAGAACAAAAGTGTATGAAGTGGTTATTCTTAATTCTGCAGTACGGGATCTTAAAAAGCTCGATAAACCTGCACAAACCAGAATATTAATCGCTCTTGATAAGATAGCCGAAAATCCATTCATTGGCGACTTATTAAAAGGCGATTTATCATCAATCTATTCTTATCATTTAAAGGTTTCGGGAGTTGAATATCGTATAGCCTATCAGGTTAGAGAGCAGGAAATAGTTGTAGTAGTAATGCATATTGGAACAAGGGAAAATTTCAGCGTCTTCATAGGAATTTAAATCATTGACAGCTAATAAATTAAACTCTTGAAAATACTACTATCTTTATAAAAAATGATAAAATAATATTTATACTGCTTTAAAATTACATGGAGGTTTTATCTTGAAAATAGGTATTTTTGACTCGGGGTTGGGTGGAGTAAACATCTTAAACTCTATTATAAATAGCAATTCACCGCTAATAGACGACATATTTTATGTCGCTGACACCATAAATGTACCTTATGGAAACAAGGATATAGAGCAGCTCGAATACATAGTAAAAAATATTATTTCCTTTCTGGAGAGTAAGGGCTGCGATTTAATTATCAGCGCTTGTAACACGTCATCATCCACAGTTTTAAATAAATTAAAACAAGACACAAACACCCCTATAATAGGCACCATAGAGCCTACGATAAGCTTCATAAAAGAAACCTTTCATCACAAAAATCTTATACTCCTTGCCACAAAGGCCACAATAGAGAGCCAGACCTTTGAGAGAGCACTCTCTACATCTGACTACGACATATATCCAGTAGCCTGCCCGCAGCTTGTCGACGCTATAGAATTAAAAGATCCGTCCTTAGAAATAAAAGATCTTATAAAAAAATATCTTCAAATAAATATAAACATGCACGATCCAGTAGGCATATTATTGGGCTGTACACACTACCCTATAATAAAAGATGAGATAAACGAGGTGGCATCTAAGATTTTTCCAAGCAAAATAACAATTTTAGACCCCTGTGAAAAGATTTCTTTTGAGGCTCTCAGTCTCTTACCGACAAGCAGCCTCACAGATAAACCAAAAAGAATTTTTATATACGACACATTTGACATAAATCTTTTAAAGAAGAAAATAGAATATTACTTTAGATTTGATAAGGTAAACGTTTATTTTGAAAAAATATCAAACATAACCCCATTAAATGAACTTAAAATCAGCCAACCTCAATATTAACCCAGAAGCTTTCTTCTCTTCGATTATCGAAAAACACAATCTTAAAATTACCGATATTGAGTTTACAAAAAATAATTTTTTAAGGATACTCGATCACTCGCCATCACCATATTTTCTATGCAGCGACCTGGTAAAAAGGCCTCTTTTTGCATACAGGCTTTTTACGATACTTTCTTCTAGCATTTACCTTACCAAAATACTTTTACAGCATCCAAACTATATGGACTTGCTTAGCTCGGTAAATTTTGAGCTAAATCTGGACTTAGAAAGTTATATCCTTGAGGCTAAAAGAACTACTGAAATATTTAAAGGTTTTGAAAACAAGATAAATGCTCTTAAGAGGTTGAAGTTAAGAGAACATCTTAGAATTGCGACCAGGGAGATTCAGGGGAGTTTAGACCTAAAGAATTCCACCCTACAACTTAGTGCCCTGTATGAAGCACTTTTGAGAGAGATTTTAAATGTATGTCACAGTCATCTTGAAGAAAAGCTTGATAAGAAAATGTCCCTTTTTACCATTTTTGCGGGAGGGAAGCTTGGCGGCAGGGAGATAAATTACTGCTCTGACGTAGATCTGGTCTTCGTTTCATCTCAGAACATAGAGTACGAAGAGGTAAAATTACTAAATAAATTGGCAAGATTTTATATAAAGGTTCTCTCAGATTTTACCCAAGATGGCTTTTTCTTCCACGTAGACATGAATCTCAGGCCAGAAGGACCAGATGGAGCTCTGTTGCCAAAAGAAAATGCCTCAATCGAATATTGGAAAAAATGGGCAGATCCCTGGGAGTGGCAATCATTGATAAAGTTTAGGCCTGTTGCAGGAGATATTAATCTGGGCAAAGAAATCTTAAAATCTCTTAATAAAATAATATATCCAAATTTCCCATTGGAAAATAGAATAGATCAGATAATACAAATAAAAGAAAGAATAGAAAGCCAGATCTTGGATGACTCCTCAGAATTAAAAAGATCAGCAGGAGGAATTAGAGATGTTGAATTCTTATGCCAGCTGTTTCAGACTCTTTACGGCCATATATATCCAGAACTACAAGAGGTAAACACAATTAAAGTTTTAGAAAAAATATTGAAATTTAGTTTTATATCAGAAGACGAATTTTATAAACTCTATAATGGCTATATTTTCCTAAGAAGGATTGAGCATCTTCTAATGATATACAACAATCAAATTTCTCACGAGCTCAGCAAGGATTGCGAGCAAAACAATATAATTAGCAAGCTTATGAATTTGGATTCTGAAAGAGACCTTATAGAGAGCATAAAAGAGCACAAAAAAAATATAAGAAGCGTATTTGATAAATATTTTAATAAATATTCCTGGATTAAAAGAAAAAAATTAAACAAGGGCATCTCTCAAATAATTGAATTTGACGAAGATAGTTTAGAAGACGTTGAAAAGCTACTAATAGATTTTAACAGCGAAATCTCAAAAGGCTTAAACACCTTTTCAGACATAAAAGAATCTTCTAAATATTTACTGTTATTAAAATTAGGCAGCACAAAATTTCAAGAGTCATTGTCCTACCAGCTCGAAGACTTGCTAATAGAAATATGCAAAACAAATCACCCAGACTACACCTTAAAAAATCTTTCTCTGTTTCTTTCGAATATGAAAGGAAAAGATACCTTCTTTCAGGTGTTTATGGACAACAAATATCTAAAAAACCTAATTCTTTCTTTTTCAAATTTTAGCCCATATCTATTAAGCAAAATTATAAATGAGCCAGAATATCTTGACTACCTTATAGAAACGAAAGAATCTGACTTCGAGAGCATAAAAGATAGAGAAATTATATTTAACAAGAAAAATATTAGCAGTTCAATCTTTAGAGAGATTTTAAATTTTTCACAAAGTTATCTGACAAATATGAGAAATGAAACCTGGGTTCAAAAAGAGATTTCATATCTTGGCCAAAAGCTATGTGAATACTGTTTTTCCCAAAATGTTCCCGAAAATTACAAGGACAAAGTTGCTCTTTTGGCTCTTGGAAATTTCGCAACTGGGAGACTGACTATAACCTCTGATTTGGATATATTGTTCGTCCACTCAGACCAGGACTCAGACACAGAGTCTTATACCTTACACAAAAATGCTCAAAAAGCTATTATAAACTTTCTAAATACTCACGACAATACAAGCTTCCCTCTCTACTTCGATCCCAGACTCAGACCAGAAGGGGATAATGGAGAGGTAATAAGAAGCCTATCGGCTTATAAATTTTATTATGAAAAATATTTGGAGCCCTGGGAAAGAATTGCCTATTCAAAATTAAAATTTATTTGTGGAAATTTTAATCTGGCAAAATCTTTGATTATGTTAACAAGAGAATTTTGTTACAAAACGTTTTCCAAAGAAGAGTTGGAAGATCTATTGAAAATAAGAAATAGAGTAATAAATGAACGAACAGATAAAAACTTAGATCCAAAAATGGACATAAAACTGGGACCAGGCAGTCTAATGGATATTGATTTCTTATTACAGGTTTATAGACTGCCTCTGGCAAAAAATTATAAGCCTCTAAGACTATCAGATCCCTGGCTAATTCTTAAAAATATGGATAATTTCGTACCATGGTCACCAAAAGAACACAGTATACTGAAAGAGGCATTCATTTTTTACAACAAGATGCTTTTTGCCATGAAATTCGTGAATGGAAATTCAAACAACATCCTTTTATCTGAAAGCGAGTTATCGTGCATAA